>JBHELO010000167.1:0-3161 GCA_046263055.1 Acidimicrobiales bacterium | reverse complement strand
GCCGAAGAACGCGTCGACCGTCTCGGGGGCGCCCAGCCCCTCGGCGAACGTGACGAGGAGCTCGTCGCGGTGCTCCTCGCACCACGGCAGCCAGTGCTCGACCTCGCCGTGGCCGTACCAGAAGTACTCCGCGGGCGGGCGGTCGGGCACGATCTCCCGCGAGGCGGCGATGGCCACGCCCTCGGCGAAGGCCAGCGCGGCGGCGTCGTCGTCGGGAAAGGCCTCGCCGGTGGCCAGCCGGGCCCAGGCGTGGGTGGCTTCGTGGGCGACGAGGACGCGGGCCCCCTCGGCCGACTGGAACCACTCGAGGCAGTGGAACACGGCCACGTCGTCGCCGAGCCGGCCGACGGCGGCGTTGGTGGCGAAGCTGCCCACCAGCAGCACGTGGAGGGGCGACGGGTCGGCGGGCAGCCCGAGGGCCCGGGGCAGGGCGGCGTCCACCTCTTCGATGTGGGCCGCCACGATGGGCGCCGCCTCGGCCACCCGGCGACGGACGTTGCCGAGCTCCTTCACCAGGGCGGCCCGGCCCTCGGGCGACCCGTGCTCGGCGTTGAAGGGCTCGAAGACCTCGGGGAAGGCGGACTCGTAGCCCTCCTTCCACTGGAGCTCCCGGCGGATGGGGGTTTCCAGGTTCGCCTTCTTGGCGTACGCCTCGAAGGCGGCGATGGTGTCGACGATGCGGGCCATGCCCGGAGTCTTCCCCACGAGGGCAGAAGTCGCGCGCGGCGCGACTCCCGCCCAGGTGGGGAGGGCGGATGGGCTACCCCACGTCGTCGCCGCTGCGGTCACGCTGGCGGCGGCGCTGGGCCGAGCGCTCCTGGCGCTCACGGGCCCGGTCGGCCGTCCGCTGCTGGCGCTCGACCTGGCGGTCGGAGAGCCCGGTGTCAACGGCCACGGGTGCGGCCACGGGCACGGCGGCGGTGACCATCACCGGCGCCGCCACCGGTGCCGACTGGGACGTCAGCCCCAGGTGGCGGGAGCACGCCGGCCAGGGCGCCCAGCCCTGGGAGGCGTGGAGGCGGATGGCCGCCTCGTCCTGGACCTCGGGTGAGGCCTGGTTGGGATAGCCGCCGTAGCCGAGGGACCACCAGGTCTCGGGCGAGAACTGGTAGGCGCCGTAGTAGCCGTTGTCGGTGGCGGCGCCGTAGTCCCCGCTCGCTTCGCAGTCTCGCAGGGCGGCCAGGTTGTCGGCGGACGGATGGGCGTAGGTGTCGGCGGCGGCGATCGCTGCCGTCGACAGGTCGGTGACCGCCAAGCCGGCGGCGAGGGACAGGCTGGCGGCGACCGCCAGGGTTCTACGTGAGCGCATCTTGCGCCTCCTTGAAGGAGCCTGAAGACAGGGCATCAGGTGTGGCCTGGGGTGCGGGTGAGCGTCTGTAGCCATGCAAGCTCGCGAGCGGGGCTCGGGACCTGGACACGTCCGTACGAGGTGGAGACGGCGACCCGTGGGCGTGCTCGTCTGTCGGGGTGGGTACCTCCCAGGGGCGGGTCGGCCAGCCCGCCACGGCGGCCGACGCTCGGCGCAGGCGGCCGTCCATCGGGCCGCGGCGGTCACCCTAGCCCCTCGTGAACCCGTTCACGAGGATGCCCCCCCGGGGTCGCCGACGGTGCGTACCCCGGCCGCCACCCACGGTCATGCGGTTCAAGGCCTCCGACCGCCGTGCCGATCCCCCTGTGCAGAGCAGATCCGCACTGCACAGGGGGCATTGGCGGAATGGCACGGCTGGCCGGCACAGAGATCGTGACGTGGGCGGCCCGTGGCTGGGGACGGCGCCGCCCACTCGCGACGGCGGTGCCTTCTACCCCGGGCGCCGTCGCCATCTCGCCCGACCTCGTCGAGCACCGCGAGGTCGAGCGGGAGTTCATGTTCGGCTCCCTCCTGTGCCTGTGGGCGGCGGGGGCCACCGTGCTGCTGGCCGCCGTGCTCGCCATCCCCCCGCCGGCGTCCCGGCGCGGCCCCCTCCTCCTGCTCGGCGTGGCCGGCTACGTGGGCCTGGCGGCGGTGGCGGCCGGGCGCCGGCGGCTGCCGGCCTGGGCCCCCGAGGCGTGCGCCTACCTCTGCCACCTCATGGTCAGCTCGGTGGTGTGGGCCTACGGCAGCCGATCCGCCCCCTTTGCCCTGTTCTACCTGTGGTTCGGCGTGCACGCCTTCTACTTCCTGCCCTGGCGGCGGGCCGCCCGCCAGCTGCCCGTCGTGGCCGTGGCCTACTGGCTGGCCCTGGCCGCCGGCGGTGGTGGTGGCGAGCGGGCCGTACAGTGGGTGCTCACCCTGGCCACCCTGGTCGCGGTGTGCGGCCTGGTGGCCGTGCTGCGGCGGCGGTTCGACGACCTGGTCGAGCGCCTGGCCGACACCGCCGCCACCGACCGGGTCACCGGCCTGGGCAACCGCCACACCTTCGACCAGCTGGTGGAGCGGGAGTTCGAGCGGGCCCGGCGGGCCAACCTGCCGCTGTCCCTGGTGCTCGGCGACCTCGACGGCTTCAAGGCGGTCAACGACCGGTTCGGCCACCGGGTGGGCGACGAGATGCTGCGCCGCCTGGCCGTCGTGCTCTGCGAGCAGTGCCGGATCGGCGAGCCGCCGATGCGCATCGGCGGCGACGAGTTCGCCTTCGTGCTCGTCGCCACCGACCGCCCCGAGGCCGAGCACTTCGCCGAGCGCATCCGTCTGGCCGTGCGGGCCGAGTTCGTCGGCGACGCCCAGCCCGTCACCATCAGCCTGGGCGTGGCGTCCTATCCGAGCGGTTGGCCGGGCCTGGCCGACCTCTTCCGGGCCGCCGACGACGCCGTGTACAGCGCCAAGCGGGCCGGCCGCGACCGGGCGGTGGCCGCCGCCCCGGAGCCGTCGCCGGCTTCCACGGCACGAACGTAAGCCTTCGGACTCGGGTGCTGGTCATCCTTGAGGTGTGCGCTTCCAAGGCGGCATTGCCGCTCGGGAGATTTGAGCCCCTGGTGCACAGCGGTTGATCGGCCGAGAGGCTCGTCTCCTTCAAGGAGCAATGTAGGGCGGAGTACCCGTTGGGTTGCCCTTGCATGATCGAACGTACGTTTGGTACAATGATGGCGTGAAGGAGTTGGCGGCGCGGGAGGTCGAGGGGGAGAGGCTGGAGGCGGAGATGGCCGAGGTGTGCGGCGTGCTCAACGCCGCCACCGGGCGGCTGGTG
>JBHELO010000166.1:0-13525 GCA_046263055.1 Acidimicrobiales bacterium | reverse complement strand
CCCGTGGTTCCGGGCTGAGCGAGCGGTATCGCTCAGCGGTCGCCCCCCTGGCTCTCGGGGCCCGAGTCCCCTTTGCTCTCCCCGGCCAGAGCCATCCTCGGCCAATGAACAGGAGTCCGGGGCCACCGAGCGGACGGCCGCTGTTGCCCGAAGGCTCCGTGCCTCCGGGCGCCGAGGGACACGGCCGGTACAGTGACCGGCCATGGCGTCGCGCGTAGCCGAGGACCTGGTGCGGGCCCGGCGGTTCGGGCCCAAGGTCGTCCTGCGGGTGGACCTCCACGGCGTGTCCCGGCTCGGCCCCGGGGACGCCCGCACCGTCATCCGCTGGGAGTGGATCGAGGCCATCGAGGTGGGCGGGGGAGTGAGCGTGCGGTCGGCGTCCGACGAGGTCCGCTTCCCGCCCGGGGCGTTCGGCGTGGGCGCCGACGACCTGGCCGCCACGCTCGGCCAGGCCCGCTCGATCGATCACCGCCCCGCCGCCATCGCCCGGCTCAACGACCGGTGACGGCACTGCGGGAGCGATGGCTGCTCCTGCTAGCGGTGGTGGGCGGCCTCCTTGTGGTCGGGGTGCTGGTGGTGGTCCCCGTCCACGCCCGCTTCGGCGACGACCCCATGCTCCGGCTCCAGGGCTTCGACCGCCAACGCTCGTTCCTGCCGACCGACGTGAGCTGTGGCTCGGCGGTGTCGACGCTCGACGAGCCGATCGGTTCCCGCCCCCTCTACGACGTGGCCCGCGACGACGCCTGCCACGAGGCCGGCGTGCGCCGGGTCTGGGTGGCGCTGGCCGCCGGAGCCGTCCTGGCCGCGGGGGGGATGGCCGGCCTGGCGGCGGCGGCGGCCCGGGACGCCTGAGCGGTGGCCGAGCCCCTGGTGGTCCTGGACAAGGTCAACAAGTGGTTTGGCGACCTGCACGCCCTCACCGACGTGGACCTCACGGTGGTCCGGGGCGAGGTGGTGGTGGTCATCGGGCCGTCGGGGTCGGGGAAGTCCACCCTGTGCCGCACCATCAACCGCCTGGAGCCCATCGACTCCGGCACCATCACCATCGACGGCACGCCACTGCCCGCCGAGGGCCGGGCACTGGCCCGTTTGCGGGCCGACGTGGGCATGGTCTTTCAGTCGTTCAACCTGTTCGCCCACAAGACCATCCTGGACAACGTCACCCTGGGCCCGGTGAAGGTGCGCAAGGTGCCCAAGGCGGCGGCCCGGGAGAAGGCGATGGCTCTGCTCGAGCGGGTGGGGATCGGGGACAAGGCCGGCCGCTACCCGGCCGAGCTGTCCGGTGGCCAGCAGCAGCGGGCCGCCATCGCCCGGGCGCTGGCCATGGACCCCAAGGTCATGCTGTTCGACGAGCCCACCTCCGCCCTCGACCCCGAGATGATCAAGGAGGTCCTCGACGTGATGGTGGAGCTGGCCGACGAGGGCACGACCATGGTGGTGGTCAGCCACGAGATGGGCTTCGCCCGGTCGGCGGCCCGCCGGGTAGCGTTCATGGACGGAGGCCGCATCCTGGAGCTCGCACCACCCGAGCAGTTCTTCCGCCGTCCTGACAGCGATCGTGCGCGCGACTTCCTGTCCAAGATCCTGGCTCACTGAACCGATCCAACGGAGGTCCCCGATGCGCAACCCCCTGACCCGGCGCCGCCTCGCCGTGCCCGTCGCCCTGGTCGCCGTCGCGCTGGTGGCGGCCGCCTGCGGTAGCTCCAAGAAGGCCGCGACCACCGCCACCACCGCCGTGTCGACACCGCCCACGTTCGCCCCCGGCAGCACCATGGCCGCCGTCGCCGCCAAGGGCAAGCTGGTGGTCGGCACCAAGTTCGACCAGCCTGGCTTCGGCCAGAAGAACCCCACCACCGGCCAGGTGGAGGGCTTCGACGTGGAGATCGCCAAGCTCATCGCCGTCGGCATCTTCGGCGGCACGACCGCCTCGGTGACGTCCAAGATCGACTTCCAGGAAGCGGTGTCCAAGAACCGGGAGCCGTTCCTCCAGAACGGAACGGTGGACATGGTCGTGGCCACCTACACCATCAGCGACGCCCGCAAGCAGGTCGTCGACTTCGCCGGGCCCTACTACGTGACGCACCAGGACATCATGGTCAAGGCCAACGACACCAGCATCAAGAGCGTCGCCGACCTCAACGGCAAGAAGGTCTGCAGCGGCCAGGGGTCCACGTCGGCCACCAACCTGCAGGCCAAGGCGCCCCAGGCCCAGCTCACCCTGTTCGGTACCTATTCGGAGTGTGCCTCGGCCCTCACCGACGGCCGGGTGCAGGCCGTCTCCACCGACGCCCCCATCCTCGCCGGCCTGGTCCAGCAGAGCCAGGGGGCGTTCAAGCTGGTGAAGTCCACCTTCAGCGACGAGCCCTACGGCATCGGCATCAAGAAGGGCGACGACGCCTTCCGGAGCTTCATCAACGACCGCCTGGAGAAGATCTACGCCAGCGGCGAGTGGGCCACTGCGTTCGCCAACACCCTCGGCAAGCTCGGCTTGGAGACGCCCCAGCCCCCGGCGGTGGACCGCTACACGTCGGGCGCCGCGGGCTCGACCACGTCGTCGACGGGCGCCACCACCACGTCGTCGTCCACCAGCACCACCAAGCCGTAGGGCGGCGGGCGGGGGCGGCGGGTGGGCCTCGTCCTGTCCCATCTCGGCCTGTTCGCCCGTGGGGCGTGGGTCACCGTCGAGCTCACGATGGCCTCCTTCGCCATCGCCTTCGTGGTGGGCCTGGTGGTGACGGTGTGCCGGGTCAGCCCCGTCCCCCCGCTGCGATGGGCCGCTACCGCGTGGGTGGAGCTGCTGCGCAACACGCCGCTGATCGTGCTCTTCCGCATCTTCTTCTTCGGCCTCCCCAAGGCCGGGTTCATCGTCCACTCCCCGTTCCTGTCGGCCGTCATCGTGCTGTCCGCCTACACCAGCACCTTTGTGGCCGAGACGGTGCGGGCCGGGGTCTCGTCGGTTTCCCGGGGCCAGGCCGAGGCGGCCCGGGCCCTGGGCCTCACCTTCGCCCAGACACTGCGGATCGTGGTCCTGCCCCAGGCCCTGCGCACGGTGGTGGCCCCCCTCGGCAGCGTGTTCATCGCCCTCATCAAGAACTCGGGGATCGCCGAGGTCATCGCCGTCATCGAGCTGACCAGCGTGGCCGACTCGCTGAGCAGCTCGGTGGGCGGCCAGCCCATCCCTGCGTTCCTGGGGGCGGCGGCCGTCTACCTGGCCTTCGGGCTGGTGTCGGGCGCCGTCATCGGCGAGGTCGAGCGACGGGTGGCGGTGCGACGGTGACGGCCCGGAGGGCGGCCGCGGCCGAATTCCTGGGTGACCAGTTGGGCCCGCGGGGCAGGAGCCGGGTGGTCGTGGGGTCGGTGGTGGCGGGCCTGGCCCTGGCCGCCCTGCTGGTGGCGGCGGGCGCCCGCTTCGCCTCTCATGGCCAGCTGAGCGGCCGCTTGTGGCGACCGTTCGCCCGCTGGTCGGTGCTTCGGTTCATCCTCGTCGGCATGTGGCACACGCTGGAGGCGGCGGCCGCCGCCATCGCCCTGTCCATGGCGGCGGGAATCGTCCTGGCCGCCGGGCGCATGGCGGGCATCCGGCCGGTCCGCTGGCTGGCCCGGGCCTGGATCGAGTTCTTCCGGGCCATGCCCCTGATCCTGCTCATCCTGTTCTGCTACATCGGCCTGCCTCGCGAAGGCGTGCACCTGTCGCCGTTCCGGGCGCTGGTGCTCGGCCTCACCGTCTACAACGGGGCGGTGCTGGGAGAGATCTTCCGGGCCGGGGTCCTGTCCCTCGACCGGGGCCAGAGGGAGGCCGCCTCCGCCCTCGGCCTGGGCTACGGGCAGGCCATGGCGTCGGTGATACTGCCCCAGGCGGTGCGCCGCATGGCGCCCGCCATCGTGAGCCAGCTCATCACCGTGCTCAAGGACACCGCCCTGGGCTACGTCATCAACTATGACGACGGGCTGCGGCGGGCCGACCAGACGGGCACCTTCTTCGGCAACTTCCTCCAGGCCGCCATCTTCATCGCCGCCTGCTACATAGTCGTCAACCTGGTCCTCAGCCGGGTGGCCCACCGCCTCGAGGTCCGCCAGCAACGTCGGTTGGGTGCCTCGACGATCGAGGTGGCCGGCGTCGAGGACCTGGCCGTGGTCGGCGCCTCGGCGTCGGCCGTCTCCTGAGGAGGACCGGGTGCCTCGGGCCTCAGGCGGCGGTGGGGCCGGGGGCGAGGTGACCGCCCTCCACGTGCTCGAGCAGTTCGACGATGTTGGCGAAGTGGAGGCGGCACCAGGCACAGGTGGCGTGGGCCGTCGACGGCGTGGGCAGCGTGGTCACGGGTGCGTCCATGCCGGAAGTATCGGCAGGTCGGGCCCCCGGGATGAGGCCCGGTGTCAGGACCTCCGGCGGCCGCCCGCGACCCACACCGCGGTGAAGGCGGCGAGGGCGCTGGCGTTCAACAACGCCAGGAGGCGGCGCCGGCGGACGGCCAGGCCGGTGGTGACCAGGGCGGTGCCCACCTCCAGCACCGCGAACCGCCGGGCCCGGCGCTGGCGGAACGTGGGGACGAGCTTGCCCCCCGCCCACGAAGCCATCGGGTAGCCGACGGCCAGCAGGGCGGTGCTGGCTCGCCGCCGGCCGGCGCTGACCGGCGGGCCGCTCATCCGGCCGCCAGCAGGCCGACGGCGTCCTGGGCCCGGGCCAGGGCCTCGGCGGCCACCGCCCGGGCCTTGTCGGCGCCCTGCTTCACGACCGCCTCGGCGGCGCCCGGGTCGTCGGCCAGCTCCGTGTAGCGCTCACGGACGGGCCGGAGGAGCTCGATGACGGCGGCCGCGGCGTCGGCCTTGAGCGGGCCGTACTGGTCGTAGGCGCCGGCCACGTCCTCGGGCGAGCGCCCGGTGGCGGCGGCCAGGATCTGGAGGAGGTTGGACACGCCCGGCTTGTGCTCCATGTCGAAGCGCACGTTGGCGCCCGGGTCGGTGACGGCCCGCTTGAACTTGCGCTCGATGGTGTCGGGGTCGTCGAGGGCCATGACCACGCCCTTGGGCGACTCCGCCGACTTCGACATCTTGGCCTCCGGGTTCTGGAGATCCATGATGCGGGCGCCCACCGCGGGGACGGCCGCCTCGGGCACGATGAACGTGTCGCCGTAGCGGTGGTTGAACCGGATGGCGAGGTCCCGGCAGAGCTCGAGGTGCTGGCGCTGCTCGTCGCCCACCGGCACCCGATCAGCGTCGTAGAGCAGGATGTCGGCGGCCTGCAGCACCGGGTAGGTGAACAGCCCGACGCGCGCCGACTCCTCGCCGCCCTTCGCCTTTTCCTTGAACTGGGTCATCCGCCGCAGCTCGCCCATGGAGGCTACGCACTCCAGCAACCAGCACAGCTGGGTGTGCTCGGCCACGTGGCTCTGGAGGAACAGCGTGCAGTGGTCGGGGTCGAGGCCGGCGGCGATGAGGATGAGCACGGTCTGCAGCGTCTTGGCCCGCAGCTCGAAGGGGTCGCGGGGGATGGTGAGGGCGTGGAGGTCGACCACGCAGTAGAAGGAGTCGTAGGTGTGCTGGTCGGCGGCCCATTGGCGGACCGCCCCCAGGTAGTTCCCGAGGTGGATGTCGCCGGTGGGCTGGATGCCCGACAGCACGCGGTCCATGGCCCGATGGTATGCCCCGGGGCGGGAGGCGCCCGCCGGTATCCTCGACCCCGTGCCCTCCTACGAGGTGTCCACTCCCGTCTACTCGGGACCCTTCGACCTCCTGCTCCACCTCATCTGCCGGGACGAGGTGGACCTGTGGGAGGTGTCGCTGGCCACCATCGTGGACGCCTACGTGGTCGAGGTCGAGCGCATGGGCACCATCGACTTGGAGGTGGCCACCGAGTTCCTGGTGGTGGCGGCCACCCTGGTCGAGCTGAAGTGCCGCCGCCTCCTGCCCGGCCCCGGCGACGTGGAGCTCGACGAGGAGCTGGCCCTCTTCGAGGAGCGCGACCTGCTCCTGGCCCGCCTGCTGGAGTGCAGGACGTTCCAGAACGCCGGCGCGGTGCTGGCCCGGCTGGCTTCGTCGGCGGGGGCGTCCCACCCTCGCACCGCCGGCCTGGAGCCCCGGTTCCTGGCCCTAACGCCCGACCTCCTGGCCGGCGTCGGCGCCGACGACATCGCTGCCGCCTACCTGCGGGCCACCACGCCCCGGCCCGTTCCCACCGTCGACCTCGACCACGTGGCGCCCATCCGGGTGAGCGTGGCCGAGGTGGTCGACGAGCTGGCCGTCGCCCTGCCCGGCACCGGCTGGCGGTCGTTCCGCCAGCTCACCGCGGGCCTGCCCTCCCGCCTCGACGTCATCGTGCGCTTCCTCGCCCTGCTGGAGCTGTACAAGCAGGGGTTGGTGGAGCTGGCCCAGGCGGAGACCTTCGGGGAGCTCACGGTGGTCTGGACGGGGGTCGCCGGCCACGACGCGGCGGGTGCCGGCGGTCCGGAACCCCCCCGCCGGGCCGCCCCCGACCTGGCCGGCGTGGACTCCTACGATGGGTGAGCGCTGATGGCCGACGAGGCCGTCCGGGCGGTGGAGGCCATCCTCATGGTGGCCGAGGAGCCGGTGGCGCCCCAGCTCCTGGCCGAGCTGCTGGAGCTCGCTCCCGTCCGGGTGGAGGAGCTGTGCGCCACCCTGGCCGCCGCCTACGCGGCCGACGACCGGGGATTCGTCCTGGCCCGAGTGGCGGGTGGCTACCGGTTCCAGAGCCATCCCGACCTGGCGCCCTACGTGGAGCGCTTCGTGCTCCACGGCCAGTCAGCCCGCCTGTCGGCCGCCGCCCTGGAGACGCTCGCCATCGTCGCCTACCGCCAGCCCGTGAGCCGGGCCCAGGTGGCCGCCATCCGGGGCGTCAATGCCGACGCCGTGATGCGCACCCTTCAGCACCGCGGGTACGTGGAGGAGGTCGGCCGCGATCCCGGCCCCGGCCAGGCCGTGCTGTACGGCACGACCCGGCTGTTCCTGGAGAAGCTCGGCCTCGACTCGGTGGGTGACCTGCCGCCCCTCGCCGACCTGGTGCCGGGTCCCGAGACGGTGGAGGCCCTGGAGCGGGGGCTCGGCGCCGGCGACGGGTGACCGGGCCACCCGAGGGGGACCGGCTCCAGAAGGTGCTGGCGGCGGTCGGCATCGGCAGCCGGCGGGTGTGCGAGGAGCTCATCGCCGCCGGGCTGGTCACCGTGGACGGGGAGGTCGCCGTCCTCGGCCGGAGGGTGGACCCCGAGGCGGCCCGCATCGAGGTGGACGGCGTGCCGGTCTCCGTGCGCCCGGGCCTGGTCCACTACCTGCTCAACAAGCCGGTAGGGGTGCTGACCACCGCCGACGACCCTCAGGGCCGGCCGACGGTGGTCGGCCTGGTGCCGCCCGAGCCCCGGGTCTTCCCCGTCGGCCGCCTCGACGCCGACACCGAGGGCCTGCTGCTGCTCACCAACGACGGCGACCTGACCCACCGCCTCACCCACCCGTCGTTCGGGGTGGAGAAGGAGTACCTGGCCGAGGTGGAGGGCGTGCCGAGCCGGGGAGCCCTGCGCCGGATCCGCCACGGGGTGGAGCTGGAGGACGGCATCACGGCGCCGGCTCGCGTGTCGCTGGTGGCGCCCACCGCCCTGCGCATCGTGATCCACGAAGGCCGCAACCGCCAGGTCCGGCGCATGTGCGCGGCCGTCGGCCACCCGGTGGTCCGCCTGGTGCGCACCCGGATCGGCCCCCTGGCCGACCGCGGCCTTCCCCCCGGCCAATGGCGGGCGCTCACTGCCGCCGAGGTGCAGGCCCTGGAGGCGGCCGCCGCGTCGCCGGGATCGCCGGCGCGCTCCGCCTGGACGGGGTCGGCTCGGGCCGGCGGGGGCGCCGCCGCCTCACGCGAGGCGGGGCGGGCGCCCCGCTAACCTCCGGGCGTGGCCCCGGGAGTGCGAGCACTGCGCGGCGCCACCACGGTGGTGGAGGACTCGCCCGAGCAGATCTCGGCCCGGGTCAGGGAGCTGGTGGGGGAGATGATGGCCCGCAACGGCGTCTCCCACGACGACATCATCAGCATGGTGTTCACCGCCACGGAGGACGTGGTGGCCGCCTTCCCGGCCGCCGCCGCCCGCGAGATGGGGCTGGGCGACGTTCCCCTGCTGTGCGCCCGGGAGCTGTCCGTGGTGGGCGGCACGCCCCGCTGCCTTCGTGTCCTGATGCACCTCACCACCGAGCGGTCCCGCTCGGAACTGCGCCACGTGTACCTGGAGGGGGCCGCCGGCCTACGCGATGACCTCCCCGGGTGAGCCGCCCCGGCGGGCGGCGGTGGTCGGCACCGGCCTCATCGGCAGCTCCGTCGGGATGGCGTTGCGGGCCCGGGGCTGGTACGTGACCGGCACCGACCTGGACGCCGCCCGGGCCGAGCGGGCCGTCGCCTTGGGGGCGCTCGACGCGGTGGGCGACGACCCCGCCGCCGAGGTCACCTTCGTGGCCACGCCGGTGGGCGCCATCGGGGGGGCCGCCCTCGCCGCCCTGGAGGCGGGCGACGGCGTGGTCACCGACGTGGGCGGGGTCAAGGCGCCGGTGGTGGCCGCCGTCGCCCACCCCCGCTTCGTGGGAGGTCACCCCATGGCGGGATCCGAGCAGGACGGCGTGGAAGGCGCCGACCCCGACCTGTTCGAGGGCGCCACCTGGGTCCTCACGCCCACCCTCGACACCGACCCCGGGGCGTACACCCGGGTGCGGTCCGTGGTCCGGGCGCTGGGGGCCGACGTGGTGGCCCTCCCGCCCGACCGCCACGACGAGCTGGTGGCGCTGGTGTCCCACGTCCCCCACCTGACCGCCGCCACTTTGATGGGTGTGGCCGCCGACGGGGCCGCCGAGCATGCCGCCGTGCTTCGTCTGGCCGCCGGCGGGTTCCGGGACATGACCAGGGTGGCGGCCGGCTCCTCCGGCATCTGGCTCGACATCTGCGCCGACAACCGCGGTCCCATCGTCGAGGGCCTCGACCGGCTGGCGGCCGCCCTGGGCGCCATGCGCGACATGGTGGCGGCCGGAGATCGCGACGGCCTCTTGGCCGCCCTCGAGCGGTCCCGCGAGGCGCGGGTCAACCTCCCGTCGCGCGTCGCCCGGCCGGCCGAGCTGGTGGAGCTGCGGGTGCCGGTGCCCGACCGTCCCGGGGTGCTGGCCGAGGTCACGACCCTCCTGGCCGAGCTGGACGTGAACGTCGAGGACCTGGAGATCGCCCATTCGCCCGAGGGCAGCCGGGGCGTGCTCGTCCTGGTGGTGCAAGCGGCGGCCGGGGAGCGGGTGCGCGCCGCCCTGGTGGCCCGCGGCTACCGGCCGTCGGCCACCCCCCTGCCATGACCGCCCTCCGGGTGGTCGGGGGGCGGCCCCTACGGGGGCGGGTGCGCGTGCCAGGAGACAAGTCCATCTCCCACCGTGCCCTGCTCCTGGCCGCCCGGGCCGAGGGCACGTCGGTCGTGCGGGGACTGTCCGACGGCCACGACGTCTGCCGCACCCGAGCGGCGGTCGCCGCACTCGGGGCGGAGGTCGATGGCGAGCGCATCACCGGCGGGCTGGACCGCCTGCACGAGCCCGAAGCGGTGCTCGACGTGGGCAACTCGGGCACCGGCATCCGCCTGCTGGCCGGCTTCTGCGCCCCTTTCGACTGGCTGACGGTGCTGGCCGGCGACGGGTCGGTGGCCCGCCGTCCCATGGACCGGGTGGCCGAGCCGCTGCGGGCCATGGGGGCGGCGGTGGACGGTCGCGACAGCGGCCACTACCCACCTCTTGTCGTTCGGGGCGGCGGCCTGGCCGGCATCCACTACACGCCGCCGGTGGCCAGTGCCCAGGTCAAGGCGGCCGTCCTGCTGGCCGGCCTGGGGGCCGAGGGCGACACCGTCGTGCGGGAGGCGGTGCCCACCCGGGCCCACACCGAGGAGCTGCTGGCGCTGTGCGGGGCCGACGTCGAGGTGAAGGCCGGCGGCGGCCCGGGCGGCGGCGGCCAGGCCGTGCGGGTGCGCCCGTCGGTGCTCCGACCGTTCACCCTGGACGTGCCCGGAGACCCGTCCCAGGCCGCCTTCTGGGTGGTGGCGGCGTGCGTCGTCCCCGGCAGCGAGGTGGTGGTGGACGACGTGTACCTGGGCCCCGGGCGCACCGCCTTCCTGGACGTGCTGGCCCGCATGGGCGCCGACGTCGAGGTGGTGGGCCAGCGCTCGGTGCGCGCCCGGTGGGGCCCGTTGCGGGCCACCGACGTGGGTGGCCCGGAGGTGCCGGGCCTCATCGACGAGATCCCGGTCCTGGCGGTGGCGGCGGCCCTGGCCGAGGGACCGTCCCTCGTGGGCGGGGCCGCCGAGCTGCGGGTGAAGGAGACCGACCGCATCGCCACCCTGGCCGACGGCCTGCGGGCCCTCGGCGTGGACGTGGAGACCAAGGCCGACGGCTTCGTGGTCGGCGGCAGCGGCGGCGCGCCTCTGACAGCCGGTCGAGCGCAGGCCGCCGGCGACCACCGGATTGCGATGGCCATGGCGGTGGCAGCCATGGCCGCCGACGGCGACTCGGTGGTCGACGGGTGGGAGGCGGTGGCCACCAGCTACCCCGGGTTCGAGGCCGACCTGGCCGCCCTGGGCGGGGAGGCCGGGCCGTCGTGAGGGTGGTGGCCATCGACGGGCCAGTTGGGGCGGGCAAGTCCACGGTGTCGCGGGCGGTGGCCGCCCGCCTCGGCCTCGACCACCTGGACACTGGGGCCATGTACCGCTCGGTGGCGTTGGCCGCCCTCGGCCATGGCCTCGACCCCGAGTCGGCGTCGGGCGAGGAGCTGGCCCGGGTGGCGGCCGCCGCCGACATCCGAGTGGGGGAGCGGGTGCTCCTCGACGGTGACGACGTGACTGACCGCCTGCGCAGCCCCGAGGTGGGCTGGGCCGTCAGCGCGGTGGCCGCCCGCCCCGAGGTGCGGGTGGAGCTGGTCCGCCGCCAGCGGGCCTGGGCCGCCGAACGGGGTGGCGGGGTGGTGGAGGGCCGCGACATCGGCAGCGTGGTGTTCCCCGACGCCGCCGTCAAGGTTTTCCTGACTGCCAGCGACGAGGAGCGGGCCCGTCGTCGGTCGTCGGACGAGGACGCCGCCGCCCTGGCCCGTCGGGACCGCCTCGACTCCACGCGGGCGGCGTCGCCCCTGGCCCGGGCCTCGGACGCGGTGGTGGTGGACAGCACCGGGCGCAGCGTGGACGAGGTGGTCGACGAGATCGTGGCGTTGGTGCCGTCGGGCGCCCCTGACGAACCGGTCACGCCCCAGGCGCCCGCGCCGCCACCGGCCCTGACCAGTCCGGCGGAGTCGGCGGCCCCGGCCCCCGCCCCGTCTCTGAGCCCGCCCCCGGCCCCGAGCCCGGCCCCCTCCGTGCGTACGGGCGTGCCCCCGCCGGCCGAGATGGCGCTCTACCGGGTGTGCCGGCCGGCGGTGCTCGCCATCTGCAAGGCCTACTGGCGGGTGACCTACGAGGGGACGGAGCTGGTGCCGAGGGAGGGGCCGTTCGTGCTCGCTCCCGTCCACCGGTCGTTCATCGACTTCGCCCTGGTGGCCATGGTCACCCCCCGCCGGGTCCGGTTCATGGGCAAGGAGTCACTGTGGAAGGTCGCGTGGTTCGGGCGCTTCCTGTCCGCCCTGGGGGCGTTCCCCGTCAACCGGGCGGCGGCCGACCGCGAGGCGCTGCGCCGGTGCATGGCGGTGGTGGCCGCCGGGGAGCCCCTGGTGCTGTTCCCCGAGGGGACCCGGCAGTCCGGCCCCACGGTGTCCGACTTGTACGAGGGGGCCGCCTATGTCGCCATCCGCTCCCAGGTCCCGATCGTCCCGGTGGGCGTCGGTGGGTCGGAGCGGGCGCTGAAGAAGGGCCAGCGGGTGCCCCGCCCGGTGAAGGCGCACGTGGTGGTGGGCCCGCCGATCGCCCCGCCACCGGCCAAGCCCAGCGGCCACCCGTCCCGCCGCGCCCTGCGGGAGCTCACCGCCACCCTCCAGGCCGAGGTGCAACGCCTCTTCGACCAGGCCCGAGCAGCGGCCGAGTAGCCGGGGCGCCGGTGAGGATCGGCTCCCTCGCCGGCAGGAGGCCGGCGGGTGGGCAGCCCCCCGGGTGCCCGCCACCGGTCACATGGAGTCGAGGACGTCGCTGGCCGCCACCCGGCGGTCGTCGGCGAACGGCGAGGACGCCGGTGGCGGGGCGCCCATCGTGAACCCCACCAGGGCCTCGACGCCCACCAGCAGGTCGCGCAGCTCGCGAGGTGGGGGGAAGTACTCGTCCTCGTCGATCACCGACACCAACTCCACCCCCGACGTGGGGGACAGGACGTCAACCACCGCCCGCACCAGCTCGTCGGGGGCCGAGGCGCCGGCGGTGACGCCCACCGTGCCCGCCAGATCGGGGGGCAGCTCGGCGGCGGCGTTCACCCGCACCACCCGGGGGCAGCCGACGGCCCGGGCCACCTTCTCCAGGGCCACCGTGTTGGACGAGTTGGCCGAGCCGATGACCACGATGGCGTCGGCCCGGGTGGCGATCTCGGTGAGGGCGGCCTGGCGGTTGGTGGTGGCGAAGCAGAGGTCGCTGCGGCCCGGCATCCACACGTCGGGGAACCGGGCCCGGGTGGCGTCCAGGACGCCGGCCCAGTCCTGGTGGCTGAGAGTGGTCTGGGCCAGCAGGGCCACCGGGCCCCCCGGATCGGGGAGGGCGGCCACGTCCGCCTCCGACTCCACCAGATAGATGTCGTCGGGGGCAACCGCCATGGTGCCCACCGCCTCGTCGTGACCCTCGTGGCCTACGTACACGATGGAGTAGCCCTTGGCGGCCCGTACCTTGACCTCGTGGTGGACCTTGGTGACGAGGGGGCACACGGCGTCCACCACGAAGCCACCCGAGGCCCGGGCGGCGGCCACCACCTCGGGCGCCGAACCGTGGGCGCTGAGCATGAGCGGCGCGCCGTCGGGCACGTCGGCCACGTCGTCCACGAACACCACGCCGAGGGCGCGGAAGCGGTCAACCACCAGGCGGTTGTGGACGATCTCGTGGTAGCAGTACACGGGCGGCTCGAAGACCCGGACCATCCAGGCGAGGGCCTTGATGGCCATCTCCACCCCGGCGCAGAATCCGCGGGGGGAGGCCAGGAGCACGCGGTCCACGTCCACGCCCAGAGGCTAGGGCACGGCCCCGCCCTATCCTGAGGGTGTGCCGCCCCCTCTCGTCGTCGCCGTCGCCCCCGGGTCACCGGCCGAGCAGGCGGGGTTGCAGCCGGGCGACGAGATCGTCGCCCTCAACGGCGTGCGCCCCCGCGACGTCATCGAGTGGCAGCTCCTGGCCGACGAGGCTGATCTCTCCGTGGCGGTCACGAGGGGCGGGCTCGACCTGGAGGTGGCGGTGGCCAAGGACGACGGCCAGCCCCTGGGGGCGGAGGTGTCCTCCGCCCTCTTCGACCAGGTGCGCACCTGCGACAACCACTGCGAGTTCTGCTTCATCTACCAGCTTCCGCCCGGCCTGCGGAAGAGCCTGTACCTGAAGGACGACGACTACCGGCTGTCGTTCCTCTATGGCAA
>JBHELO010000165.1:0-2768 GCA_046263055.1 Acidimicrobiales bacterium | reverse complement strand
GTGCTCCTGAGGAGCCGACCCTGGCCGAGCCGGTCCTGGTCGAGCCGGGGCCGGTGCTCACCGAGCCGGAGCGGGAGCCGGTGCCGGCCGGCGTGGGGGCGCTGCTCCTCGGTGGCCTGGGGGCAGGCGGCCCCTCGGCGCCCGCCCCTCCGCCTTCGCCGGGAGCGCCCGAACCTTCGGGCGTCTTCCCCGGCGCGCCGACTGTGCCGCCGGCCACCCCGCCCGGTACGGTCCCGCCCATGACGGCCACCCCTGCTGCCTCGTCCGCCTCCGAGCCCGACGCCGCCGGCCCCGAGCCCGTCGTCGCCGCGGTGGCCGAGCCGGCTCCCGCCAACCCGGGCGGCGCCGACGTGGAGGTGCTGGTCGGCCCGACGGGCCGGAGACGGGAATCGGAGCCTGTGGCCGCGCCCACCCGCATCGCCGTCGGCTCCGACCACGCCGGCTTGGACCTGAAGGCCCACCTGGTCGAACACCTGCGGGCGGAGGGGCACGACGTCAACGACGTCGGCACCCACACCCCCGACTCCGTCGACTACCCGGACTTCGGCGCCAGAGTCGCCCGGGCGGTGGTGGAGGGTGACGCCGACCTCGGCGTGTGCGTCTGCGGCACGGGCATCGGCATCGGCATCGCCGCCAACAAGGTGCCCGGCGTGCGGGCGGCCATCGTCCACGACGTGACGTCGGCCCAGATGGCCCGCCGCCACAACGACGCCAACGTGGTCTGCCTGGGCGCCCGCCTCCTCGGGCCCCAAGTGGCCACCGACACGGTGGACGCCTTCCTGGCCGCCGAGTTCGAGGGCGGCCGCCACCAGCGCCGCATCGACGCCATCTCCGCCCTGGAGGCCTCCGTCCCCGCCTCCGACGACGAGGAGCTGTTCGGGATCATCGCCCGGGAGGTCGAGCGCCAGAACACCACGCTGCAGCTCATCGCCTCGGAGAACTTCACGTCGCCGGCGGTCATGGCCGCCCAGGGCTCGGTGCTCACCAACAAGTACTCGGAGGGCTACCCGGGCAAGCGCTACTACGGCGGCAACTACGTGGTGGACGAGGCCGAGGACCTGGCCCGGGAGCGGGTCAAGGCCCTGTTCGGAGCCGAGCACGCCAACGTGCAGCCGCACTCGGGGGCCAACGCCAACATGGCCACCTACCTCGGCCTGCTGGAGCCGGGCGACACCGTGCTCGGCATGCGCCTGGACCAGGGCGGCCATCTGACCCACGGGTCGCCCGTCAACTTCAGCGGGCGCATCTACCGGTTCGTGTCCTACGGCGTCACCCCGGCCCAAGCGGCCGGGAGCGGGACGACCGAGACCGACGAGCGCCTCGACTACGACCAGATCCGCGACCTGGCCCGGGCCGAGCGTCCCAAGGCCATCGTGTGCGGCGCCACCGCCTACCCCCGGGTGATCGACCCGGTGGCCCTGCGGTCGATCTGCGACGAGGTCGGTGCTTTGCTGATCTTCGACGCCGCCCACATCGCCGGGCTCATCGCCGGCGGCGCCCACCCCAACCCGGTGCCCTACGCCGACGTCGTCACCTTCACGACCCACAAGACGCTGCGCGGCCCCCGGTCGGGCTGCATCCTCTGCACGGAGGAGCACGCCAAGGCCATCGACAAGGCCGTCTTCCCCGGCCTCCAGGGCGGGCCGCTGATGCACGTGATCGCGGCCAAGGCGGTGGCCTTCCGGGAGGCCAGCCAGCCGTCGTTCCGCCGCTACGCGGCCCAGGTCGTGGACAACGCCCGGGCCCTGGCCGCGGCCCTGGCCGGCGAGGGCTTCCGGCTGGTGTCGGGTGGCACCGACAACCACCTCATGCTTGTCGACCTCCGGCCCTTCGATGCCGACCTCACCGGCAAGGTGGCCCAGGAGGTCCTCGACCAGGCCGGGATCACACTGAACAAGAACACGATCCCCGGCGACCCCCGTTCGCCCTTCGTCACCAGCGGGCTGCGCATCGGCACGCCGGCCACCACCACCGCCGGCATGGGGGAGGGCGAGATGGGTGAGATCGCCTGCCTCATCGGCCGGGCCCTCCGGGGCCGCGACGACGAGGCCGTCGTGGCCGAGGTGCGCGACGAGGTGGCCACCCTCTGCTCCAAGTTCACGCCGTACCCTCAGCTGGCCCACTGACCCGGGGTCCCGGTCGGCCCCTCGGGAGGCCGCCGGCCGGGGTGGCCCGGGTGGCGGCACGGGTCATCGGTAGACTCCTCGCCGTTGATGGTCCCCACGTCAGCCCCCGGTGACGTCGGCTCGCACCGTCGGGGGCGGCGACGGTGCTGAGCTACGGCATCGTCTTCGCCGTCGCCGCACTGACCACGTACGCGGCGACGCCGGCCGTCTGGCGCCTGGCGGTACGGCTGGGTGCGGTCGTGAAGCCCGACGAGCGGCGGGTGCACCTGCGCCCCACGCCCACCCTCGGCGGCCTGGCCATGATGGCGGCCCTGCTGGTGTCGTTCGGGGTGGCCGCCCTCCTGCCCAAGTTCCGGGCCATCTTCACCGCCTCCTCCGAGCCGCTCGGAGTGGTCATGGCCGGCGTCGTCATCCTGGCCGTGGGTGCGCTCGACGACATGCGGGAGGTGTCCGCTCCGGCCAAGGTGGCCGGCCAGGTCCTGGCCGGGTCCGTGCTCGGGTTGGCCGGCGTCACGATGTTCTTCTTCCGGATCCCGTTCGCCGACTTCGTGGTGCTCTCGCCCGACTTCGCCTTCCTCGTCACCGTGCTGTGGGTGGTGGGGATGGCCAACGCCGTGAACCTCATCGACGGCCTCGACGGGC
>JBHELO010000164.1:0-18712 GCA_046263055.1 Acidimicrobiales bacterium | reverse complement strand
GCAGGTGGTAGCGGCGCACCCGCATCGGGAACGCCCGCTCCAGGGCCTCCACCGGCGTATTCCTGGCGTTGGTCATGCCGGTGTGCACGCCGCTCATGCCCGCCCGTCCCGGCCGGCCTCCCTGGCCCCCGCCGATGGTCTCGTAGTACACCCAGCCGTCGCCCCCGAGCAGGGTGTTGTTCATCGTGCCCTGGCTGGCCGCCCCCACGCGGCCGGGAAGGGCCTGGGCCAGGGCGCCCAGGCAGACGTCGGCCACCCGGGCGCTCACCTCCACGTTGCCGGCGCCCACCGCCGCCGGCGGCCGGGCGTTGACCACCGAGCCGGGCGGTGCCACCACCCGGACCGGGCGCAGAGCGCCCCCGTTGGCCGGGATGGTGGGGTCGACGGCGGCCCGCAGGGCGAACGACACCGCGCTGACCGTCACCGCTTCCACCGCGTTGACGTTGCCGGGGCCCTGGGGGTCGGTGCCGGTGAAGTCGAAGGTGGCGGTCTCCCCGGCCACCGTGAGGGTGAGGGCGATGCGGACGGGACGCTGCTGGTCGGGCCGGGGACCGCACGAGTCGAGCTGGTCCTCGAAGGACCAGGTGCCGCCGGGGAGGGCGGCCAGGGCCGCCCGCATGCGGCGCTCGCCGTAGGCGGTGACCTCATCGAGCGGTGCATCGGCGAAGGCGGCCAGGCGCCCGACGCCGACCACGTTGGCACCTCGTTGGGCGTCGAGGTCGCCCCGGCGCTCGTCGGGCGTGCGGGAGTTGGTGGTGATCAGGGCCTCGACCTCGGGGGTGAGGAGGAGGGGCGGGATGCGCAGGCCCTCCTGGGCGACGTCGGTGGCCTCGGCGGGGATGGAGCCCGGGGCCATGCCGCCGACGTCGGCGTGGTGGGCCCGGTTGGCGGCCCAGCCGACGAGGGTGGCCGACCCCTCGCCGGTGAAGCACGGCGCGACCAGGGTGAGGTCGTTCAGGTGGGTGCCGCCGGCGAAGGGGTCGTTCAGCACCACCTGGTCGCCGGGCCGCACGCGGTCGCCCAGGGCGTCGATGGCGGCCCGCACCGACGCCGGCATGGAGCCGAGGTGCACGGGGATGTGCTCGGCCTGGACGAGCAGCTCGCCCCCGGGGGTGAACAGGGCCGAGGAGCAGTCGGCCCGCTCCTTGATATTGGGGCTGAAGGCGGCCCGGCGCAACACCGCCCCCATCTCCTCGGCCACGGCGGTGAGCCGGGACACCAGCACCTGGAGGGCGGCGGGGTCGAGGCTCACCGGGTCAGGACCCAGCTGCCGTCGGGGGCGACGTCGGCCGACCACCCCTCGGGCACCCACACCGTGCAGTCGGGCTCGGCGATGACGGCCGGGCCCCTGGTGGGGTGTCGGGGCACGGGCGGCGGGCCGAGGTCGGCCACCGTCACCGCCGGCGCCGACGAGGCCCGGGCCCGCAGGGCCACCACCTCCACCGGCGCGCCGTTTCGGGCATAGCCGTTGCGGCGTCGGTGCTCGTCCTCGAAGTCGTCCACCCGGGCGACGGTCAGCTCGTGGCTCTGGCCCGCGTACCGGCAGTCCACCGACGTCGTGACCTCCACCCCGCCGTCGGAGCGACCACCGCCACCCGGCCGCCGACCTCGTCCCGCCCCGGCGCCCTCGCCGGCGCCGTCGCCGTCGCCGCGCTCGCCGCCGGCGCCGTCGCCGCCGCCGTCGCCGCCCTCGCTCGGAGGGCCCTCGGCGCCCGTGCCGTGGTTGCGGTGTTCAGCTCGCCCGTCGCTCCCGCCGGCGGGCTCCGCCCCGCCCTCGAGCACCGCCCGGCGAGCCCGCTCGGCCAGGGCGGCGAGGGCCTCGTCGATGCCGTCGTGGCAGGCGGGCGTGGGCCAGGAGCGCACGACGTCGCGCTGGCGCGGCGAACAGAGCAGGCCCACCGCCGACAGGACCCCGGCGCGGGGCGGCACGATCACCGCGCCCATACCGGCGGCCTCGGCCACCGCACAACCGTGCAGCGGGCCCGCTCCGCCGAATGCCACCAGGGCGAGGCCGGCGGGGTCCACGCCCCGCTCCACGGAGACGGCCCGCACCGCCCGCTGCAGGGACTCGTCGACCACGGCCACGACACCCTCGGCGGCCACGCCGGCGTCGCCAAGCGCCCGTCGGGCGGCGTCGGCGTCGAGGGTGTCCAGGCCGGCGAAGGCCTGCCCGGCGAGGATGCGCCCGAGGGCCAGGTCGGCGTCGGTGACCGTCGGCCGGGTGCCGCCCCGCCCGTAGCAGGCGGGGCCGGGGTCGGCGCCGGCACTGGCCGGGCCCACCACCAGCGCACCGCCGGCGTCCAGCCGGGCGATGGAGCCGCCGCCGGCCCCGATGGTGTGGATGTCGAGGGCGGGAAGGCGGATCGGGAAGCCGGCGGCGGTGCGGCCGGCAGCCGGCTCGGGGGCGCCGTCGCGCACCAGGCAGGCATCGGTGCTGGTGCCGCCCATGTCGAAGGTGACGGCGTCCGGCCAGCCGGCGGCCACGGCCGCCGCCCCCCCCGCCCGCACCCCGCCGGCGGGACCAGACAGGAGGAGGGCGACGGCAGCCTCGGCCGCCTCCTCCACCGGCACCAGGCCGCCGGCCGAGGTCATCACCAGCACGTCGCCGGCCAGGCCGACCAGCGAGCGGAGGTAGCGCCGGCAGCGCGGCCGCAGGTAGGCGTTGACCACGGTGGTGACCGTGCGCTCGTACTCCCGGAACTCGGGCGAGACCTGGGAGGAGCAGCTGATGTCGTCGATCCCCCGCTCGGCCAGGACCCGGGCCACAGCCGCCTCGTGGCGGGCGTCGAGGTCGGCGTGCAGCAGGCAGACCGCCACCGCCTCGGCCTCGGCGGGGATCTCGGGCACCGAGGCCGGGTCGAGGGGCTCGAGCTCTTCGCCGGTGGCGTCGAGGCGGCCGCCCACCTCCAGGCGCAGGCCCCGGGGCACGAGTGGCTCGGGCCGGTCCACCATGGCGTCGTACAGTGACGGCCGGTCCTGGCGGGCGATCTCGATCACGTCGGCGAACCCGGCGGTGGTCACCAGGGCGACGCTGGCGCCCTGGCGTTCGAGCAGTGCGTTGGTGGCCACCGTCGTCCCGTGGGCCAACAGCTCGGTGGGTGCGGGGCTCCTCCCCTGGTGCCCGTGCCCGGCCTCCGCCGAGGACGAGGCTCTCCCGGCCGTCCCCGCCTCGTCGCGCCCCTCGGGCGACGGGCGGCGCTGGCCGCCGCTCCTGGCTCCGGCCCGAGCCGGGCCCCCGGGCAGCAGGTCGGCGAGGCCGGCGGCCACCGCCCGGCTGGGATCGTCGGGCGTCGACAGGACCTTCACGATGCGCCCGTCGTCGGCCACCACGTCGGTGAACGTGCCGCCGGTGTCGGCCCCGCAGCGCACCCGGCGAGACTAGGCGGCGTGCCTCCCACCTCCGCCGACGCCGGCGGCCCGTCGTGGGCCGGCGCGCCACGGGCCCTCGGGCCGTCGGCGTGGGCGCTGCCCGACCCCGTCGAGGGATCCGACGACCTCGTGGGCTTCGGCGCCGACCTCGCCCCCGAGACCCTGGTCGACGCCTACCGGCGGGGCATCTTTCCGTGGCCCCACGAGGGGGTGGCGCTGCCCTGGTTCTCGCCCGACCCCCGGGCGGTGATCCCCGCCGGCGGCGCCCACGTGAGCCGGTCGCTGGCCGCCCGGATGCGCCGGTGCGGCTGGATCAGCACGGTTGACGCCGCCTTCGACGAGGTGGTGGCCGCTTGTGCCGAGGGGCGCGCCGACGAGGGCACCTGGATCACGCCGGGCATGGCCGCCGCCTACGGCCGCCTCCAGCGCCTCGGGTGGGCCCACAGCCTGGAGGTGTGGGCCGCCGACGGCGAGCTGGTGGGCGGCATCTACGGCGTCCGGGTGGGTGGCTGCTTCACCGGGGAGTCCATGTTCCACCGGCGGACCGACGCCTCCAAGGTCGCCCTCGTGGACCTCTGCCGGCGGTGGGAGGAGGCCGGGGGGGCGTTCGTGGACGTGCAGCTCCCCACCGACCACCTGGGCACCATGGGCGCCGTGGAGGTGGCGCGGGCCCGCCTCCTCGCCATGCTGGCGGGCGTGGTCGACCGCACCGTGTCCATGCAGGTGGACGCCCTTCCCGTCAGCCGCCTGGCGGGATGACCCACACCTCCCCCTCCCCGAGGGCGTCCTGGTACGCCCGGGAGACCCGGCCGGTGTCGGCGTCGACCCCGTCCCACACGACCACCGCCTCGTCGGCGTGGCGGGCCAGCCACGCGTCGCGCCGGCGCAGGGCGCCCCCCGCCAGCTGGCGGGTGGCCGGGGCCGCGCGCTGCACCACCACCGTCCCGGCAGCCCCCTCGAGCAGGCGACGGAACCGCTCCCGGGAGGCCGGGGGCCACATGCCGTCGGGGTCGGGGTAGGGGAGGACGGCCGCGTACGGCACGCCGGCAGTGGTCGCCGCCTCCGCCCCCAGCTGCTCGGCGCCCAGACCGAGGCCGGTGAGCACCACCAGATCGGGATGGAGCTGGCGCTTGGCCGCCAGCACCTCGGCCAGCTTGGAGCGCGTGCGGTCGGCCACCGGGTTGTCCTCGTAGCCGCCCAGGGCCGGCGGCCGGTGCCCGGCCACCACCACCCGGTGACCGGCGGGTACCCCGTCGGCGGCGTCAGCACGCGTGGTCGCGCCCGAGGGGTGGCCGTCGGCGGGGACGTCGGCGGGCCCCAGCTCGGCCGGCGACGGCGGGCGGTCGCCCGTGCGCCCGTCCTGGGTGCGGGCCGCCTCCACGGCCAAGCGGTCGACGAGGTCGTTCATGGGGTCGGTGGAGTGGCCCTTGACCCAGCGGAAGCGCACCCGCCCGGGCTCGGCCCGCACCGCGTCCACCAAGGGCTCCCACAGGTCGCGGTTGGCCACCGGCTGCTTGGCCGTGGTGCGCCAGCCCCGGCTGATCCATCCCTCCCACCACCGGTCACGGAAGCAGTTCACGACGTACGTGGAGTCGCTGACGATCTCGAGGGGCCCGGGGATGGCGCCCACCGCCTCGAGGGCGGCCGTGACCTCCATCCGCTGGTTGGTGGTGTGGGCCGCCGCCCCGCTGGCGTACCGCCCGCCCGCCACCGCCCACGCCCACCCCCCGGGCCCGGGGTTCCCGATGCACGCCCCGTCCGTGTAGGCCACGGTCCCCGATCCGACACCGCCGGGCGCGCTCACCCCGCCTCCTCGCTCAATTGGCCCTCGGAGGGACCCGTTGCGCGGGCGGTGCGGTGGTAGGCGGCCACCGCCGCGGCCTGGAGGCGGTCGGCCGCCATGCCCGAGGTGAAGTGCAGCATCGTCCACCCGGCGGCGGCCAGGGCGTTGCCCCGTGCCCGGTCGTGGTCGAACGCCGACCTGGTGCCGTGGGCCGTCCACCCGTCGTACTCCAGCCCCAGGCGGATCTCCGGGTAGGCGAGATCGAGGACGTACACGGTCCGCCCGGCGACGACCTGGTGCTGGGGGACGGGCGACGGGAGCCCGGCGTCCACCAGGAGCCGGCACAGGTCGAGCTCGCCGGGGCTGTCGCCGGGATGGTGCCCGGGCTGGCGAAGATCCAGCACGGCCCGGAGCGTGCCCAGGCCCGCAGCGGCGCCCACGAGGAGGTCGTGCACCGCCCGCAGCTGCCGGAGGTCGGTGATCCGGCGGCGCAGGCACTCGTCGACGAGGCGGCCGAGAACGCCGGAGGTGAGCTCGGCCGACAGGTCGGTGACCGTCCGGGCCGGGCTGGTGACCGGGATCCCGTGACGCATGGTGACGTGTGCATGTGGGAGGCGCGCGCTCTGGTGTCCGCGCACGCCCGGAAGACGTGGCCACATGGGTGCGGGCACGGTGATCTCGGGCTGTTCGGCCACGATGCCCGCCATCCCCCAGAGCTCGGCCGCCGACCGGTGGGAGGCCACCGCCGCCGGCCCCTCGGCCAGGCACGCGGCCCGCAGGTCGTCCCACCGGCCCTCGGGGGAGCCGGCGAACCGGTAGACGCCCCGGCGCACCACGACCAGGCGGCCCGTCGCCAGCCGGTTCTTCAGCTGTTTGGCGGTCATGTGGTCCCGGGCCTGGTGGCGGGCCACCATGCCGCCCTGGCTGCTGGCGAGGGCTGCGAGGTCGGCGTCGCTCATGGGCCACATTCAACCGTCGCCGTGTGACATCCAAGAGCGTCGCCCGCGCAACAGGCCCCTCTGAGGGCCAATTGCGCGAGTTCGGGGTGGCGGTGGCAGCCGTCGCCCGCGCAACAGGTCCCTCTGAGGGCCAATTGCGCGAGTTCCGGCGGAGGGCCGGCAGGTGGGAGCATGGGGCGTGATCTTCGACGGGTTCTCCCAACAGCTTCCTGACATCGACGCCGAGGAGACGGCGGAGTGGCTGGACTCGCTCAACGACGTCGTTGACGTCCAGGGGAAGAGCCGGGCCCGGTTCCTGCTGATGAAGCTGGCCGAGCGGGGGCGGGAGCTGCAGGTGGGCACGCCCGCCACCGTGTCCACTCCTTACATCAACAGCATCCCCCCAGAGCTCGAGCCCTGGTTCCCGGGCGACGAGCACATCGAGCGCCGCATCCGCGCCTACATCCGCTGGAACGCGGCGGCCATGGTGGTGCGGGCCAACACCCGAGCCGCCGGCATCGGCGGCCACCTGGCCACCTATGCGTCGTCGGCGTCGCTCTACGAGGTCGGCTTCAACCACTTCTTCCGGGGCAAGGACGACGGCCGCCCCGGCGACCAGGTCTACTTCCAGGGCCACGCCGCGCCCGGCATCTACGCCCGGGCCTTCCTCGAGGGTCGCCTCGACGAGCGCCACCTGGACCACTTCCGCCAGGAGGTGCACGGCCACGGCCTGTCGTCGTACCCGCACCCCCGCCTCATGCCCGACTTCTGGGAGTTCCCGTCCGTTTCCATGGGGCTGGCCCCCATCAACGCCGTCTACCAGGCCCGGTTCAACCGCTACCTGCTCAACCGCCGGGTGGCCGATACCGCCGCCTCCAAGGTGTGGTGCTTCCTGGGCGACGGCGAGTGCGACGAGCCCGAGAGCCTCGGCGCCCTCTCGCTGGCCGCCCGCGAGCGCCTCGACAACCTGGTCTTCGTCGTCAATTGCAACCTGCAGCGCCTCGACGGCCCGGTGCGGGGCAACGGCAAGATCATCCAGGAGCTGGAGGCGGTGTTCCGGGGCGCGGGCTGGAACGTCATCAAGGTCATCTGGGGCTCCAAGTGGGACGAGCTGCTGGCCAAGGACAAGGACGGCGTCCTCCTCAACAAGATGAACACCACCCTCGACGGCGAGTACCAGAAGTACTCGGTGGAGACGGGCGCCTACATCCGTGAGCACTTCTTCGGCCCCGACCCCCGGCTGCGGGCCATGGTCGAGCACCTCTCCGACGACGACCTGCGCAACCTCCCCCGGGGCGGCCACGACTACCGCAAGATGTACGCCGCCTACCGGGCGGCGGTGGAGCACACCGGCGCCCCCACCGCCATCCTGGCCAAGACCATCAAGGGGTGGACCCTCGGCCCCGAGTTCGAGGCCCGCAACACCACCCACCAGATCAAGAAGATGACGAGGGCCGAGCTGCGGACGTTCCGGGCCCGTCTCCACCTCGAGGACCAGATCCCCGACGAGGCGCTGGACGCCGACGTTCCGCCCTACTACCGCCCGTCCGAGGGCGACCCCGAGTACGAGTACATGGTCGAGCGGCGACGCGCGCTGGCCGGGTCGCTCCCCCGGCGGACGGTGCGGGCCAAGCCCCTGCCGGCCCCCGACGCCAAGGTGTTCTCGGCGTTCCGCGCCGGTTCCGGCGACCAGGAGGCGTCCACCACCATGGTGTTTGCCCGCCTCCTGCGCAGCCTGCTGCGAGACACCGGCATCGGCGCCCGAGTCGTGCCCATCATCCCCGACGAGGCCCGTACTTTCGGCATGGACGGCCTGTTCTCCGAGGTGAGGATCTACGCGCCGTTCGGCCAGCAGTACTCGCCGGTGGACGCCCAGTTCGCCCTCTCCTACAAGGAGAGCACCGACGGCCAGATCCTGGAGGAGGGGATCACCGAGGCCGGATCGATGGCCAGCTTCACCGCCGCCGGCACCGCCTACGCCACCCACTCCACCGCCATGGTGCCGTTCTTCATCTTCTACTCGATGTTCGGCTTCCAGCGGGTCGGCGACCTCATCTGGCTGTTCGGCGACATCCGGGGACGGGGCTTTCTGTGCGGGGCCACCGCCGGGCGCACGACCTTGCAGGGCGAGGGGCTCCAGCACGCCGACGGCCACAGCCTGGTGCTGGCGTCCACCGTCCCCACGCTGGCCGCCTACGACCCCGCGTTCGCCTACGAGCTGGCGGTGGTCATCGAGGACGGCCTGCGGCGCATGTACGGGCCCGAGCCCGAGGACGTCTTCTACTACCTGACCCTGTACAACGAGAACTACCCCATGCCGCCGATGCCCGACGGCGCCGAGGAGGGCATCCGCCGGGGCATCTACCGGTTCGCGCCGGCGTCCGAGGGCCCCCGCCGGCGGGCCACGGTGGTGTTCTCGGGGACGGCCCAGGACGCCGCCCGCCAGGCGTGCCGGCTGCTGGCCGAGCGCCACGACGTGGGCGTGGAGCTGTGGAGCGCAACGTCCTACAAGGCCCTCCGCGAGGACGCCCTCAGCGTCGAGCGGTGGAACCGCCTCCACCCCACCCAGACGCCACGGACGCCCTACGTGACCGACGCCCTGTCGTCCGCCGAGGGGCCGGTGGTTGCGGTGACCGACTTCATGAAGGCGGTGCCCGACCAGGTGGCCCGCTGGGTGCCGGCCCCGTTCACCACCCTCGGCACCGACGGCTGGGGTCGTTCCGACACCCGTGCCAACCTTCGCCACCACTTCGAGACCGACGCCGCCAACGTGGTGGTGGCGGTGCTGGCTGCCCTGGCCGGCACCGGCGACGCCAAGCCCGAGGAGGTGGCGGACGCCATCGCCGCCTACGGGCTGGACCCCGAGGCGCCCGACCCCCGCACCGCCTGACGCTCGCCGGCGACGCTCGGCGCTGCCGTCGCCGTCGCCGCGCGGCCGGCGTTGCGGGGCGGCCGCTCAGGCCGCCGCCTCTTCGTCGTCGACGTCGTCGACGTCGTGGCGGGCCAAGGCCGGCGACGACGCCAGGGAGCGGACGCGGCACTCGTCCCGATGGGTGAGCGACCCCACGGCGGCGACGCCGAGGGCCAGCAACACGTACACCGGCAGCCCCACGGCGAGCTGGAGGGCGACCTCGCTGGACAACGAGTGCTCGACGGCGCCCACGTGGCTGAGGGCCACCGACGGGTCGGTCCCGAACACGGTGGTGGCCAGGTGGGCGAGCGGCCTGCCGGCGCCCACGAAGCGGTCGTGGATCATCGGGCCGGGCCCCGTCACCAGCGTGAACGTGGCTCCGACCAGCAGTGGCCGCACCCACGCCGTTCGCCCGCCCACCACCCGGGTGGCCAGCGGCAGGAGCAGCGCCAGCACCGGCGTGAGGGCCACGAACCCGAGGGTGGAGTCGAGACCCCAGTGGAACCAGTTGTTGATCGGCGGCCCCGCCTCGCCCCGGTACAGGGCGTGCAGCGAGAACATGGCGGCCCCGCCCCCGTAGCAGAGGACGACGGCGGTGACGGCCAGTTCGAGGCGGGCCGATGGCCGGCGGTAATGGGCCCTCACCGCGCCCATGGCCGCCGACAGCACAGGCTGTCGGGCGTCGCCGGGTGAGGTGGTCGGGGACGGGCTCGCCAGGAAACCGGTCGAGCCGGGTGGAGCCGAGATCAGGGTGCCGCCGTTCACAGGAGTCCTCACAGGGTCGGGTTGCCAGAGGGCAACGTCGTCGGGATTGCACCCGAATGGAGTCGACGGCCGGTGGGGCGGATACGGCTGCGGGCTGATACGTGAACGAGGGGAACGGCGCCCGAGGCGGCACTACTGTTCGGCTCGATGGCCGTGCCCCACCTTCCCGTCACCGGTGACGCCGAGGCCGACGGCCTGCTGGCCACCGACCCCCTGGCCCTGCTGCTCGGGATGCTGCTGGACCAGCAGGTGCCGATGGAGTGGGCGTTCCACAGCCCCCTCGACCTCAAGGCCCGCATGGGCGGCCACCTCGACGCCGCCGAGCTGGCGGGCACCGACCCCGACGAGCTGGCCCGCACGTTCACCGGCCCTCCCGCTCTCCACCGCTTCCCGGGGTCCATGGCCAGGCGCAGCCAGGAGCTGTGCCGCCACCTGGTCGAGCACTACGACGGCCGGGCCGAGGCGGTGTGGGAGCGGGCCGCCACCGGCCGCGAGCTGTTCGCCAACGTGAAGGCGCTGCCCGGGTTCGGCGACCAGAAGGCCCGCATCTTCGTGGCCCTGCTGGCCAAGCGCCGGGGCGTGACGCCCCCCGGCTGGGAGGAGGTGGCCGGCACCTACGGCCAGCCCGGGTGGTACTCGGTGGCCGATGTGGACGGCCCCGAGTCGCTGGCCAAGGTGCGGGAGTACAAGAAGGCAGTGAAGGCCCAGGCCCGGGCCACCGCCGCCACCGCCGGCAAGGGCACGACAGGCACCCGGCCGCCGGCCGCCCCCCGCCGGCCCCGCTGAGCGGCCTGCGGCGAACGGGCACGCCCGGCGCACCGGGGGCTCGGCCCGGTGTCACCGACGGGCAGGGCCACCTGGTCCTGGCCGGCACCGTCGACGGCGACTTCGGCCTGGCCCGGCTGCAGCCGCGGTCGACGCGGGGGTTCGGGCGCGACGACCAGGTCGTGACCGACGTGGGTGGCCCCGACGACACCCGCCAACGCCGTCGCCTTGGGCCCGACGGGCGGGTCGTGGCGCCGGGATGTCGAACGGCGACGTGGCCGTCGTGCAGTACGACGACTGGGGCGACACCGACACCAACATCGGCTTCCGCTCGTTCGGGCGAGGGTCAGCGTCTTGGAGCCGGCCCCGCCCGGCACCGACTGACTACGAGGCGACGGGCCGGAGAAGGTTCCCGGCCGCCACCAGGTGGAGAGCCAGGGCCTTGTAGCCGGCCTCGTCGAAGAACACCGTGACCACGTCGCCCTGGTAGCCCATCACCTGCCCGTCTCCCCACGCCGCGTGCACCACCCGGCCGTGGACCGGGAAGGGACGGTCGGCGCCGACGCGGTTGGCGTGGGCGGCGTGAGGACCGGTTTCACACACGTCGCAGGTGCCGCAGTCACCCTCCACGGCCTCACCGGAGTAGCCGAGCAGGAGCCGCCGCCGGCACGTGCGCGCCTCCGCGTAGGACCGCACCATGTCCACGCGCGACGCGTCCACCCGCGGCCGGGCGGCCTCCAGCCCGGCGGCCCGTGCGGCCGCCCCCCGAGGGTCGTCGACGCCGCCGGCGGGAACCACCGCCTCGCCGCCCGGCCGCTGTTCCAGGGCACCGGCGTCGGCCAGGCGGTGCAGGGCGGCGGCCAGCCGGGTGGGCCGCAGACCGAGGGTGGCGGCCAGGTCGGCGGCGGCCACCACCGCGCCGGGGCCGGCGGCCGCCACCGCCGCCGCCACTCGGGCCAGCTCCTCCTCGTCGGGCCCGCCGCCGGCCGCGAAGAAGTGTCGCAGGCCGAGGTCCTCGGGCCGGTAGAAGAGGACGGCCTGGGCCGCCTCGCCGTCGCGGCCGGCCCGGCCGATCTCCTGGTAGTAGGCGTCGAGCGACTCGGCCACGTCGTGGTGGAACACGAAGCGCACGTGGGGCGTGTCGATGCCCATGCCGAAGGCGGTGGTGGCCACGACCACCGCCAGCTCCCCGCCCGTAAAGACCCGGGGAGGAGCAGGGCGGCCAGATGGCCGACTTGCCCCACCCGGTGGCCAGCACGGCCAACGTGTCCCGCCCGGCGGCCACCGAGGAATGGCGTCCTCCTGGCCGGCCCTCAGGTCCTCGAACCCGAACGTGTTCCGGGCCAGGCGGCGGATGCGGCGGCCGTCGGGGCCCCGGGCGGCGGCCATGGTCGCTGACCCCTACCCACCGCTTCCGGCCATCACCCGACCTTGAGCAGCCGTTCACCCGATGGCCACGACCGCCCAACGGCCCTGTAACCCTCCATGGATAGGTTCCCCACCATGAGCACAAGCACCGCACCTGACCTGGCGTCGTCCCCTCCGCCTGCCGGCGGGGCCACCGTCACCGCCCTTACCGAGTGCCCACGACCCGACCTCGGCGCCGCCCAGCGCCGGACCCTCGACTCGCCCCGGCTGTCCTACGGGCTCGTCTCCCGGGCCCTGTTCACCACCCTCGACCTCGTGTACGGCCGCGAGCGCAGCCTGGAGAAGTTCCGGGTGCTGGAGCTGCTGGCCCGGGTGCCCTACCAGTGCTGGGAGCGGGTGGGCTACGCCGCCGTCGGGCACATGTCGCGCCAGCCGGCGTTCGCCCGGCGGGTCTTCCGGCGGGTAGAGGAGAGCCGGGGCCAACAGGACAACGAGCAGTGGCACCTTCTCATCGTGGAGGAGCTCCTGTGGCAGGCGGGCGCCCGCCAGGGCGTGCTCCGCCACCGCCTGCTGCCCCACCTCGTCGGCTTCGCCTACTCGAAGGTGTCCTGCGCCCTCTACGTGCTGCGCCCGGCGTCGAGCTACCGCCTGAACGCCGAGTTCGAGGATCACGCCGAGCACGAGTACATGCACTTCGTGGCCGAGCACCCCGAGCTGGAAGAGGTGCCGTTCACCACCGCGGTGGCCGCCGAGTACGGCCGGTTCCACTCCCTGGCCGACGTCCTGCGCCAGATCGGCGTGGACGAGCGGGCCCACAAGGAGGCGAGCCTGGCCGACCTGGCCGCTCCCCGCTTCCGCTAGCCGGCCTTGACCGGCGCCCGCCGGTCCGGGCAGGCGGCCTGCAGGCGGCCGGCCGGCGGGCGCGCTGGCGCACGGGCGGCGGGCGCGGGCGGCGGGCGCACGCCGGTCCGTTGCGGCGGGCCGTGGGCCTAGCCTCTTCGGCGTGCGTGCCGCCACCATCGTTGACGGCGCGGTGGTCGTGGCCGACCGGCCCGATCCCGTGCCCGGGACCGGCGAGCTGCTGGTGGCGGTGCGGGCCGCCGGCCTCAACGGCGCCGATCTCATGCAGGTGGCCGGCCGGTACCCCGCCCCGCCGGGGAGCCCCCAGGACGTGCCCGGCCTGGAGCTGGCCGGCGAGGTGGTGGACGTGGGCCCGGGGGTCAGGCGGTTCGGCGCCGGCTCCCGGGTCATGGCCCTGCTGGGCGGCGGTGGCCAGGCCGAGCTGGCGGTGGTGCACGAGCGCGTCGCCATGCCCGTGCCCGAGGAGCTCTCCTGGGCGGAGGCGGGCGGCTTCCCCGAGGTGTTCTGCACCGCCCACGACGCCCTGTTCACATCGTGCGCTCTGGGCCCGGGGGAGCGGCTGCTCGTGCACGGGGCGGCGGGCGGCGTGGGGACGGCCGCCGTGCAGCTGGGGGTGGCGGCCGGGGCCCGGGTGACCGCAAGCGTGCGGGCCCCGGAGCGGCGGGAGGCAGTGGCCGCCCTCGGCGCCGAGGTGCGTGCTCCCGACGATCTGGACGGCACCGGGCCGTTCGACGTGGTCCTGGAGCTGGTCGGCGCGCCGAACCTGGCCGCCGACGTGGGTTCCCTGGCCACCGGCGGCCGGGTGGCGGTGATCGGCCTGGGCGCCGGTTCCCGGGCCGATCTCGACCTGTCGGTGCTGCTGGCGCGCCGGGGCCGGATCGTGGGTTCCACGTTGCGGGCCCGGCCCCTGGAGGAGAAGGCCATGGTGGCCCGGCGGGTGGAGGCCGCCGTCCTCCCCCTCCTGTCCGGCGGCCGGGTGAAGGTGCTGGTGGGCGAGACGTTCCCCCTGGCCGAGGCACCCGCCGCCTACGAGCGCTTCGGGGCGGGGGCCAAGCTGGGCAAGCTCGTCCTCACTGCCGTGGACTGAGCGGCGCACGCCGCCTGCCGGCCCTACCCGTGGTCGGGGGCCCTCTCCAGGCGACGGTCGGGCACCAGCCACATGAGGGAGACGGCGACGTACAGGCCGACCGCCACCCAGCGGCTGGCGAAGGCCACGGCGATGGCCGCCGCGTAGATGACGGGGGAGACCTTGCCCTTGAGGTCGCGGCCCAGGGCCGTGGCCAGCCTCGAGTCGACGCCCTGCTCGTGGACGATGGCCGTCTGCAACAGGTAGTAGGCGAGGGCGGCGGCCAGGAGGACGATGCCGTAGGCCGCGGTGGGCAGGGTGGCGAAGTGGTTCTCGCCCATCCACCCGGTGGCGACCGGGAACAGCGAGAGCCAGAACAGCAGGTGGAGGTTGGCCCACAGGATGGTCCCGTTGATGCGCTCGGTGGCGGCCAGCATGTGGTGGTGGTTGTTCCAGTAGATGCCCAGGTTGACGAAGCTCAGGACGTAGGTCAGGGCCACCGGCACCAGCGGCCGCAGGGCGGCGGCACCCGACCCCTGGGGCACGCGCAGCTCCAGCACCATGATGGTGATGAGGATGGCGACGACGCCGTCGCTGAACGCCTCCAGGCGGCCCGTTCGCATGGGGGGACGATAGAAGGCGCCCCTCACCGCAGGGCCAGGCGCCCGCCGCGGTACCGTCCGGCGATGGAGATGAAGCTCGAGCTGGTCCCCGTGCCGGTGACCGACGTGGACCGGGCCAAGGCCTTCTACGTCGACCAGGTCGGCTTCCACGCCGACCACGACCACCAGGTCAACGAGCAGCTCCGGTTCGTGCAGCTGACCCCGCCCGGCTCGGCGTGCTCCGTCGTGATGGGCACGGGGATCACCGACATGGCCCCAGCGTCACAGCCGGGGCGGCAGATGGTGGTGGCCGACGCCGAGGCGGCCCGCCGCCACCTCCTCGACCACGGGGTGGACGCCACCGACGTGGACGTCCAGCCGTGGGGCCAGTTCGTGTACTTCAGCGACCCCGACGGCAACACCTGGTCCCTCCAGGCCATCCCGCCCCGGCCTTCCAGCTGATCCTCGACGTCGTCGGCCGGCCAGGCCGCGGGAGTGAGGCCCCCGCATGGACCCTCTCACCCGGAGGTGATCGCCCTGAGGCAGGCGTGCCTGGTGCTGCACGGGTGGCCGGGCACCGACCACACCTACCTGCGGCCGGGCCTCGACGCCCTGGCCGATGTCGGCCTGCACCCGGCCTACGTGGACTACTGGGACGGCGGAGCGCCCGGGCGACCGTCGATGGCCGGCCTCACCATGGAGCACCTCGCCGACGACGTCGCCGCCCTGGCCGCCGAGACGGGTGGTGGCCCGGTGGTGGTCCTGGGCCACGCCCACGGCGCCTCGGTGGCCATGGAGCTGGCCGTGCGCCACCCGGAGGCCGTGCGGGGCCTCGTCCTGGTCAGCGCCACCCCCGGTCAGCTGGGGACCACCGAGAGCTTGGCCGACCTGCTCGACGCCCCGGTGGTGGCTCCCGAGGTGGAGGTCGTCCAGCGGGTGGCCCCGGCCACCGACGAGGAGCTGGCAGCCACCATGGCCGCCCTGGCACCGTTCTTCGTCCACCCGCCCGACCACACCGGCAGCGGCCGGGCCCGTGAGCTGTTCGCCCGCGCCCGCTTCCACGCCGAGACCGCCCGGCGGTGGATGCAGGCCCTGTCCACCTGGAGCGCGGTCGACCGCCTCCACCAGGTGACCGTCCCCGCCCTGGTGGTGGCCGGTGCCGAGGACGTGGTGGTGCCCCCGTCGGAGTCGGCCCGCATCGGGCGGCTGCCCGGCGCCGAGGTGGTGGTCCTCGACGGCGCCGGCCACCTGCCATGGTTGGAGGACGCCGACGGCTTCCTCGCCGCCGTCGGGGCGTGGCTGGGCAGCGTGGCCTCGGCAGGCGGCCGGCCCGACCGGAGGCCGCCGGGGCTGCGTGCGCCCGGCGGTGGCGTACCGTCGCCGGGGTGAGGGTTACGGCCAACGGCGACGCCGTGGAGCTGGCCGACGGGGCCAGCGTGGACGACCTCCTCGCCCACCTGGGCCTGGGCGGCCGTTGGGTGCTGGTCGAGCGCAACGGGGAGCCCGTGAACCGGCGGGACCTGGCCGTCACGATCCTGGCCGAGGGGGACCGCCTGGAGCTGGTGCGGGCCGTGGCCGGGGGCTGAGTGGCCGATCCCGGTCCCGGCCCCGGGCACCCGGCCCTGGCCGGGCGCCGCCTCTACCTGTGCACGCCCGACCGGCCCGACCTGGCCGCCTTCCTGGAGGCGTGCATCGCCGGCGGGGTGGACGTGGTGCAACTGCGGGAGAAGCACCTCGACGCCCGCCCGCTCCTGGCCCGGGCCCGCCTGGCCGCCGCCGTGTGCCGGTCGGGCGGCGTGCCCTTCGTGCTCAACGACCGCCCCGACCTGGCCCTCGAGGTCGGTGCCGACGGCGTGCACGTGGGCCAGGACGACGCTCCCCCGGCCCTGGCCCGCCGCATCCTGGGGCCGGGCGCCATCGTGGGGTTCTCCACCCACGCCCCTGATGAGCTGGACGCCGCCGCCGCCGAGCCGGTGGACTACCTGTCGGCCGGCCCCGTGCGGCCCACGCCCACCAAGCCCGGCCGCCCGGGCACCGGGCTCGGGTACCTGGCCCACGCGGCGGCGTCCGCTACCGTGCCATGGTTCGTCACCGGCGGGGTGACGCCCGACACCGTGGCGGAAATGGTGGCGGCCGGTGCCCGCCGGTTCGTGGTGGTGCGCTGGCTCACCGCCGCTTCCCACCCCCGCCGGGCGGCCCGGGCGGTCGCCGATGCCATCGACGCGGCGGTGGCGGCCGCCCCCGGCTGACCGGCCGGCGGGCCGTCGTGGTGTGGGCGTGAGCGACCCGCGCAGTGCCCGCATCGTCATCCAGCGGTCCTGTACCTCGAACCCCTCGAACTGCGCAGGGAGGTCCGGGCCGACCCCTCACTCGCAGGCGGCCTGGGCCTGGCGCTCCAGCCAGCCGAGCAGCACCGCCACCGCCCGGGGGTCGTGGCGGAGGCGGTGGCCGGCCTGGCTCACGATCCGTAGCTCCGCCCCGTCACCGGCCGCCTCGGCCAGGGCGCGGGCGTCGTCGGGGGACACGGTCTCGTCGTCGGAGCCGTGCACCAGCAACAACGCCCGTGGCGGGATCTTGGCCACCACCGACAGGGGTCGGATCTCCCGCAGCTCCCGCTCCCATCGCTCGGGGTCGGCGGGGGCGGTGGGGTCGGAGATCACGCCGATGGCCCGAGCGTGGGCCAGGAATGCGGCCGGGTCCTCCGACCAGGTGGCGAAGGTGGCGGGGGCGGACATGGAGGCGACGCCCTTGACCCGCTCGTCCTCGGCCGCCTCACAGATGGCCAGGGCGCCACCCGTGCTCGAGCCCGCCACCCACACCCCCGAGACCGCCTGGGTGAGCAGGAGGTGGTCGACGGCGGCCCGCAGGTCGTCGAGCCAGCCGCCCATCGAGAAGTCGCCGGGCGACGCGCCGGTGCCCCGGAAGCTGAAGCTCAGGACGACCCAGCCCGCCTCGGTGGCCAGGTGGTGGGCCAGCTCAGGGTAGGTCTGCCCCGACGTGGCCGCGTCACCGGGCCCGGCCGGGAAGCCGTGGCAGAGGACGAGGCCGGGGGGAGGCGAGGTGGCCGGCGTGACCGGCCGACAGAGGTGAGCGGCGAGGCCTAGGCCTCCCGACTCGATCGTGCGCTCCACGGTGTCTGCACCTCCAGGTCGACTTCCGTGTTGGTGCCGGGTGGCCGGCCGCCCGGTCGCTCGTTCACGGTCTGAACGGGCACGCTCTCGTTCGGGGAAGGGGCGGCGGCCGGATGTCGGCCCGGGCCCCCGGGCCGGTGTTCCCACCGGGTCGGACCTCCAACCCAGGGGGTGGCGCGGCGAGGGGGCGCTCGTGCGCGCCCCCTCGTCGAGAAGTGCTGGAACGAAGACCCGAGACCGACGTACTGCCCCGGGGGGGACCAACTCCCGGTCGCTGCTCGGGCGGTGGCTGGCGGGAATTGCCAGCCGGGTCCAGCTGCCGGCTAGCGGACAGCCACCTCCGAGGTCCCATGACAACAGTCGTTCAGCTGGACCACCTCCTTTCCTCGGTACGGATATGAAATCACATCCGCACCGTCAAGTGCGGGAGGTTTTCGCCGCTGGTCAGTTGCCGCCGCCGGGCTCGTCGATGGGCCCGACCGCCCCGATGGATTCCAGGTAGGTCATCTGGGCGTCGAGCACGGCGTGGACCTGCTCGGGGGTGTACTCCAGGCCGTCGGCCTCCGCCTTGCGGAGCACGAAGTCCACCGTCTCCGCCCCGCTTACCACCACCGGCCCTTCCACCCGGGGCGACGCCCCGTTGGACGAGACCCCCTTCAGGCGGAAGAACTCCAGGTGCCAGTTGAGGATGCGGCGGACGTCGTCGGGGCTGAGGACGGCGGCCACCCGGTCCTCCACGTGGTCGCACACCCAGGCCACGGCGTCCTCGAACTCGAACACCCGCCCGGGCGCCTTGGTGGCCAGGCGCCGGGCCTCGCGGCCCACGACGACGGCGGCGATGACGAAGATGAGGGCGGCGGCCAGGATGCCGAGGAGGAGCCCCATCGGGCGAGGCTACCGCCGGCCGCCGCGCCCGGGATCCGTCCTCACAGGCCCAGGAGTCGGGCCACCCGGCGGCGGTGCCAGGCGGCGTCGCCGAAGAGCAGCTCGGACGACTTGGCCCGCTTCAGGTGGAGCGAGGCCTCGTGCTCCCAGGTGAAGCCCACCGCCCCGTGCACCTGGATGCAGGCGGCGGCCGTCTCCACGTAGGCCCGGCAGCAGAAGGCCTTGGCGGTGGAGGCCAGCAACGCCCGCTCGCGGTCCAGGTCCGCCC
>JBHELO010000163.1:0-8717 GCA_046263055.1 Acidimicrobiales bacterium | reverse complement strand
GAGGTGCGCAAGGCGGGCGTCCTGCCCTACCTGCGCCCGGACGGCAAGACCCAGGTCACGGTGGAGTACCGCGATGGTCGTCCCGCGGCGCTCAAGACCGTGCTCATCTCCTCCCAGCACCAGCCCGGCCTCGACGTCGAGACGCTGCTCAAGCCCGACCTGCGCGAGCACGTGATCCACCCTCTCCTGCCCGCCGAGTTCGCGGAGGACGAGTACGAGCTGCTGGCCAACCCCACGGGCACCTTCGAGCTCGGCGGTCCCCACGCCGACACCGGGCTCACCGGGCGCAAGATCATCGTCGACACCTACGGTGGGGCGGCCCGCCATGGCGGCGGCGCCTTCTCGGGCAAGGACCCCTCGAAGGTCGACCGTTCCGCGGCCTACGCGGCCCGGTGGGTGGCCAAGCACGTCGTGGGCGCGGGCGCGGCCCGGCGCTGTGAGATCCAGGTGGCCTACGCCATCGGCGTGGCCCGCCCCGTGTCGGTGATGGTGGAGACGTTCGGAACCGAGGCCGTCGACCCCCGCCGCATCGAGGCCATGGTCGACGAGGTGTTCGACCTGCGCCCCGCGGCCATCATCCGCGACCTCGACCTGCGCCAGCCCATCTTCCGGCGGACGGCGGCCTATGGTCACTTCGGCCGGCCCGACAAGGAGTTCTCCTGGGAGCACCTCTCCCGCCTCGACGACGTGAAGCGGGCCCTCGAGCTGACGTAGTTGTTGGCGTCGCCCGCGGTCGCATCGCCAAGGTGGTCCCTGACGTGCCCGCCATCGACCGGGCCCTCGACTACTCGCTTCCCGAGCGCCTCGACGGGGCGGTGGGTGTGGGGACCATCGTGCGGGTGCCCCTCCACGGGCGACGGGTCCGGGGCTGGGTAGTAGGTCGGACAGACCGCCCGGCCACCGACCGGTCCCTCCAGGCGGTGGCCAAGGTCACCGGTCGGGGCCCCGGGCCGGACCTGGTGGGCCTGGCCCGGTGGGCGGCCTGGCGCTGGGCCGGCACCCGGGTCGCCTTCCTGCGCGCTGCGTCCCCACCAGGCGCCGTCCCGATGGCGCCGGCTGCGGTGGACGGCGTCGCCGATTCCGCCGCCGTGCCGTCGCCATCGCCGCCGTCACCATCGCCGTCACCACCGTCGCCGTCACCGCCGTCAACGCCGTCGCCCTCACCGCCGTCACGGGAGCCGGCGACGGTGGAGGCGGCGGTGGCCGACGCGTTCGCCGGCAGGGCGACCGTCGTGCGCCTGCCGCCGGCCGACGACCAGTTCCCGTTCGTGGGCGAGGCCGCCCGCCGGGGCGACGCCCTGGTCCTGGCCCCGTCACACCGAGCGGCCGGCTTCCTGGCCGCCCGCCTGCGCCGGGCCGGCCACCAGGTGGCGCTCCTCCCCGGCGACTGGGCGCGGGCGGCGGACGGGGGCTGCGTGGCCGTCGGCAGCCGGGCGGCGGCGTGGGCCCCCCGGCCCCGGCTGGGAGCGGTGGTGGTGGTGGACGAGCACGACGAGGCCTGGCAGGAGGAACGGGCCCCCACCTGGCACGGGCGGGACGTGGCCCTGGAGCGGGCCCGCCGGGCCGGCGTGGCGTGCGTGCTGCTGTCGCCCTGCCCGTCGCTGGAGGCCCTGGCCGCGGCGCCGCTGGTCACCCTGTCGCGAGACGCCGAACGGGAGGGCTGGCCAGTGATCGACGTGGTCGACCGCCGGGCCGACGAACCGGGTGCCGGCCTCTACTCGCCCCGGTTGGTGGCCCTGCTGCGTTCCGCCGAGGCGGGACGGCGGGTGGTGTGCGTGCTCAACCGCAAGGGCCGGGCCCGTCTCCTGGCCTGCGCCACCTGCGGCGAGCTGGCCCGCTGCGAGGCGTGCGGGGCGGTGGTGGAGGAGGCTCCCACGCCGACCGCGGCCGGCGCCCTGCAGTGCCGGCGCTGCGCCACCGTGCGCCCGGTGGTGTGCACCGCCTGTGGCTCGGGCCGCCTCAAGGTGCTGCGGGCCGGCGTGACGAGGGTCCGCGAGGAACTGGAGGCGCTCGCCGGGCGACCGGTGGCCGAGCTCACCGCCGACGCCCCTCCCGGCCCGCCCCCTTCGGCCTTCGTCCTGGTGGGCACGTCGGCCGTGCTACACCGGGTGGCGGGCGCCGCCGCGGTGGCCTTCTTGGACATGGACCAGGAGCTGCTGGCCCCCCGGTGGCGGGCGGCCGAGGAGGCCATGGGCCTGGTCGCCCGGGCCGCCCGGCTGGTGGGCGGGCGCCGGAGCGGCGGCCGGGTCCTGGTGCAGACCCGGCTGCCCGGCCATGAGGTCCTGGATGCCGCCGTGCACGCCGACCCCTCCCGCCTGGCGGTGGTGGAGTCGGCCCGGCGGGCCGCCCTGGGCGCCCCGCCCGAGCGGGCGGTGGCCGTCGTCTCGGGGGAGGCCGCCCCCGCCTATGTCGCCGCCCTGGACGGCACCCTCGGGATCGAGGTGGTGGGCCCGACTCGTGACCGGTGGCTGGTGCGGGCCGCCGACCACCGCACGCTGTGCGACGCCCTGGCCGCCACCGCCCGCCCGCGCGGCCGCCTGCGGGTGGCCGTCGACCCGCTGCGGGCATGAAGCGCCTCGTCCTCTTGCGCCATGGCGAGACCGAGTGGTCGGCCACCGGCCGCCACACGGGCCGCACCGACGTCGCCCTGACGCCGGCCGGCGAGGCCGGGGCCCGGGCCCTGGGCCGGTGCCTGGCCGAGGCGGGGCAGGCGCCGGTACGGGTCCTGTCCAGCCCCCGCCGGCGGGCGCTGGCCACCGCCCGCCTCGCCCACCTCGGTGACCGCCTGGCCGTGGACGAGCGGCTCGCCGAGCTGGACTACGGCGACTACGAGGGCCGCACGACGGCCGAGATCCGCGCCGAGCGCCCGTCCTGGGACCTCTTTCGGGACGGCTGCCCGGGGGGCGAGACGCTGGCCGCCGCCGGCCGTCGGGCCGACGACCTGCTCGCCGACCTGGCGCCCGAGGCGGGCGACGGCGACGTGGCCCTCGTCGGCCACGGCCACTTCTCGCGCGTCCTCGCCGCCCGCTACCTCGGCCTGGGGCCCGAGGAGGCCCGCCACCTGGCCCTGGGCACCGCCAGCTTGTCGGTCCTGGGCCACGAGCACGAGTGGCGGGCGCTCGTCCTCTGGAACCGCACGGCGCCGTCATGAGGCTCCGCCCCCGGCCCCGCCCCACCGCCCGCGGCCCCTACACCGAGTGGTTCTGGCCGCCGCCGCCCAGCGTGGACGCCAGGACGGGGTACCGGTCGTTCACCCACACCGTGCTGCCCGAGGTGGACCCCGGGCCCCGGGCCACTTACTTCTGGGCCCACCAGTTCGGCCTGGAGGGCGGCGAGGGCGGCTACCTGGGCCTGCAGACCCGCGGGGACAGGGCCGACGGGTCGGTGGGGAAGATGGCCATCTTCTCCCTGTGGGACGCCACCGGCGCCGACGGCCCGGGGGTCGTCCGCTTTGGCGGCGAGGGTGAGGGATGGAGCGCCCGCATCCCCTACCTGTGGTCGGCGGGCACCGCCTACCGCCTGGTGGTGGCCGCCGCCGAGGTGACGTCCCAGGGTGCCTGGTGGTCGGCCTCGGTCACCGACCTGGCCACCGGCGAGGGCCGGGAGATCGGGCGCCTGCGCTCCCAGCCCGGGTGGGGCGGCCTCGGGGCGTGGTCGATCATGTGGACCGAGTACTACGGGCCGCCGCTGTCCTCGTGCGCCGACCTGGCCCCCGTCAGCACCGTCTTCGGCGAGCCCCGGGCCGAGGGCGGCGTGGTCCCGCTGCGGTCGCACAGCCACGTGGGCGACGGGACCTGTGACACCACCCGCATCACCCCGGTGCCCGGAGGCGTCCGCCAGGAGATGGGCGGCGTCCCGTAGGGGAGGCGGTACCCTCGGCCCGTGGCTCCTTTCGGCATCCGCGTCTTCGGCGACCCGGTGCTGCGCCACCCGGCGGCCGAGGTGGGCGAGATCGACGACAGCCTGCGCCGCCTGGCCGACGACATGCTGGCCACCATGTACGAAGCCCCCGGCGTCGGCCTGGCCGCCCCCCAGGTCGGCATCCAGAAGCGCTTCTTCGTCTACGACATCAACGACGGCACCGGGGGCCACGCGGTGGTCAACCCCCGGCTGTCGGGCCACGAGGGCGAGTGGACATACGAGGAGGGGTGCCTGTCGGTGCCCGAGCTGTCGTGGCCCATCGTCCGCTCCGAGAAGGTCCACCTGGACGGGTTCGATCTCGACGGCAACCTTCTGTCGGTGGACGCCGACGAGCTGCTGGCCCGGATGTTCCAGCACGAGTGCGACCACCTGGACGGCGTGCTCCTCCTCGAGCGCCTGGACAAGCGCCAGCGCAAGGGAGCGATGAAGGCCCTCCGCCAGCGCGCCCTGGGCCTGCCCGCCGATCCCACCGGCCCCACCGACCGGGCTCCCGCCACCCGCTAGGCCCCCTCCTGCGCCTCGTCTTCCTGGGCACGCCCGATGTGGCGGCGGGGACGCTGCGAGCCTTGGTGGCCGCCGGCCACGACGTCGCCCTGGTGGTGTCGCGGCCCGACCGCCGGCGGGGGAGGGGCGGGGCGCTCGTGCCCAGCCCGGTCAAGGCGGCCGCCGCCGAGCTGGGGCTACCGACGACCGAGCGGGTGGACGACGTCGTCGACGCCGGCGCCGACCTGGGGGTGGTGGTGGCCTACGGCCGCCTGGTCCGCCCCCATGTCCTGGCCGCCCTGCCCTTGGTCAACGTCCACTTCTCGTTGCTGCCCCGCTGGCGGGGAGCGGCCCCGGTGGAGCGGGCCATCCTCGCCGGCGACGCGGTGACCGGGGTGTGCATCATGGCCCTCGAGGAGGGGCTGGACACGGGGCCGGTGTACGCCTGCGACGAGCTGCCGGTCGGCCCCGACGACACCGCCGACGAGGTGCGGACGGCCCTGGCCGACCGGGGGACGGCGCTCCTGCTTGAGCTCCTGGCCGGCGGCCTGCCCCGGCCCCGGCCCCAGGAGGGCGAGCCCACCTACGCGGCCAAGCTGGACCCCGCCGAGCACCGGCTGGCCTGGGAGCGCCCGGCCGCCGAGCTGCACCGGGTGGTCCGCCTGGGTTCGGCGTGGACGACCTTCCGGGGGGCCCGCCTCAAGGTCGGCCGGGCCCGGCTCGCCGGCGGCGACGCCCCGCCGCCGGGCGTCGTGGACCCCGTCCGCCTGGTGGTGGGCACCGGCGATGGCGGCCTGGAGCTGGTGGAGGTGCAGCCCGAGGGCCGCCCGGCCCAGGCCGCCACCGCCTGGCGCAACGGCGCCCGCCTGGCGCCCGGCGAGCGCCTGGGTCCCTGAGAGCGACCTTCCGGATCCGGCGGGGCGGGCACCCCCTGCCGGCACCCGGGCGCCGGTAGGACGCGATGCGCCGCCCCGACCCGCCGCCCGGGGGCTGGACTGGCCTTTGCGGCGCCCGAAAGGGCGCCCCGGAGGGTCGGCCGACGCGGGAGACTCGTCGCCGTGACAGACGTCGACCTGCGAGCCAAGGTGCTCACCGTGTCCGACGGCGTGGTGGCCGGGACCCGGGAGGACCGCTCGGGCGCCGCCCTGGTGTCCCGGCTGGCCGAGGCCGGATGGGAGGTGGCCGGCCACATGGCTGTGGCTGACGGGACCGACTCGGTGGCCGGGGCCCTGGCCGGGCTGGCCGACGGCTTCTCGGGCCTGGTGGTGACCACCGGCGGCACCGGGTTCGGGCCGCGCGACCTCACCCCCGAGGGCACCCGGCGGGTGCTCGACCGGGAGGCCCCGGGGCTGGCCGAGGCCATGCGCCTGGCCAACCCACCCAAGGGCCGGCTCTCGCGTGGTGTGGCCGGCACCGTCGGCCGCTGCCTGGTGCTCAACACCCCCGGGTCCACGGCCGGCGCCGTCGAGTCCCTCGACGCCGTGCTCGACGTGCTCCCCCACGCGCTGGCGCTCCTCGTCGACCTCCCCACGACCCACCCGTCGTGACCGCCGAGGAGGCGCCCGCCCCCGGCGCCCCGCCGGAGACCCGACCGGCCGGGAACGGTCACGCCGCCGACCTGCACGCCATGCACCGGGCCATGGCGGTGGCCGCCGGGGTGCGGGCATCCACGTCGCCCAACCCGTGGGTGGGGTGCGTGGTGGAGCCCGGAGGCTTCACCGGCGCCACCTCGCCGCCCGGGGGCCCCCACGCCGAGGTCACCGCCCTGGCCGCCGCCGGGCGGGCGGCCCGCGGCGCCACCTTGTTCACCACCCTGGAGCCGTGCGCCCACCACGGGCGGACGCCGCCGTGCGTTGACGCCATCCTGGCCGCCGGGGTGTCCCGGGTGGTGGTGGGCGTGGAGGATCCCGACCCCAGTGTCCGGGGAGCGGGCACGGCCGCCCTGCGGGCCGCCGGCGTCGAGGTCACGGTGGGCGTGGCCGAGGGCGAGGTGCGCGAGCAGCTGGCGCCGTACCTCAAGCACCGGGCCACCGGTCGCCCCTGGGTGGTGCTGAAGCTGGCCGCCACCCTCGACGGGCGCACCGCCGCGCCCGACGGCTCGAGCCGCTGGATCACCGGCCCGGAGGCCCGCACCGACGCCCACCGCCTGCGGGCGGAGAGCGACGCAGTGGTCGTCGGCGCCGGCACCGTGCGGGCCGACGACCCCGCCCTGGACGTGCGCCACGTGGCCGGGCGCCCGCCCCTCCGGGTGGTGCTGGGCCGGGCACCGGAGGGCGCCCGGCTCCGCCCCGCGCTGGAACTGAGCGGCGACCTGGGTGACGTGGTGGACGAGCTGGGATCTCGGGGTGTGCTCCAGGCCCTGGTGGAGGGGGGACCGACGGTGGCCGGCGCCTTCCACCGGGCCGGGCTCGTCGACCGCTACGTCCTCTACCTCGCCCCCGCCCTCCTCGGCGGCGACGACGGCCGCCCGATCCTCGCCGGCCCCGGCGCCGCCACCATGCCCGACGTGTGGCGGGGCCGCATCGAGGCGGTGACCCGCCTGGGCCCCGATCTGCGGGTAGATCTGGTCCCCGCCGTCCGGGCCGACGCGCCGTGACCCGCCACCCGCCCTCGCGCCATATGCCCCTGAGGGGGCCTGTCGTGCGGGCGGCGCCGCCGCCGAGGGCCTGACGTGTTCACGGGGATCGTCGAGGAGCTGGGGCAGGTGCGACGGCGCGACGGCGGGCGCTTCACGTTCGCGGCCCACGCCGTGCTGGACGACGCCGAGCGGGGGAGCTCCATATCGGTCAACGGGTGCTGTCTGACCGTCGTCGACCTCGGGCCGGGGTGGTGGTCAGCCGACGTGGTGGACGAGACGCTGGCCCGCACGACCCTGGCCGACCTGGCCCCCGGCGACCCGGTGAACCTGGAGCGCCCCGCCCGCCTGGCCGATCGCCTGGGCGGCCACCTGGTGCAGGGCCACGTGGACGCGGTGGGCGAGGTCACCGCCCCCGCCCCCGCACTGGGGATACGGGTCCCGGCCGGCCTCGACCGCTACGTGGTGGAGAAGGGCTCGGTGGCGGTGGACGGGTGCAGCCTCACCGTCGTGGCCGCCGGCGACGGCGCCTTTCGTGTGGCCATCGTCCCCCACACCGCGGCAGTCACTACATTGGGCCTGAGGCGCCCCGGCGACCGGGTGAACATCGAGGTCGACGTCGTGGCCAAGTACGTCGAGAGACTCGTCCGAGGGAGTTGATCCCGATCCCGCCCACCAGCGCCCATCCCGACAGCCCCTTCGCCCTCATCCCCGACGCCGTCGCCGCCATCGGGCGGGGCGAGATCGTGGTGGTGGTGGACGACGCCGACCGGGAGAACGAGGGCGACCTCATCATGGCCGCCGAGTTCGCGACCCCCGAGAAGATCGCCTTCTTCCTGGGCCACACGTCGGGCGTGATCTGCATGCCCATGACCGGCGACCGCCTGGACGCCCTCGAGCTGCCGCCCATGGTGGTGGACAACACCGAGTCCAACCGCACCGCCTTCACGGTGTCGGTGGACGTCCGCGCCGGTACCACCACCGGCATCTCGGCCGCCGACCGGGCCGCCACCATCGCCGCCCTCATCGACCCCGAGACCCGTCCCCGCGACCTGGCCCGTCCCGGCCACATGTACCCCCTACGGGCCCGCGATGGCGGCGTCCTCAAGCGGGGCGGCCACACCGAGGCGGCCGTCGACCTGGCCCGCATGGCCGGGCTCATGCCCGCCGGCGTGCTGTGCGAGGTCGTCACCGAGGACAAGTCGGGGATGGCCCGGCTGCCCGACCTGGTGCCTTTCTGCAAGGAGCACGGGCTGCTCCTCATCAGCATCGCCGACCTCATCCGCTACCGGCGCCAGTCCGAGAAGCTTGTCGAGCGGATCGCCGAGGCCCGCATCCCCACCGAGTGGGGCGACTTCACCTGCTACGTCTACGAGTCGCTCCTCGACGGCGAGCAGCACCTGGCCCTCGTGCGGGGCGCGGTGCAGGGTGAGGCCGACGTGCTCGTGCGGGTCCACTCCGAGTGCCTCACGGGTGACGTCTTCGGGTCGCTGCGCTGCGACTGCGGCTTCCAGCTCGAGGCGGCGGTGGAGATGATCGCCAAGTCGGGCCTTGGCGTCGTCGTGTACCTGCGGGGCCACGAGGGCCGGGGCATCGGGATCGCCCACAAGCTGCGGGCCTACACGTTGCAGGACGAGGGCGCTGACACCGTCGACGCCAACCTCGCCCTCGGGCTCCCGGTCGACAACCGGGAGTACGGCATCGGGGCCCAGATCCTCGTCGACCTGGGGATCACCAC
>JBHELO010000162.1:0-11276 GCA_046263055.1 Acidimicrobiales bacterium | reverse complement strand
GTCGGAGCGCAACCCGTCGATCCGACCATCGGCCCCGTCCCCTGACGCCACGTCGGCGACGCTACCCGGGACCTGCCGCCAGCCGTTCTTCGGCGCGTCAGCGGCGCGTGGCGCGGTTCAGCCGCCAAAGAACGGACGCGGGGTTGGTACGGTCGGGCGGTGGGCCGGATCGCAGCGATGGCGGCGGTCGTCGCCTGCCTGGGCGCGGCGTCGACGGCGTGCGACCGGGACACCGTGCGGGTGTCGTTCCGGCCGCCGGTGGGCGCTCGCTACCGGTACCAGGTGAAGGTGCACTCGGAGACGACGACGCGCCTGGCCGGCACCGCCCCGGACGTGACCGTCGACGACCTGGTGCTCGACGCCGAGCACACCGTTCTGAGCGCCGGCGCCGGCGCCGGCGACGTTCGGGTGCAGGTGCGGCTGCGCCAGCAGGGGGTGGCCGACCGGACTTTCGTCGTGCGCCTCGACCGGGCCGCCCAGCTGGCCGGCGTCGACGCCGTGGAGGGCCTGCCCCCGTCGGTGGCGGGGCCCGACGCCCTGCCCGAGGTCCTTCCCGGCGCCCCCGGCGCCCCGCCCGCCCGGCCGCTGTCGCCCGGCGAGCGATGGACGATCGACGCCCCCACGGGCCTCCCTGGCGCCGGCGACGCCCGCCTGATGGGATCCGGGCGCCTCGTCGCCCTGGGGCTCCTCGACGGCCGCAAGGTGGCCACCACCCGGTCCCGCACGACGCTCCCGCTCAGCAGCACCACCGGGCTGCAGGGCAGCGCGGTGGCCCTGGACGGCACGGAGACCACCGACGGCACCGCCTGGCGGCTGCTGGCCGACGGCTCGGTGGAGCGGTCGACGACGGCCACGGTGGGCCGGTTCAAGGTCACACTGGCGCCCGCCGACGCCACCCAGGCCACGGTGGTGGGTGGCACCTTGGAGCTCGACGTCCGCTCCGAGACCCGCCGCCTGCGCCCGTGAGGCCGACGGGCGAAGGACCAGGCGGGCGGCGGGCCAGGCGGGCCGGCGGACCGGGCGGCGGAGGGCATACCAGCGGGCGGCGGACCGACGCCCGTGCCCTGGCGGCGCCGGTGAAGGGGCCGGCGCTCCGCTACTTCGTTGTGCTGGTGGCGCCAGAGGCGGAGAGGTCGGGGCCGATGAACACGACGATGTCGGCGCCCTTGGTGTCGGCCACCGGCGGCGAGGGCTCCAGCGCCTTGACGGCGGTGGCCGCCAGCCCGAGGTTGGTGGCCAGTACCCGCGCCTCCTGCTCGAAGTCGGCGGCGTACTCCACCTGGGAGGCAGAGATGTCCTTGGTGGCGTTGGCCGGGGCCAGGGCGTTGTAGCCCTTGGCCTTCAGCCGGTCGCCCACCCGCTGGCCCAGGCCGCTCACACCGCTGCCGTTGGCCGGCAGCACTTTCACGTCGGCCGGCGGCCGTGCGGGCCGGGTGGTGGTGGCGGCGGACGCCACCGTGGTGCGGGACGAGCGGGTGGTGGTGGTCCGGCCCGTCGTGGACCGCACCTGGCTGGATGACGCCGCCGTCCCCCTGCTCTCGGTCCGGCTCAGGATGAAGACCCCGAGGAGGAGAACGACAATGAGCAGCACGACGCCGCGGGACCCGGTGCCGGCGGACGACTCGGGGGGGGCGGACGGGCCTCTCCTGGGGGGAGGGGGCTGGCGACTCACCGGCCCGGCGGCTGGCTGGCGGGACGGCCCTCCAGGCGGGCACGGCGACGACGGCTCTGCGAGCGGCGCAGGCGCCGGACGACCAGCGGGTCGTAGGCGGCGGCGTCCGACGATCCCACCAGTGCCCGGAGGAGCTCGTAGTACCGGGTGGGCGACAGGTGGAGGCAGGCCCGGATTGCGGCCTCCTTGGTCCCCGGCGCGGACCACCACGACCGCTCGAAATCGAGGATCGCACGGTCTCGATCCGAGAGTGCCATTGTCGGCAGACTGCCCGCGTCAGGGTTCGAGGTCAAGCACCTCCCGGGCCAACGGTACAGTCTCGGCCCGGGGCCGAGGCTCGTCCCGCCCGCCGGTGTGGCGCAGTCCGGTAGCGCAGGCGACTTGTAATCGTCAGGCCGTCGGTTCGAATCCGACCACCGGCTCGGCCGGAGGCGCGGCGCGCCGGGCGTCCCGAGGGGCAGGGCTGTGAGCCGGTGACGGGCAGGACCCCGACCCACAGCCTGCGCCCACTGGCGCCGCGTCCCCGACCGGTCGGGCACGCGGGCTATCACGACTGGGACGGTCGAGGATGCGAATCGTGACACCGGGGTGTTCGGGGGTCACCGCCGCTGCGCCCCCGGCAACCCGGCGGCGGGCGCCGCGCCTCAGGCCACCGCGGTGGTCAGCTCCTCGGCGTCGCGGGCGGCCAGGTGGGCGTCGAGCTTGCGCTTGATGCGCTGGAGGGCGTTGTCGACCGACTTGACGTGACGCCCCAGAAGCTCGCCGATCTCCTGGTAGGAGCGGCCTTCGACGTAGAGATGGAGGACATCCACCTCCAAGCGGGAGAGCATCTCGGCCATGCAGGTGCGGATGTCGGCCATGCGCTCGGCGGACACGACCTCGTCGGCGGGGTCGGCCACGTGGTGGGTGTCGAGCAGGTCGTCCACCGTGCGGTCGTCGCCGGTGTCGGCCGGGCGCTGGCCCGAAAGGGACACGTAGGAGTTGAGCGGCTGGTGCTTGTGGCGGGTGGCGGCCTTGATGGCGGTGATGATCTGGCGGGTGACGCACAGCTCGGCGAACGCCCGGAACGAGGACTCCCGCTCTGGCCGGTAGTCCCGCACCGCCTTGAACAGGCCGATCAGGCCCTCCTGCTCGATGTCGTCGTGGTCGGCGCCGACCAGGAAGTAGGTGCGGGCCTTGGCCCGGGTGAAGCGCCGGTACCGCTCGAAGAGGAGATCCAGGGCCTCGAGGTGACCCTGGCGGAACAGGGCGACCAGATCGTCGTCGCTGAACTCGACGTGAACGGCGCCGAGATGGTGCGGCATGGACGCTCCCTGGTGCAGCGGTAGCCGGTGCACTGGCGGTGAACGGTAAGTGACGATTGGCTAGAGCGAAGGTGACCTTTGTACTGGCGGGCGGGGCCCGTGTCAACGGCCAGCTCGCCGCCTGCTCACCTCGAAGAGTGCCAGGGCCCCGGCGGCCGCCACGTTCAGGGAGGCCAACCGGCCGCGCAGGGGGATGGCGCAGCACACGTCGCAGCGGGCGCGGGCCAGGCGGGACAAGCCGCGGCCCTCGGCCCCCAGCACCACCGCCACCGGCTGGTCGGCGACGGCCAGGTCGAACAGGCTCTGGCCCCCATCGGGGTCCAGGCCCACGACCCACACGCCGAGCGACGACGCCCGGACCAGGGCCGCCGGCAGCCCGCTCACCACCGCCAGCGGCACGTGCTCGATGGCCCCGGCCGCCGCCTTGGCCACCGCCGCCGTGACGTGGACGGCCCGGTGGCGTGGGAGGACGGCCCCCGTGGCCCCCGCCCCCTCGGCCGACCGCAGGAGGGCGCCCAGGTTCTGGGGGTCGGTGACGCCGTCCACGGCGAGCAGGAAGGGCGGCTCACCGGTGGCGCTCGGCGCCCGGCACAGGTCGTCCAGCTCCGCCTCGGGTAGGGGGCGGGCGTGGGCCAGCACCCCCTGGGGGGCGCCGGTGCGGGCCTCGCCGGCCAGGCGGGCGCCGTTCACCCGCCGTACGGGCACGCCGGCGTCGGCGGCCAGGGCGATGATCCGGTCCACGGCGGGAGCGGGATCCACGTCGGCGGCCACCCACACGTCGACGACCGGCCGCCGCCGGGCGGCCAGCAGCTCGGCCACCGCCTGGCGCCCTTCCACCTGCTCGCCCCCCAGTCCGCGGGTGGCGGGTGGGTCGTGGCGGCGGGGCGCCCGCGATGACGGCGCCGGCGCCGGCCGGCGCCCCCGCCCGGCCGGGCCCCGGTCCCGGGCGGGCGTCATGGCCGCGCCCGACCTGTCGGCCCCAGCGGCCCCAGCCCGGCAGATGGCGGCCGTCGAGCCTGACGCAGGATCGGCGTCGGTGGCCGGCCGGCGGTGCCCGACTCGTCCATGGTCACGGGCGCTCGACCAGGGCGACGGCCCAGCACGCCACCCCTTCGGCCCGTCCCAGGGCACCCAGGCCCTCGGCCCGCTTGGGCTTCACCGTGACCGGCGCCCCGGCGGCGGCAGACAGGCGGGCCTCCATCTCCGGCAGGTGGGCCGCCAACCGGGGCGCCTCGGCCACGACCGCACTGTCCACGTTGGCCGGCTCCCATCCCTCGGCCCGCACCGCGGCGGCCACCCGGCCCAGCAGGTGGATGCTGTCGGCGCCGGCCCACGCCGGGTCGGAGTCGGGGAACCGGGTGCCCAGGTCGCCCAGGCCGGCGGCGCCCAGGAGGGCGTCGGCCACCGCGTGGGCCACCACGTCGGCGTCGCTGTGGCCGGCCAGCCCCCTGGCCCCGGGCACCTCCACCCCGCCCAGGACCAGGCGACGAGCGGGGTCGTCGCTGAAGGCGTGCACGTCGAACCCGGTGCCCACCCGGACCGTCACCGGCTGGGCGCCCCGGCCCGCCCCAGCCAGCCTTGGGCCGCCGCCAGGTCGCCGGGAGCGGTGAGCTTCACGTTGGTGGCCTCACCGACCACCACCACCACCCGCCCGCCCGATGCCTCCACCAGGGCGGCGTCGTCCGTGGCGTCCCCGCCGCCGGCGTGGGCCTGGCGCAAAGCTGCGGCCCGGAACGCCTGGGGTGTCTGCACGGCAACCAGGTCGGCCCGGTCCAGGGTGGCCACCACCGCCCCGTCCTGCACCCGCTTGACGGTGTCGGCCAGGGGGACCCCGGGGACCGCCCCGTCGGCCCCGTCGAGCACGGCCGCCACCACCGATCGGAAGAGGCTGGCGGTGGCCAGGGGGCGGGCGGCGTCGTGGACCACCACCACGTCGGCGTCGGGCGGCACCGCCGCCAGCCCGGCCCGGACGGAGGCCGAGCGGGTGGCCCCGCCGTCGACCACCGCCTCCACCCGGGCCTCACCGCGTGCCCGCTCGTCGGGGGGCACAACCAGCACCACGCCGGCGGCCACCGTGCGGGCCGCCACCACCGCCCAGTCCAGGACCCGGCGGTCGCCCAGCAGCTCGTACTGCTTGCGGGCGCCGAAGCGGGACCCGGAGCCGGCGGCCACCACGATGGCCCAGACCGTCACCTCAGCTCACGACCCTGCACGCCGGCCGCTCGGGCCCTGCCACCCCGCTCCGAGGGCCGCTCGGGCCCTGCCACCCCGCTCCAGGGCCGCTCGGGCCCTGCCACCCCGCTCCGAGGGCCGCTCGGGCCCTGCCACCCCGCTCCGAGGGCCGCTCGGGCCCTGCCACCCCGCTCCGAGGGCCGCTCGGGCCCTGCCACCCCGCTCCAGGGCCGCTCGGGCCCTGGGCTCAGGGAAGGGCCTCGTCGAGCTTGCGCTCGGCCTCCTCCTCGCTCACCCCGATGGCGAAGGTGAGCTCGGACACCAGGATCTGGCGGGCCTTGGTGAGCATGCGCTTCTCGCCCGCCGAGAGGCCCTTGTCCTTCTCACGAATCGAGAGGTTCCGGACCACCTCGGCCACCTGGTAGATGTCGCCCGACTTCAGTTTCTCCACGTGGTTCTTGAAGCGCCGTGACCAGTTGGTGGGCATGCGCGCCTCCTTCTTGCGAAGGACGGCGAACACCTCCTCGACCTCTTCGTCGTTGATGACCTCCCGCAGACCCACCTCGTCGGTGTTGTCGGCCGGGACCGAGAGGGTCAGGTCGCCGTAGGCGAGCTTGAGCACGAGGTACTCCCGGTCGGTGCCGAAGGCGTGCCGGTGCTCTCGCTTCTCGATTACTGCTGCGCCGTGATGGGGATAGACGACCTTGTCTCCGACGTCAAAAGGCATGCCTCTCCCAGGGGCCGTACGACAGTCAACCCCAGTGACACCGGGGACACCTCCAGAGTGCCAGGAAAGTGACGTGACAACAACTTGAGCCCCATGGAGACCCGTTGGCCCCACCACGGTGGGGGACGCTCGGAGGGCACCGACCCGGGCGCCTCGGCCCTCAACGGTGAGAGCGCGCCGCTCAGCCAGCGGCTGCTCGGCTCGCTGCCCGAGGATCCCCTGTCGCCAGTGGCCGCCGTCACGTCGGTCCGGCGCCTGCGTCGCCACGACATGGTGTACCGCCGGGGCGACCCCGCCGCCGAGCTGTTCGTCGTGCAGTCGGGGACCATCGCCATCGCCAACGCCGCCCCCGACGGGCGGGAGTCGGTGGTGGAACTGGTGGGCAGGGGCGGGTTGTTCGGGCTGTGCAGCCTGTTCGACGGGAACCACCGGTCCACCCAGGCCCGGGCCTTGGAGCCCACGGTGGTGGTGGCCGTGCCCTACGAGCCGGTGCGGCGCGCCATCGAGGTCCGGCCCGGCCTGTTGTGGGGGCTCATGCGGCTGCTCGCCGGGCGGCTGCGCCACGTGGACGAGGCCCTTGCCGACAGCGTGTTCCTGGACGTCACCGGCCGCACCGCCAAGCGGCTGCTGGAGCTGGCCGGCGAGCGCGACGAGTTCCAGCTCCCGGTGACCCAGGAGGAGCTGGCGGCCATGGTCGGGGCGTCCCGGGAGCGGGTGAACAAGTCCATCTCCACCTTCGTCCGCCTCGGATGGCTCCAGCAGCGCGACCGCCGGTACCGGGTCGTGGACCGCCGGGAGCTGTCCCGCCGGGCCGGCATCCTCCGCGAGAGCGCCTGATCCGCCCCGGTCGTCCCACCGCCCCCGCCCCCGCCGGCGGCGGTTGATCGATCAGCCGTAGCGGTCGAGGATGCTCGTCTCGGCCAGGCGCTTGAGGGCCTCCTCGATGGCGTTGGCCCGAGTCTCGCCCACGCCCTCCACCTCCTCCAGGTCGGGCACCGACGCCCGGAGAACCTTGTGAAGGGTGCTGAACCGCTCGACGATGCGGTCGACCACCGCGTCGGGCAGGCGGGGAACCCGGGCCAGCAGCCGGTAGCCGCGAGGTTCCAGGCTGGTGTCCAGGTCGGCCGGGTCCCCGGGCAGGTGCAGCACGGCGGCCACCGCGCCGAGGTCGAGGATCTCGTCGGTGGTCAGGTCGCCCAGGGCGTTCATGGCCTCGGGCAGCCGCCACGACTCGGCGGTGTGGAAGTAGTCCTTGATCACCAGCCGGCGGTCGTCCTCCACGCCACCCATCAGCTCCTCCAGTTGCAGGCGGACGAGGCGGCCGTCGGTGCCCAGCTCCACGATGTAGCCGTGCACCTCCTCGGCGATGCGGCGCACCATCTCCATGCGCTGGAGCACGGTGACCACGTCGCGCGCGGTGACCAGGTCCTCCACCTCGAGGGCGGCGAGGGAGCTGGACACGTTGTCCAGGCGGTTCTTGTAGCGCTCCAGGGTGGCCAGGGCGGAGTTGGCCCGACCCAGCAGGCGGGGGCTGCCCTCCACCGGGTGCTTGATTTCGCCGTAGTAGACGGCGATCGACTTCATGTCCTCGGACACCGACACCACCGGCACCCCGGTGATGGACCGAGCCACCCGCTCGGCGGTGCGGTGGCGGGTGCCCGTCTCCGACGTGGGCACGTTGGGGTTGGGCACCAGGTGGACGTTGGCTCGGGCGATGCGGCTGGCGTCCGACGCCAGGATGATGGCGCCGTCCATCTTGGCCAGCTCGGAGAGTCGTTGGGGGCTGAACTCGGCGTCGAGCAGGAACCCGCCCGAGCAGATGGCCAGCACCTCGGGGCCGTCGCCCACCACGATGAGGGCGCCCATGTTGGCCTGGAGGATCCGGTCGAGCCCTTCCCGGAGCGGCTGGCCGGGGGCCACGGTGGCCAGTGCGTCGACCAGGCCGAGGTGTCGGCGGGGCGGCATCACCAGGCATCGTAGTGGCTCGGTTCCCCGGGCCCTCCGGCAGGGTCACCCCCCGCCGGGACGCCGTTCCCCGAGGTTCAGGGCCCCCGCCGCCTCCCGGAGCGTGGCCGCCCGGACCACCGACATGGCGGTCGGGGGGTCGGGCGACGACTCGGGCACCACCGCGCGCCGGAACCCCAGGCGGACCGCCTCGGCCAGCCGGCGGTCGGCCTGGGCGACCTGGCGCAGCTCGCCGCCGAGGCCGATCTCCCCGCAGGCCACCATGTCGTCGGGGATCGGGGTGCCCGAGGTGGCCGACGCCACAGCCAGGGCGACGGCCAGGTCGGCGGCCGGTTCCACCACCTGCACCCCGCCCACGGCCAGGGCGTAGACGTCGGCCCTGGCCACCTTGACCCCCGCCCGCTGTTCCAGGACGGCCAGCAGGAGGGCCAGGCGTCCTGCGTCCACTCCCTCGGCCGACCGGCGGGGGAAGTTGAGCTGCATGGGGGTGACCAGGGCCTGCACCTCCACCATGAGGGGCCGCCGGCCCTCCATGGCGGGGACCACGGCCGAGCCGGCCACGCCCGGGCGGCGGTCGGCCAGGAACAGGGCGCCGGCGTCGGGCACGCCCCGGAGCCCGTCCCCGGCCATCTCGAACACGCCCAGCTCGCCGGTGGAGCCGAAGCGATGCTTGACCGCCCGCAGCAGGCGCAGGGCGTGGTGGCGGTCCCCCTCGAAGGAGAGCACGGTGTCCACCGAGTGCTCGAGCACGCGGGGGCCAGCCAGCGAGCCCTCCTTGGTGACGTGGCCCACCAGTACGGTGGCCATGGCCCGCCGCTTGGCCAGCTGCACCAGCCGGGCCGTGCAGTGGCGGACCTGGGCCACCGAGCCCGGGGCGGCGTCGAGGGCGGCGTCGAACGTGGTCTGGATGGAGTCCACCACCACCAGTGACGGCTCCACCTCCTCGACGTGGGCCACCAGGCGGGACAGCTCGGTCTCCGACACCAGCCACAGCCCGCTGCCGGACGCCAGACCCAGCCGCTCAGCCCTCAGGCGCACCTGCTCGGCCGACTCCTCGGCGGTGACCAGCAGGCACCGGGTGCCGGCCTCGGCGGCGGCGCTGGCGGCCAGGGCCTGGAGGAGAAGGGTGGACTTGCCCACCCCCGGCTCCCCTCCGACGAGGGTGACCGAGCCGGGCACCAGGCCGCCGCCCAGGACCCGGTCCAGCTCGCCCACGCCCGTGGGCCGGGGCTCCCAGCCGTCGGACACCACCTCGGCCAGGGGCACGGCCTGAGCGGCCGGACCGGCCCAGTCCAAGCCGGCGGCCAGGGCATCACCGAGCGGGGGACGACCGGCACCGCCACCCGGGCTGGAGCCCGCCCGGGCCACCTGCAGCTGCTCTACCATGCTGTTCCACGCCCCGCAGGCCGGGCACCGTCCCGCCCAGCGCGGGGAACCCGAGCCGCACTCCTGGCACCGGTGGACGGTTCGTGCCCTCGCCATTGCCGCCACCATAGGGACGGGGTGTGACAGAACCCGTTCTCTGGCGCGCCGGCGGCGCCGGGCGCGGCCGGCGCGCCAAAGAACATGGGGGAAGGGGCTAGGGGCGGCGGCGGGATGCCGCCCACCAACACGCGCCGCCGCCCACCGCCAGCACCAGGACCAGCCCGATGACCACCAGCGGCCAGGGGGCCAGGTCCGACGAGCGGGCCGACACGGCCAGGCGGGAGCCCAGGGTGGGCCGCCACACCAGGCGGCCGCCGTCGCGGGTGGTGGCGTTGGACGTCGCCGACCCGGGCAGGAGGGCCTCGAACTGGACGGACAGCACCTTGTCGGCGTCGGGGCCGAACTGGCGGCGCAGGGCGTCCGCGTCCAGGGGCAGGGCGTCGCCCACCTTGGACCGCAGGTCGGCGTCGGCGAAGCCGCTCAGGCCGCCGGACAAGTCGACGGTCCCCGAAAGGCTGGTGGTCCGGTGGAGCAGCGAGGACGTCCGCCGCAGGGTCAGGCCCTTGAACGGCCCGTCCGGCCCCGACAACTCGGCCAGGTCGGCCACCGCTTGCTCCACCCCCGAGAACGGCTTGGAGGCGCGCACCCACGTCAGCCCGTCGCCCTCCTTGCGGGGCCCGGTCACCGTCCACCCCGCCTGGCGCAGGTCGTCCACCCGCAGGGCGGCAGCCAGGTCCCCGGCCCCCTTGACGGCTTCGTCGTCGAGCCCCACCCCGGCCCGCACCGTTCCCGACCCGCCGGCGCCCACGTCGATCCCGCCAGTGACCCGCACCCGGCATGCCCCGGTGGCCAGGAGCACGAGGACGGCCAGAAGAAGCCGGTGGCCGCAGGAGCGCCCCAACGGCTGCCGGCCGGGCAGACAGACGGCGGAGGGCGACCGGCTCAGCCGGTCGCCCGTCGCACGGTCAACTCGCCGAGCAGCCTCCGGTTGCGACGGCGACTACTCGGCGGGGCCGGTCTCGGCCAGCTCCACCGGCGGCGGCCCGATGCCCTCGATGGAGCGGAAGACGATCTTGCCGTCCTCGGCGTCGACGATGACGGTCTCGCCGGCCCGGAACTCCTTCCACAGGATCCGCTCCGAGAGCGGGTCCTCCACCTCCCGCTGGATGGCCCGACGGAGGGGACGGGCCCCGAGGGTGGGGTCGTAGCCCTTCTGGGCCAGGAGGTCCTTGGAGGCGGCGGTGAGCTCGAGGGTGATTCCCTGGCCCAGCAGCTGCCCGGTGACCCGGCGGATCATGTGGTCGACGATCTGGGTGACCTCGTCGCGGGACAGCTCGTGGAAGACGATCGTCTCGTCGATGCGGTTCAGGAACTCGGGGCGGAAGTGCTGCTTGAGCGCCTCGTTGACCTTGTCCTTCATCTTCTCGTAGGTGACCGCCTGGGTGGTCTTCTGGAAGCCGATGGCCGCCTTGCGGAGGTCGGCGGTGCCCAGGTTGGAGGTCATGATGAGGACGGTGTTCTTGAAGTCCACGGTGCGGCCCTGGGCGTCGGTCAGGCGCCCGTCCTCCAGGATCTGGAGCAGGGCGTTGAAGACGTCGGGGTGGGCCTTCTCGATCTCGTCGAACAGCACCACCGAGAAGGGCTTGCGGCGCACCGCCTCGGTGAGCTGGCCGCCCTCCTCGTAGCCCACGTAACCGGGGGGCGAACCCACCAGCCGGGAGACCGTGTGCTTCTCCATGTACTCGCTCATGTCGAGCTGGATGAGGTGGCCCTCGTCGCCGAACAGGAACTCGGCCAGGGTCTTGGCCAGCTCGGTCTTGCCCACGCCCGAGGGGCCCAGGAAGATGAACGAGCCGCTGGGGCGCTTGGGGTCCTTGAGCCCGGCGCGGGTGCGGCGGATGGCCTGGGAGACGGCGTGGATGGCCGACTCCTGGCCCACGACCCGCTTGTGCAGCTCCTCCTCCATGCGCAGGAGCTTGGCCGTCTCCTCCTCGGTGAGCTTGTAGACGGG
>JBHELO010000161.1:0-11803 GCA_046263055.1 Acidimicrobiales bacterium | reverse complement strand
GACCCAGCCGACGCACGGTCCTCGGTTCATCGAGCCGGTACTGGGCGGCCAGGTAGGAGTCAAGGGTGTGCGATGCCGCCCACGCCGCCTCGCACATGGCCGAACGCAGGACCGCGTTGCCCTTGCGCGCCCGGCCCGAGGACCGTCTGCCGGCTGATTCGTGGTTGCCGGGGCACAGCCCCGCCCACGAGGCGAGATGGGCGGGGTTGGGGAAGCGGGACATGTCCACCCCGATCTCGGCCACGATGACCTCAGCGCTGCGCTTGGCCACCCCGGGAATGGACAACAACCGGGTGGCGGCCTCATCGAAAGGGGCCATGAGCCGCTCGACCTCCCCGTCGAGGCGGTCGATGATGGCCGACAGCTGGTCAAGGTGGTCGAGATGCATGCGCAACAGCAGGCCGTGATGCTCCTCGAAGCGCCCGACCATGGCCTTGCGCAGCTCGGGGATCTTGGGACGCATGCGGGTCAGGGCCATCTGGGCCAGGACCTCGGGTTCACGCTCGCCGGAGATCAGCGCCTCCAGCATGTTGCGGGCCGCCTTGCCCAGCACGTCAGTGGCCACCGAGTCCAACTTGACGCCGGCGTCTTCGAGCAGCTTCTGGATGCGCTGGGTCTCCCGGACCCGTTCTTGGGTCAGCTTGGTCCGGTAGCGCGTCAGGTCCCGCAGGCGGGCGATCTCCTTTGGGCGGCACGAAGCTGCCCCGCAACAGACCGCACTCCAGCAGCTGGGCCAACCAGGCGGCGTCGCCCACGTCGGTCTTTCGGTCCGGCAGGTTCTTGACGTGGCGGGGGTTCACCAACAGCAGCTCCACCCCGGCCACGGCTTCGAGCACGTGCCCCACCGGGCGCCAATAGGCGCCGGTTGCCTCCATGGCCACCTGGGTCACGCCCTCGGCCACCAACCATTCCCGCAGACGCTGCAGATCGCCGGTGAACGTCGAGAACTCCTTCACCTCCTGTCGACGACCTGGCCCGGCGGGCCTCGGTGCGCGAACGGCGGCCATCACCGTCTTCTTGTGCACATCCAGGCCCGCACAGCGCTCGACGATCACGTCCATCGACGATCCCCCCTACTCGACGCTGGACGTGCCGCCCAAGGGGTCGCATCGCTCAAGACTCTGAGACTCGTGCTCGCAGCAACAATCAAGGGTGCCTGCGGACCCCGGCACCAGTCTGACCTTCGGACTCACGGCACCAGTGAACGTTCCGGGCTCGGCGGGCGGCACGGCACGAGTCTCATTCTCACGGATGCCCTCCCGCCAGGGGGGCATGAAGACTGACCTGGGCTTATGCGGGGAGCGGGCGACGAGAATCGAACTCGCGTTCTCAGCTTGGGAAGCTGATGTTCTGCCTCTGAACTACGCCCGCGGTGGCTTCGACGTTAGCAAACGGCTGCTCGTCGCCTCCCGAGGTTGTCGGGAAGCTCCGACCGGTCGCACAGGGAGCACTCGATCGCCGACCCGATCCGGGCCGCCCGGCCCGCTTCGGTGGCCACCCTGCGGTGCCTGTTCACACTGTTCACGGCCAGGAAACCGGCTGGCAACACTCGGCCCATACGGTCAAGGTCGACATGGACGTGACCCTGCTCCGCTGGCCTGCCGAAGCGCCGGCGCGGGAGCGCATGGCGGTGGCGGGGGAGGCCCGCCTGCTCCTTGTGGAGGAGGACCACGACCCGCCCGTGGTCGTCGACTGCCTGGAGGACTGGATCCGGGTCCCGGCGGCCGAGGAGGACGTGCGGGCCCGGGTGGACGCCATCTCCGTGCGCAGCCAGGCCCACGACCACCCACCGCCCAACATCGACGACGACGGCGTGCTCCGCTACGACGGCCGCTGGGTGGCGCTGCCCCCGCTGGAGGCCCGCCTTACCGAGACCCTGCTGCAGCGCTTCGGGGCGGTGGTCGGCCGCGACACCCTCATCCGGGCGGTGTGGCCGGGCGGCTCCCCCGGACGCAACGCCCTGGACGTCCACGTGCTGCGGCTCCGCCGCCGCATCGCCCCGCTGGCCCTGGCCGTGCGCACCGTGCGCTCCCGGGGCTACCTCCTGGAGGGGGCGACGCCAGGGGGCGCCGTCGCCACTCCCACCGCCAACGGCAGCGGCACAGCCAATGGCAGCGGCAGCGGCAGCGGCAGGGGCAACGGCAGTGGCCTTGCCGGTGGGGACGGCAACGGCCATGCCACTGCTCCATCCGGCAACGGGCACGCTCCCAACGGGCACGTCGGCCCCGCGTTCGGCGGCTCCCACACCTCCTAGGCTGGGCCGATGGCCGCCGACCTATCCGCTCTCCTCCAGCCGGCCACCACGCACATCGTGCTGGTGGTCATGGACGGCCTCGGTGGCTACGCCGACGCCACCCGGGGCTCCGAACTGGAGGAGGCAGCCACTCCCAACCTCGACCGCCTGGCCGCAGCCGGGTCCAGCGGACTCCTCGAGCCCTGCGGCGCCGGCATCACACCCGGTTCGGGGCCCGCCCACCTGGCCCTGTTCGGCTACGACCCCTTCGAGTACGTGCTCGGGCGGGGGGCCCTGTCGGCCGCCGGCTTGGACGTGGAGCTGAAGCCGGGCGACGTGGCCGCCCGGGCCAACCTGGCCACGCTCGACGTCGACGGCCGCATCGTCGACCGCCGGGCCGGCCGGCCCACCGACGCCCAGGGCGAGGCGGCGGTGGCGGCCCTGGCCAAGGGCGTGGCGGTGGACGGGGTGACGGTGACCTTCGTGCACGAGGCCCAGCACCGGGTGCTGGTGGTGCTGAGGGGCCCCGACCTGGACCCCGACGTGGCCGACACCGACCCCCAGGCCGTCGGCCTGCCGCCCCGGCCGCCGGTGGCCCGCAGCCCCGAGGCCGAGCGCACGGCCGAGGTGGTGGTCGAGGTCGACCGCCAGGCCCGGGCGGTCCTGGCCGACCTGGGCGGGCCGGGCAACGCCCTGCTTTTGCGGGGGTTCGACTCCCACCAGGAGCTGCCCACCATGGCCGACCGCTACGGGCTCACCGCCGCCGCGGTGGCCATCTACCCGATGTACCGGGGGCTGGCCCGCCTGGTGGGCATGGACGTGCTCGGCCCGCCCGCCAACCTGGCCGCCCAGCTCCGCCTGGCCGCCGACCACTGGGCCACCCACGATTACCTCTTCGTGCACCACAAGGGCACCGACTCGGCCGGCGAGGACGGCGACTTCGGGGCCAAGGTGGCCGCCATCGAGCAGCTCGACGCGGCCATGCCCGACCTGGTCGGCCTGGACCCCGACGTGCTGATCGTCACCGGCGACCACGCCACGCCGAGCCAGATGGCGGCCCACTCGTGGCACGCCGTCCCAACGCTGATCTGGGGGCCGCGGGTCGGGCGCGACCCGGTCACCAGCTTCGGTGAGAGCGCCTGCCTCGGGGGCGCCGTGGGCCGGCGGCCGTCGTCGGACCTCATGGCCATCGCCCTGGCGGGCGCCGGCCGCCTGGCCAAATACGGCGCTTGATCGCCCTCGCAACCGGTCGCCGTCGCAACCCGGAAATCGCTTGGCGAATGAACGTGGGGCTCCGGCCGGCCGGCGGAGCCGGCCGGCCTCCGCGCTGACTTCTCCCTCCCGCCTGCCGGTGGGGGCGCCTTCGGCGCGGCGGGCGGCCGCCGGCTCCGTGGCGACCGGGCCCGCGGACCGCGTTCCCGGGAGGGCGCCTAGGGTGGGAATGAAATCGGTACCAAGCTCCTTGATACACACGGACTCAAGTTTGGTATCGTTCGTACGTTCGCTCAACCCGTGGAGGAAGTCCCCATGCCCAAGGCCGTCGGCATCGACCTCGGCACCACCAACTCGGTCGTCTCCGTCCTCGAGGGCGGTGAGCCCACCGTCATTCCCAACGCCGAAGGCGGGCGAACCACGCCGTCCGTCGTCGGGTTCTCCAAGACGGGCGAGGTCCTGGTGGGCGAGGTCGCCAAGCGCCAAGCCATCACCAACCCCGACCGCACGATCCGCTCCGTCAAGCGCCACATGGGCACGAGCTGGACGATCGACATCGACGGCAAGAAGTACAAGGCCCAGGAGATCTCGGCCCGCATCCTCCAGAAGCTGAAGCGGGACGCCGAGTCCTACCTGGGCGACACCGTCACCCAGGCCGTGATCACCGTGCCGGCCTACTTCGACGACGCCCAGCGCCAGGCCACCAAGGAGGCGGGCTCCATCGCCGGCCTCGAGGTGCTGCGCATCATCAACGAGCCCACCTCGGCCGCCCTGGCCTACGGGCTCGACAAGGAGGGCGCCGACCAGACCATCATCGTCTTCGACCTCGGCGGTGGCACCTTCGACGTCTCCATCCTGGAGATCGGCGAGGGCGTCTTCGAGGTCAAGGCCACCAGCGGCAACACCCACCTGGGTGGTGACGACTGGGACCAGCGGGTCGTGGACTGGCTGGTCAAGTCGTTCAAGGGAGACCACGGCGTCGACCTGGGCAAGGACAAGATGGCCCTCCAGCGCCTGCAGGAGGCGGCCGAGAAGGCCAAGATCGAGTTGTCGGCGGTGCAGGAGACGCAGATCAACCTGCCGTTCGTAACCGCCACCGAGAGCGGCCCCCTGCACCTGGACTACAAGCTCACCCGCGCCAAGTTCCAGGAGCTGACGGCCGACCTGGTGGACGCCTGCAAGGGCCCCTTCCAGCAGGCCATCAAGGACGCCGGCCTCAAGGCGTCCGACATCGACCACGTCATCCTGGTCGGCGGCTCCACCCGCATGCCCGCGGTGCAGGACCTGGTGCAGTCGCTCACCAAGAAGGAGCCCCACAAGGGCGTCAACCCCGACGAGGTCGTGGCCGTGGGCGCCGCCGTGCAGGCCGGCGTCCTCAAGGGGGAGGTCAAAGACGTCCTGCTCCTCGACGTCACCCCCCTGTCGCTCGGCATCGAGACCCGGGGCGGCATCATGACCAAGCTCATCGAGCGCAACACCACCATCCCCACCAAGCGGACGGAGGTGTTCACCACCGCCGAGGACATGCAGCCGTCGGTGGAGATCCACGTGCTCCAGGGCGAGCGGGAGATGTCGGCCTACAACAAGACGCTGGGCAAGTTCCAGCTCGTCGACCTGCCGCCCGCCCCCCGGGGCGTGCCCCAGATCGAGGTCACGTTCGACATCGACGCCAACGGCATCGTGCACGTCTCGGCCAAGGACCGGGCCACCAACAAGGAGCAGTCGATGACCATCACCGGTCAGTCGGCGCTCGGTCGTGACGAGATCCAGAAGATGATGCGCGACGCCGAGGCCCACGCCGACGAGGACAAGCGCCGGCGCGAGGAGGCCGAGGTCCGCAACCAGGCCGACACGGTCGTGTACCAGACCGAGAAGCTGCTGCGGGACAACGCCGACAAGATCAACGTCGACGAGAAGGGTCGCCTGGAGGACGGGCTGCGCTCCGTCAAGGAGGCCCTGGGCGGCGACGACATCGACCGCGTGCGCTCGGCCACCGAGGGCCTGATGCAGACGACGTCGGGCGTGGCCCAGCGCATGTACCAGGAGGCCGCCTCGCAGAGCGCGGCCGCCGACGGCTCGTCCGCCGGTGGCGGGGCCGGGGCCGACGACGACGTGGTCGACGCGGAAATCGTCGACGAGGCGTGATGGGGAGCCCCCGGGACCCGACGGGTCCTGTCCCTCAGGGGCCCCTTCCCCCCGACGCTGACGCGTCGGGGGGCGCCTCCCCTACGGGCCACCCGTCGGGCCCCTCCCCCTCACTGAGAAGGGGAAAGTCAAAGGCGGGCCCTTCCCGGGGCGCGGCTTCGGGCAACCCTGCCGATGCGACTGGGGCCTGGGATGAGCTGCGGCGGGCGGTCGGGGGGGGCGAGCTCGCCGAGGAGGACGCGGTCGACGGGGGCGAGGACGCCGATCCGGAGCTGATCGCGGAGGCCGAGCGGATCGCCGACGAGGCGTTGGCCGAGGCCCGCGCCGCCGAGGAGGTGGAGGTCCTGCCAACCGAAGTGTCAGGGGAGTTGGAAGAGGCGGAGGCGGCCGTCGTCGAAGACCTCACCGAGCTGGCGGCCGAGCGCGACGGCTACCTCGACCAGCTCCGGCGCATCACCGCCGACTTCGACAACTACCGAAAGCGCATGCTCAAGCAGCAGTCCGAGCAGGTGGAGCGGGCGGCCGAGGGCCTGGTGGAGAAGCTGCTGGACGTCCTCGACACCTTCGACATGGCGCTCGCCCACGGCGAGGGCTTCGACCAGGTGCACGGCCGGCTCATGGGCGTGCTGGGCAAGGAGGGACTGGAGCGCATCGACCCCGCCGGCGAGCCCTTCGACCCCAACGTGGCCGACGCCGTCGCCCACGAGGACGCCGATGAGGGCCCGCTGGTGGCCGAGGTGCTGCGAGCCGGCTACCGCTGGAAGGGGCGGGTGCTGCGGCCTGCCATGGTGAAGGTCCGCGGGTGAGGGTGAGGTCCGGTGGCCCAGCCCCAGCGTGAGTGGTTCGAGAAGGATTACTACAAGGTCCTCGGTGTGTCGGACTCGGCCACCGAGAACGAGTTGCGGCGCGCCTACCGGAAGCTGGCCAAGCAGCACCATCCCGACGCCCATCCGGGCAGCGAGGAGCGCTTCAAGGAGATCTCGGCCGCCTATGACGTGCTGGGTGACGCCGAGAAGCGCAAGGAGTATGACGAGGTCCGCCGTCTGGGGCCCATGGCCAACCCGTTCGCGGGCGCCGGGCGCCCCGGTGCGGGCGCCCGCGGCCCGGGCGCCGGGGCCGGTGGCGCCGGCGGGTTCAACTTCACCACCGACGACCTGGGCGGCATCTTCGGCGACCTGTTCGGTCGCTTCCGGGGCGGCGCCGGCGGCACCGCGTCCGGCGGCCCCCGGCGGGGCGACGACGTGGAGGCCGAGCTGCACCTGTCGTTCCTCGACGCCGCCCACGGCGTCACCACCGCGGTCAACGTCACCTCCGAGGGCCCCTGCTCGACGTGTGGCGGCAGTGGGGCGGCGCCCGGCACCAGCGCCTCGGTGTGCCCCCGGTGCGCGGGTCGGGGCGTGCTCGACGACAATCAGGGGTTCTTCTCGTTCAGCCGCCCGTGCCCCCAGTGCGGCGGGCGGGGGATGGTGGTGGAGACGCCCTGCCCCACGTGCCAGGGCACCGGCACCGAGCGCCGGCCCCGCCAGGTCAAGGTCCGCATCCCCCCCGGGGTGAGCAACGACCAGCGCATCCGCCTCAAGGGCAAGGGCGGCTCCGGCCCCGCCGGCGGCCCGTCCGGGGATCTCTACGTGACCGTCAGGGTCGCCCCTCACCCGGTGTTCGGCCGCAAGGGCCGCGACCTGACGGTGACCGTCCCCGTGACCTTCGCAGAGGCCGCCCTGGGCGCCGAGATCAAGGTGCCCACCCTCGACGACCCCGTCACCCTGAAGGTCCCCGCCGGCACGCGGTCGGGCAAGACGTTTCGGGTGCGGCGGCGGGGCGTCTCGTCCGCCTCCGGGAGCCCCGGCGACCTGCTCGTCACCGTGGAGGTGGCGGTGCCCACCACCCTGTCGGCGGCGGAGCGCCAGGCCATCGAGGCGTTGGCTGAGGCGTCGCCCGGCTCGCCGAGAACGCACCTGGGAGTCTGATCCGGCATGGGCGACGTCGACCGCGGGGTGTACGTCATCTCCGTCGCCGCCGAGCTGGCGGGGGTCCACCCCCAGACACTGCGGATCTACGAGCGCCGGGGGCTGTTGGACCCGGCCCGCACCGGCGGGGGGAGCCGCCGCTACAGCGAGCGCGACATCGCCCGCCTCCGACGCATCCACGAGCTGACCGAGGCCGGCCTCAACCTGGCCGGCGTCAAGGCGGTCATGGAGCTGGAGGAGGAGGTGGCCCGCCTGCGGTCCCAACTCGCCTCGGTCGTGAAAGAGGCGCGCGACGCCATCGAACGCACCCACCGCCAGTACCGGCGAGACCTGGTGCCGGTGGAGAAGTCGCCCGTCCCCTACCGGCGGTAGGCCCGCTGCCTCGTCGGCGCCGCCCGCCAGGGGGCAAGATGGCCGCGATGTGGAGGCTGCCGCGGCCGCTCGCGCTCGCCGGGGCGGCCCTGGCGGTGGTGGTCGCCGGCAGCGGGTCGGTGGCCGGTGGGGTCGACGTCGGGCGGCGGGCGGGGGCGGTGAGGGCCGGATCGTCGCCGTCGGCGGCGGCCGCCCGGGCGGGGGCCACCGCCGCCCTGGCCCGGGCGCCGGTGGCCTTCCAGCCCGATGCCACCGAAGCCGGGCGGTTCGTGGCCCGGGGCCCCGCCTACGGCGTGGCCGTGTCGGCCGACGGGGCGGTGGTGGCCGGGGCCGACGGCGCGCCCCTCCGCCTGCGCTTCGACGGCGCGCGCCGGACCGCCACTGCCGCCGGGCGCCACCCGCTGCCCGGGACGGCCAACGTGCTGGTGGGCGACGACCCGTCGCAGTGGCGGACCGGCGTGCCCACCTTCGCCCAGGTGGCCTACGACGGCGTGTGGGACGGGGTGGACGTGGTCTGGCACGGCTCGGGCCCCGATCTGGAGCACGACTTCGTGGTGGCCCCGGGGGCGGACGTGGGCGCCATCGCGGTGTCCTTCCCCGACGCCCGCGACGTCCGCCTGGGCGGCGGGGGAGACCTGGAGGTGACCCTGGCCGACGGGCACTCGGCCCGCCTGGCCCGCCCCGCCCTGTACCAAAAGGTCGGGGGGCGGCGGGTACCGGTGGCCGGGTCGTTCGCCCTCGGTCCCGGCGGCCGGGTCGGGTTCACCGCCGGTCCCCACGACCCCGCCCGACAGCTCGTCATCGACCCCGTCCTGGTGGGGGCCACCTACCTGGGCGGGACGAGCACCGACAGCGGCTACGGCGTGGCCGTCGATGGCGCCGGCAACACCTACGTGACCGGGTTCACGGAGTCCACCGACTTCCCCACCGCCAGCCCGCTGCAGCCCGCCCTCGTCGAGGCCGCCGGGGTACGGACCGACGCCTTCGTGGTCAAGCTCAACCCAACAGGGGCGCCGGTCTACAGCACGTACCTGGGCGGCCGCGGACGTGACATCGGCTTCGCCGTCGCCGTGGGGGCGGACGGCAGCGCCTACGTCGCCGGGTACACCGAGTCAACCGACTTCCCCACCGCCCGCCCGGTCCAGAAGACCTTCGGCGGCGGGCCGGGCGACGCCTTCGTGGCCAAGGTCGGACCTCAGGGCGCCGTGCTCCAGTACTCCACCTTCCTGGGCGGGGGCGGCACCGACGGGGCCCGGGGCGTGGCGGTGGACGGATCAGGGAGCGCGTACGTGGTGGGGTCCACCTCGTCCAACGACTTCCCCACCGCCGGGCCTCCGGTGCAGGGCACTCCCAACCACCCGGACGACACCGCCGCCTTCGCCACCAAACTCAACCCCGCAGGCTCGGCGTGGGTGTACTCCACCTATCTGGGGGGCAGCGGCGACGACCACGCCATGGGGGTGGCGGTGGACGCCTCGGGCAGCGCCTTCGTGGCCGGCGACACGCGGTCGTCCGACTTCCCGGTGGTCCGGCCCATCCAGTCCGCCCCCGGCTCGCCATCCGGCACCGGTGCGGCCAACGCCGACGCCTTCGTCTTGAAGCTGGACCCCTCGGGGTCGTCCGTCGTGTACGCCACGTACCTGGGGGGCAGCGACGCCGACCAGGGAGCGGGCATCGCCATCGACGGCAGCGGGGCGGCCTACGTCACCGGCTCCACCGGTTCGGTCAACTTCCCTGTGGCCAAGCCCGCCCAGGCCAAGAAGAACGGTGACTTCGACGCCTTCGTCTCCAAGCTGGCCCCCGACGGCCAGTCGCTCGTGTACTCGACGTTCCTCGGTGGGTCGGGGTCCGACGGGGGGGCGGCCATAGCTGTGGACGGCAACGGGCGGGCGTCCATCACCGGGGCCACGGCGTCCACCGACCTGCCCACCGCCACCGCCTTCCAGGCCACCAAGGCGGGGGGGTTCGTCGACGGGTTCGTGACCACCCTCAGCGCGTCGGGCAGCTCGCTGGCGTCGTCGTCCTTCCTGGGCGGGCGGGACGAGGACCAGGGCACGGCCATCGCCGCCGGCACGGACGGCTCGCTGTACGTGACGGGCTACACGAACTCGGCCGACTTCCCGACGGCCAAGCCCTTCCAGCCGGCCAAGGGAGGCGGCGTGGGGGACGCGTTCGTGGTCCGGGTGGCGGCCGCCGGCCCCGCGGCATCCTCCGGCGCCGGGCCGGTGTCGCCCGCCCGGGAGCGCCGGGTGCGCATCTTCCTGGGCCTCACCATCGTCCTGTTGGCGGCCGCCATCCTGCAGACGGTCTGGCTGCGGCGGCGGCGGATCGAGCCCGGCCCCGCCTTCCCGATGCCGGTGGGCGGCGGGGTGAGGGTGTCGTCGTCATCATCGGTGTCGACGCTGCCCTCGATTGGGGCCCCGGCGCCCGAGCCGGCAGGGGCCGGGGCGGCGGCCGGGGTGGAAGGGCCGACGGCCGGCGGCGAGGCGGCAGCGAACGCCGGGGTCGGGGGTCCCGTCGACGGAGAGTGGTACCGGCCCGCTCCTCCCCGGCTGTCCGACCTTCCGACCATACGGCCCCGGCCCAGGGCCCGCCCCCGGCCCGTGCCCGGCGACGGTGCCCGGGGGCGGCGCGCCCGCCGGCCGCCGGCGCCGGCCGACGGGGCCCGCACCGGCGGCGACCTGCCCGTGCCCGAGCTCCTCCCCGACGACCCCGAGGAATGGGCGACGGAACGGCCCCCGGGCGACGAACCGTGGGTGGACGAGGAGGTCCCCGCCGACGCCCTCGGCGGGATGCCCGACGCGCCGCCGCTCCAGCCCCTGGACCTGTCGGCGCCCGACCTGTGGGGCCCGATCGACGCCGAGCCCGAACTGGCCGACGACGCCGCGTGGGCGGGACTGCTGGCGTCCGAGAGCGCTGGCGCCCCGGGCGCGGGTGAGGGGTCTCCCATCCCGCCGCCACCGCCGCTGGCCGCGGTTCTGCCTGAGGAGTGGGACCTGTGGGACGACCCGGTGACGGCCGACCACGGGCCGACGAGGGCGCAAACCGGCTCCGGGGCCGCCGCCGACGTGGAGTCGGTCGACGCCACCGAGCTGGCCGCCGACACCGGGCCAGCCGCCGACCGAGGGCCGGTCGACGCCACCGAGCTGGCCGCCGACACCGGGCCAGCCGCCGACCGAGGGCCGGTCGACGCCAGCGAGCTGGCCGCCGACACCGGGCTGCCCACCGACACCGGGCTGCCCGCCGACCGCGGCCGGGCTCGTGGCCGCCGCCGTCGGTTCTCCCGGATGCCGCCGATGCCCGCCACCCGGCCACCCCTGCCGACGGTCCGCCGCCGCCCGTCGTCCCGCCCCGAGCCGCCCGCCCCGGTGGTCCCGGCCGCCGAGCCCGAGGCCGACGAATGGGCCGCCGTCGTTGCGCCCGACGCGCCCGGCCTCGCGACCCCCGCCGTCGAGCCGGAGGCCGACGAATGGGCCGCCGTCTCACCGGACAGGCCCGGTCTCGGGGCCGACGCGGCGCCCGACGAGCGGGCCACCGCCGTCTCGCCGGCCGACGCCGCTGGCTGGGTGGTCCCTGTGGCCGAGCCGGACCCAGACGACTGGGCCAGCGTCCTGTGGTCCGACGCCCCCGCCCCCGTCGTGCCACCCGACTCCGCGCCGGCACCGCCCCCTGCCCTCCCGAGCGAAGCGGCCGCCCCCGTCGGCACCGCCACCGACACCTCATTCCCGCCCCCTGCCCTCCAGACCGAACCCGGCGCCCCGGTCGGCACCGCCACCGACACCTCAGTCCCGGCCCCTGCCCTCCCGACGGAAGCCGCCTTCCCGACCCCGGCGATCCAGGGCGCAGCGACCTCCCCGGCCACCGCCCTTCCGAC
>JBHELO010000160.1:0-3606 GCA_046263055.1 Acidimicrobiales bacterium | reverse complement strand
AGTCCGGACGAGCCGGCCAGGCCGGGTTCGGCGACCAGTGACAGGTGGCGGGCACGGGAGCGCGGCCACCGGCCGTCTCGGCTGGTGGTGGTGACAGCGACCATTGCGACCTCCTTGCCTGCTCGCCGGCGGCTGCCGGTTGGGACCGGGAACGAATGCGTGTTCCCGTCCAGTGAACCACGAACACGCGTTCCCGTCAATCCCGCATGCGAACGGATGTTTGCTCCGTGGCCGTCGCCGTGCTACGCTCGGGCGAACTACTGTTCGGGAGGCACCGGCGGGCCCGGCCGAGGACGGATGACCGAGGACGGATGGTCGAGGACGGATGACCGAGGAGGGACGGATGGCCGAGGAGGGACGGATGGCCGAGGTGCAGCTCACGGGGCGCCAACGGGAGATCCTCGAGGTCATCGAGCGCCACATGCGCGACCGGGGGTACCCGCCCTCGGTGCGGGAGATCGGCGAGGCGGTGGGGCTGACGTCCACGTCCACCGTGCACGCCCACCTGGCCACCCTCCAGCGCCTCGGCTACCTGCGGCGGGACCCGTCCAAGCCCCGGGCCATCGAGGTCCGGTACGACGCCGGCTCCGCCACCCCGGTGGACCGCCGGCCGGTCCGCCACGTCCCCCTGGTGGGTGACGTCGCCGCCGGCACCGACGTGCTGGCCAACGAGCAGGTGGAGGAGATGCTGCCCCTTCCCGCCGACTTCTGCGGCGAGGGCCACCTCTTCATGCTGCGGGTCCGGGGGGACTCCATGGTGGACGCCGGCATCCTCGACGGGGACTACGCGGTGGTCCGCCAGGAGGTGGAGCCCCACAAGGGGGACGTCGTGGTGGCCGGGATCCCCGGCGAGGAGGCCACCGTCAAGACGTGGACCAAGCGGGGGAACAAGGTCACCCTCGTGCCCGCCAACGCCCGCTTCTCTCCCATCGAGCTGGACGCGGCCGACGTCCGGGTCTACGGGAAAGTCGTCACCATCCTCCGTCGGCTCTGAGGCGGGTCAGCCACACGCCACCCGTCGCTCCCGCCGCGGCCACCGCCAGGACGATGGCCAGGCCAACCACCACCGGGTTGCGCCCCCCGCCGCCCGTCGCCCCGGACGCTGATTGGTGGTGGCCGGCCGACACCAGCGGGATGGAGGTGGTCGTCGCCCCCGCGGTGGTGGGGGCGGCGATGCTGGTGGCCGGGCGCCCCCGCTCCGTGGTGCCCGGTCGCGCCACCGCCACCGTCGGCGCCGGGGCGGGCGTCGCCCCCGGGGCGGTGGCCGCCCGCAGATCCAGGCGGCCCTGGCAGCCGTTGCCGCAGGGCACGCTGGTGTCCAGGGTGGCCAGCACCCGCGAGACGGCGGCGGTGGCGCTCAAACCCTCGGCCAGGAGGTCGGCCACCGCCCCGGCCACGTGGGGCGCGGCCGCCGAGGTGCCGGCCACCGCCGTGTACCCGCCTCCCAGGGCGGTGGTGATGATCTGGTCGTCGGGCGTGCCGGGCTGGCCCGAGCCACCGGGCGCCGCCAACCCCCACTTGGCGTTGCCGATGGACGTGGAATAGTTGGCCAGGGTGTTGGCCCGGGTGGTGGCCCCCACCACCAGGGCGTCCACGTCGCCGTAGTTGGCACTTCCCATCTCCACCAGGCCCATCCGGTAGTTGCCCGACGCCAGCACCGGCACCGCGCCCCGGGTCCACGCGTACTCGATGCCCGGCCGCAGCGGGGTCCCGACCAGGCTGGTGAGCTGGAAGTCCTCGTCGCCCAGGCTCAGGTTGACGACCTTGGCCCCGTGGTCCACCACCCAGCGGATGCCGGCGTTGATGTCGTCCACCCGGCCCGCCCCGCTGGAGTCGAGGGCCTTGGCCACCAGCAGCTTGGCGTCGGGCGCCACCCCGGCCACGCCCTTGCCGTTGCCGGTGAGGGCGGCGGCGATGCCGCTCACCTCGGTGCCGTGGCCGTTGTCGTCCTGCCCGCCGCCGTCCCGGCAGGTGGCGCCGATGCAGTTGGCGTTGCCCACCACCTTGCCTGCGAGGTCGGGGTGAGAGAGGTCCACGCCGGTGTCCACGACGCCGATCAGGACGTCCTTGCCGGTGGACCGAGACCAGGCGTCCGGCGCGCCCACCTGGGCCAGGTTCCACTGCCGGGCGAACAGCGGATCGTTGCTGGCGGCGGCCAAGCCCACGAAATGGGTGGCAGTGGCCAGGAGCACCAACCCGGCGGCCATGAGGGCGACGGCGGCGGCCCGCCCCCGGTGTGCCGTCGTCCACATCACCCCATCTTGGCAGCCGGCCCCGGCGCCGGCCCCCCGGCCTCCAGCAACGCCCGCAAGGCCCGGTGCACGGCGTGGAGCTCGGACCGCACCACCCGCTCGCCCGCCGAGTGGGCCAGCGTGGGGTCGCCGGGGCCGAAGTTGGTGGCGGGCACGCCCCGGGCCGCGAACCGGGCTACGTCCGTCCAACCAAGTTTCGCCCGGGGGGGCGCCCCGGTGGCGCCGGCCAGGGCGATGAGCAGGGGGTGGCCGAGGGCGGGGGGGGCAGCCGGCGCCACGTCCACCACCTCGAACCCGTCCACCTCCCCGACCACCGACCGCACGTGGGCCTCGGCCTGGGCCGGCGTGCGGTCGGGGGCGAAGCGGTGGTTGAGGGTGAGCACTGCCTCGTCGGGCACCACGTTGGCGGCCACCCCGCCTCGCACCGAGACGGCGGACAGCGCCTCCCGGAACCGGCAGCCGTCGAGCGTGACCTCCCGGCCCACGTGGCGGTCGAGGGCGGCCAGCACCGGCGCCAGGCGGTGGACGGCGTTGCGGCCCATCCATGGCCGGGCCGAGTGGGCGCGCTCCCCCCGTAGCGTCACCTCGACGCGCATGGTGCCCTGGCACCCGGCCTCGATGCGGGCGCCGGTGGGCTCGGCCAGCACCGCCGCGTCCCCCGCCACCAGGTCCGGGCGCTCGGCGAACAGGCGCTCCAGGCCGTTGAACCTCGAGTCCACCTCTTCGCACTCGTAGAAGACGTAGGTGACGTCCACCGCCGGCTCGGCCACGGTCCGGGCCAGCTCGGCGAGCACCGCCACCCCCGCCTTCATGTCGGCCGCCCCGATGCCCCAGCACACGTCGCCCTCCAGCCGGGCCCCTTCATTGCCGTTGGGCGGCACGGTGTCGGTGTGCCCGGCGAGGACCAGGCGCAACGGGCGACCCAAGCGGGTGCGGGCCACCAGGTTCTCCCCGATCCGGGTCACCTCCAGCCACGGGACGCCCGCCAGCAGCGACGCCAGGTGGTCGGTGACGGCCTGCTCGGAGTGACTGACCGACGGGATGTCGACGAGGGCGGCGGTGAGGGCGAGGAGGTCGGTGCCGGGGCCGGTCGGTCCTGTCCCGGTCACGCCCCGGCCACGCCGTGCTGGCGCAGCACCGCCTCCAGCTGGGCCTTGTCGTGGCGCTCGCCCTCCGGGAGGCGCTTGACCACCAGGGCGCAGGGCAGGCCGAACTCGCCGCCGGGGAAGGACCGCGGTCGGGTGGCCATCACCGCCACGCACCACGGCGGCACGTGGCCCCGGGCCAGCGTCTCGCCCGTCTCGGCGTCGATCACGGGGATGGAGGACGAGAGGATCAGCCCGGCGCCCAGCAC
>JBHELO010000159.1:0-5871 GCA_046263055.1 Acidimicrobiales bacterium | reverse complement strand
CCGGGCTGGCCGCCACCGGGCTGGCCGCCACCGGGCGAGGGGGGCACTGCCGGTCCGCCCCCCGGCTGGCCGGGGGCGCCGGCGCCGCCCCCCGGCTGGCCCGGGGCCCCGGGCGTGTCCTCGGGGCGGCGGTCCTCGCTGCTCGGGTTCCGGGGGTCCTCAGGCGCGCTCATGGCCCCTAGCCTGGCCCGTGGCGGCCCCGCTGTCACACATCCCTGGCATCCTGGCGGGAATGGCAGTGGCCGCGTCCCTCCGATTCGCCGCCGCCGCCCGGGTGCTGTCCGTCGAGGCGCAGCGTCGGGGGCTGGCCGCACCCGGCTTTCGCAGCCCGCCCCGGCGCCCGGGCACCGACCGGACGGTCCGCCGGCGCCCCGACGGCCTGGCGGTGGTGGCGGTGCGGGTGCGGGGCCGGCCCTTCACCGCGGTGGCCGCCGACATGGTGGAGGGGGTGCTGGTGGCCAACGGCGTGTCCGGGTCGGCGGCCACGCCGGCACGCACCGCGCTGCTGGCCGCCGTCCTGCAGGACGCCACCGTCCGGGCGGCGTGACGGCGGGAGACGGGCCGGGCCCGTCCGCCTTCCGGGTCCGGGAGCTGGCGCCCGCCGAGGCCGACGAGCTGGGCCGGCTCACGGTGGCCGCCTACGCACCCCTGCCCGGGTTCGAGGATGCCCACGGGTACCTGGCCACCCTCGGCGACGTCGGCCGGCGGGCCACCGAGGCCGTCGTCCTGGTGGCGGTGGACCCGGACGGCCGCCTGCTGGGGGGCGTCACCTACGTCCCGGGGCCCGGCCCGTTCGCCGAGTTCGACGACCCCTCCCACGCCGGCATCCGCATGCTGGCGGTGGCCGCCGAGGCGCGAGGCCGGGGCGTGGGTACCGCCCTGGTGCGGGCCTGCGTCGAACGGGCCCGGATCGCCGGCCGGGCGCGGGTGTGGCTGCACACCATGGACGCCATGGCCGGCGCCCGGCGCATCTACGAGCGGGAGGGGTTCCGACGGGCGCCCGAGGCCGATTGGGTCGGTGACCTGTGCCTGCTCGCCTACGCCCTGGACCTCTTTCCCGGCCCGCCTCCGTCCCCCTGACTGGCGGCGCCCGCGGTCGCCGATCGTCGTCGGGGCGGTCGCCCACGGACCGCGGCCCACGCCGGAGGTCACGTGGGGACGGAGGGGATCGAACCCTCACTGAAGGCGGTTTAAGCGCCCTGCCTCTGCCGGTTGGGCTACGTCCCCCGGGCGGCCTGGACCCTTACGGGCCGGGGGCCACGTTGACCGGCACCGCGCCCGAGCCGCCCAGGCTCCCGTACGGGTCGGGCTCGGGGCAGCGGTCGAGGATCGTGTGGAACGTGAACGAGCTGTTGAAGGTGCCGGCGCTGCCGTAGGTGTGCTTGAACGTGAACGTCTGGCTGTCGGCCTGGGGTGCGGGCGGGTCCCAGGGGCCGAACGCCTGGGGGCACGGGCTGGGTGGCGAGCAGGGGAGGGGCTCGGTGGCGCCGTCGCCGTAGCTGACGGCGCCGCACTCCGCCGAGACGCGGTCGTCGGGGTCGGCCACCGTCACCGTGAACGTGACCTCTTGGCCCGCCTTGGGGACGGCGGGCGGCACCGGCGCCCCTCCGAACTGCACGACCACCTGCACGGTCAGCGGCTGGTTGGCGGCGGGTGCCGGCTCGTAGCGGAATGGCCCGCAGCGGGGGTCGGTGGAGTTGCGGCAGACGGGGGGGGCGGTGGTGGTAGGAGACGCGGAGCCGGTGTGGCTCCCGCCGGGGGCGGCCGAGGTGGGGGTGGACCGGGCCGGCTTGCCCGTGGTGGAAGGTTCGGCCACCGTGGTGGTGACGGCCGACGTGGTGGGACCGCCGGTGGTCGTGGGAGGGGCGAAGGTGGTTGCCGGGGTGGCCACCGTGGTGGAGGGCCGGGCCTGGCTGGCCACCTCCACCCGCCGGGGCGATTCGCCCCCGCCCGCCGCCAGTTCGATCAGCAGGGCCACCAGGGCCACGGCCGCCAGCGCGTACAGGCCGAGGTTGACCCGCCACCCGACGGCAAGGGCGCGCCACCAGCGCCGGACGGCGGGAGCTCGGCTGTCGTCGCCCATGTGGCTCTCCAAGCTGCGGCTTCGGTCCTCCATGGGCCAAGCTGGGCCCATGGACGTGTGGCCTGGGAGTTCCCATCCCCTCGGCGCCACCTGGGATGGAGAGGGTACCAACTTCGCCCTCTTCTCCGAGGGAGCCCAGGCGGTCGAGTTGTGCCTGTTCGACGCGGCCGGGGTCGAGACCTGCGTCCCCCTCACCGAGGTCACGGCCCATGTCTGGCATGGCTACGTGCCCGGCGTGCAGCCCGGTCGCCACTACGGGTTCCGCCTCCACGGTCCCTACGACCCCGCCAACGGCCTGCGCTTCAACCCCGCCAAGCTGGTCATAGACCCGTACGCCCAAGCCATCGACGGTGTCCTCGACTGGGACGACGCCGTCTTCGGTTACCGGGTGGGAGGGGACGACTCCACCCCCGACGACCGCGACTCCGCCCGCCACGTCCCCCGCTCGGTGGTGGCCGACCCCCTCTTCCCGTGGGGTTCGGACCACCGCCCCAACACCCCCTGGCACGACACGGTGATCTACGAGGCCCACGTGAAGGGCCTCACCGCCCGCCACCCCGGGGTGCCCGAAAGCCTCCGGGGCACCTACGCAGGCCTGGCCAGCCCGGCGGCGGTGGACCACCTGGTCAAGCTGGGGGTCACCGCGGTGGAGCTGCTCCCAGTCCACCACTTCGTGGCCGAGCACAGCCTGGTGGAGAAGGGGCTCACCAACTACTGGGGCTACAACTCCCTCGGCTACTTCGCCCCGAACGCTGCCTACTCGTCCTCCGGCGGCGGCGGCCAGCAGGTGCGGGAGTTCAAGGCCATGGTGCGCACCCTGCACTCGGCGGGCATCGAGGTCATCCTCGACGTGGTCTACAACCACACCGCCGAGGGCAACCACATGGGCCCCACGCTCAGCTTCCGGGGCATCGACAACACCGCCTACTACCGCCTGGTGGACGGCGACGCCCGCCACTACATGGACTACACCGGAACCGGCAACACCCTCAACGCCCGCAACCCCGAGGTCCTGCGCCTCATCATGGACAGCCTGCGGTACTGGGTCAGCGAGATGCACGTCGACGGCTTCCGCTTCGACCTGGCGTCCGCCCTGGCCCGGGGCTTCCACGAGGTGGACCGCCTGTCGGCCTTCTTCGACCTCATCCATCAGGACCCCGTCGTGAGCCAGGTGAAGCTGATCGCCGAGCCGTGGGACGTGGGCGAGGGTGGCTACCAGGTCGGCAACTTCCCGGTCCTGTGGACGGAGTGGAACGGCCGCTACCGCGACGAGGTCCGCGACTTCTGGCGGGGCATGGACTCGAGCGTGGCCGAGATGGGCTACCGCCTCACCGGCTCCAGCGACCTCTATCAGGGCGACGGCCGGCGGCCCTACGCGTCGATCAACTTCATCACCGCCCATGACGGCTTCACCCTGGCCGACCTGGTCGCCTACAACAGCAAGCACAACGAGGCCAACGGCGAGGACAACCACGACGGCACCGACGACAACCGGTCGTGGAACTGCGGCAGCGAGGGGCCCACCGACGACCCCGAGGTGCTCGAGCTGCGGCGGCGCCAGCAGCGCAACTTCCTCGCCACCCTTCTGGTGTCCCAGGGCGTCCCCATGCTGCTCGGAGGCGACGAGATGGGCCGCACCCAGGGCGGCAACAACAACGCCTACTGCCAGGACAACGAGATCGCCTGGCTCCACTGGGACCTGTCCGACGACGACCGCGACCTCCTGGACTTCACCCGCCACCTCATCGCCCTGCGCCGGGCCCATCCGGTGTTCCACCGTCGTCGCTTCTTCCAGGGCCGGCCGATCCACGGCTCGGGGCTGGCCGACATCGGGTGGTTCCGGCCCGACGGTGGGGAGATGACCGAGCAGGAGTGGACGTCGGGCCGGGTCCAATCCATCGGGATGTTCCTCAACGGCGACCAGATCGGCGAGCCCGGGCCCCGGGGCAAGCCGATCGTGGACGACAGCTTCCTGTTGCTGCTCAACGGGCCCGAGGCGGTGCGGTTCAAGCTGCCCGAGAAGATGTGGGCGGAGACCTTGGAGCTGGTCGTGGACACCGCCATCGGGTACGTGCGGCCCGTGGACGGCACCGAGGGGGTGCGCTTCACGGCGGGTGACGAGGTGTGGATGGAGGGCCGCTCGGTGGTGGTCCTGCGCAAGGTGGACTGAGTGCCGCCCGCCTCCAAGGCCCGGCTCGGCCCCGAGGTCTTCGACCTCCCGGTGCCCGAGATCCGCTCCGGCTACCGGTCGGCGGTCTACTTCTCCCGGGCCCGGCGCATCCTGGAGGTCGAGCGCCCCGACGCGGTGGTCACCGTACAGGTCTTCCAGCGGGGCCGGTCCGTCCTGTGCGGGGTGGACGAGGCCCTGGCCGTGCTGCGGGTGGGGGCGGGGTCATGGACCGACCCGGTCAAGGCGGCCGAGCTGTTCGACGCCTACCTTGCCGCCCGCCAGCAGGCCCGCAGCCACCGCCTCGACGACACCGGCGCGTCGGCCGGCGCCCGGGCCCGCCAGTTCGACCTCGAGGCCGAGCTCGACCGCCTCTGGGTGCCGGGGTTCGACCGCCTGGACATCACCGCCCTCCACGACGGCGACGAGGTCGAGCCATGGGAGACGGTGCTGGCGGTGGCCGGTCCGCTCCACCTGTTCGCCCACCTGGAGTCGGTGTACCTGGGAGTGCTGGCCCGCCGGACCCGGGTGGCCACCAACGTGGCGGCGGTGGTGGAGGCGGCCGGCCACAAGCCCCTGCTGTTCTTCGCCGATCGCTTCGACCACTTCGCGACCCAGGGCGGCGACGGCTACGCGGCCCACATCGCCGGGGCCCGGGGCGTGGCCACCGACGCCATGGCCGCCTGGTGGGGGGAGAAGGGCCTGGGCACCATCCCCCACGCCTTGATCGCCGCCTACGGGGGCGACACGGTGGCGGCCACCGCCGCCTTCGCCCGCCACGTGCCCGACGCCGACCTCATCGCCCTCACCGACTTCAACAACGACTGCGTGGCCGACTCGGTGGCGTGCGCCCGGGCCTTCGGTTCCCGGCTGTGGGGAGTCCGCCTCGACACCGCCGGCACCATGGTCGACCGGTCCATCACGCCCGAGCGAATGGGGGACTTCGACCCCACGGGAGTGAACGTCACCCTCGTCCGCCTGGTGCGGGAGGCCCTCGACGCCGAGGGGTTCGGCCACGTGCGCATCATCGTGTCGGGCGGGTTCACGGCCGAGCGCATCGCCGCCTTCGAGGCCGATCACGCCCCGGTGGACGCCTACGCGGTGGGCTCGGCCCTGTTGCGGGGGAGCTGCGACTTCACGGCCGACGTGGTGGCCGTCGACGGCAGGGAGATGGCCAAGGCCGGCCGCCGCTTCCGCCCCAACAGCCGCTTGGAACCGGTCGGGTAGCGCCCGCCGGGGCTCGTTCCTTGGCGCGCTGACAGCGCGAGGCGCGGTCAGCGCGCCAAAGAACGTCCTGCCAGGGCGACGGCTCGGGCCGCGGCCTCGTCGGGGTCGTCGATCCGGACCACGGGGTCCGGCTCGTCGCCGCCGGCCGGGGACGACAGCCGCCAGGTGCCCAGGCCCACGACCGGGGTGCCCAGGCGCAGGGCCAGGGCGACCTCCGACAAGGTGCCGTAGCCGCCGGCCACCGCCACCAGGGCGTCGGCGGCCCGCACCACCACGACGTTGCGGCCCTCGCCCAGGCCGGTGGGCACGGCCACGTCCACGAACGGGTTGGCGTCGACCCGGTCGGTCCCGGGGAGGATGCCCACCGTGAGCCCACCCTCGGCCCTGGCCCCCC
>JBHELO010000158.1:0-43084 GCA_046263055.1 Acidimicrobiales bacterium | reverse complement strand
GCTGCGCCTCGCAGCGCCGGCACACGGCCTTGGCGTCGGCGATCTGGTCCAGTGCCGGCCCGGTGGTGCCGATGGGGAAGAACAGGTCGGGATCGGTGTCCCGGCACGCGGCCCGGTCCCGCCAATCGTCGGCGTCCCACTCGTGGGACCGGCTCCAGGTGAGGGCCATTCCAACCTCCCGGGTACTTGTGAAAGCGTTCACAAGCTACCCCGTCACAGCGGTCATCGGAGGGACGACGCGAGCTTCAACGCCGAATTGTAGTAACGGCCCGCTGGCCCGGCAAGGACTTTGTACAACTTTTCTCAAGCTCGGGCGGTGGTCCCGGGCGGCATCCGACGGGCACCGCTCAGGGGACGATCAGCGGGAGGCGGCCGGGCTCGGAGGTGAGCACGACCTCGTCGACGCGGCCCAGGAAGTCACCGTCCACCTGCACCGGCAGCGGCGAGTAACCCCGGATGACCAGCCGGGGGCGGTCCCTGCGCACGTCCACCTCCGGATGGCGCCGCACGCCCTCGCCGCTGCCCAGGGCCCGGCCGAAGACGCCGAGCAGCGAGCCCACGCCCAGGTGGCGGACGGTCACCGCCGCCAGCCCCGAGTCGCCGGTGGCCCCGGGGGCGACGTTGAGCGGCCGGGGCCCGAAGTAGGTGTAGGGGTTGGTGATCAGGCAGATGGCGAAGGAGCCGTCCACCCCGGGCCCGTCGCTGGCCCCCGATTCGTCCGTTGACTCGAGGTGGAACTGGGGGTTGGCGTGGTCGTAGTGGCGGAACCAGGTGTCGAAGGCGGCGTACACGAATACCGCCTGGCCCAGGGTGCGCTTGAGCGAGCTCCGCCGCTCCACCTGCTCGACCACCGCTGCGTCGTAGCCGATGCCGGCGTGGAACAGGAACGCCCGGCCGTTGGCCCGGCCCACCGGGATGCGGCGCACCGAGCGCCGGTGGATGGCAGCGGCCACCACCGCGGCGGCCGCCGCCGGCTTGCGGGGCAGGCCGATGGTGCGGATGAACACGTTGGTGGAGCCGCCCGGCAGGGCGGCGAGGGCCGTGGTGGGGGGCGACCCATCGTCGCCGTCAGCCCTCCCGCCACCGCCACCTTCCCCGTCGCCGCCGCCGGGGGCGTCGTCGACGGCGTCGAGCAGGCCGTTGGCCGCCTCGTTGACGGTGCCGTCGCCGCCCAGCACGGCGATCGCGTCCACGCCGTCGGCCACCGCGTGGCGGGCCAGCTCCCGGGCGTGGTTGCGAGCCTTGGTCTCGACCTCGGTGACCGAGTGGGAGGCCAGCGCCGCTCGGACCTGGTCGCGGACCCTGTCGGACACCGTCGAGGCGGCGGGGTTGACGATCAGTCGAACCGTGCTCATGAGTCGTCCTCTGCTGACGCGCGGAGCTGGGCCAGGCTGCGGGCCAGCAGGCGGGAGACGTGCATCTGGCTGATACCCAGGCGGGCGGCGATCTCCGACTGGGTGAGCCCTTCGAAGAATCGCAGGTGCAGGATCATCTGCTCGCGGTGGGGGAAGCGGGCGATGAGCGGAGACAGGGCCACCCGGTGCTCGCTGTCCACCAGGGCCTGGTCCTCGCTGCCCAGCTGGGAGGCCAGGGTGCCCTCGTCGTCGGAGCCCGAGGGGGCGTCGAGGGACGTGAACCGGTAGGCGTGGCCGGCCTCGATGGCCTCCAGCACGTCCTCCTCGGAGGCGCTGGCGGCCTGGGCGATCTCGCCGATGGTCGGGGACCGGCCCAATTGCTGGGAGAGGGTGCTCACCACCGACGCCAGCCGGAGGTGCAGCTCCTGCACCCGCCGGGGCACCCGGACCGCCCACCCCTTGTCGCGGAAGTGGCGCTTCAGCTCGCCCACGATGGTGGGCGTGGCGTACGTGGAGAACTCCAGGCCCCGGTCGGGGTCGAAGCGGTCCACCGCCTTGAGCAGGCCCAGGGACGCCACCTGCACCAGGTCGTCGAGGGGCTCGCCCCGGTTGGTGAACCGCCGGGCCAGGTACTCGGCGAGGCCGATGTGGGCGGTGATCAGCTCGTCGCGAAGGGCGGGGTCGTGCGTCCGGGCGTAGTCGCGGAACTTGCGCTTCAGGTCGTCGCGCTCCTGGGCGTCGAAGGCCATGCCGATCAGGTCTGCCGGCGCTTCAGCAGGCGGAAGGTGGGGCCGTCCTCTCCGCTCGTCACCTCGCACTCGTCGGTCACGGCGTTGAGTATCTGGACCGACAACGGCGACAGGCGGGGCTCCTGGTCGGCTCGGTCGGCGAAGTGGCCCGCCCCCTCCACCTCCAGGCCGTCGGGACGCATGACATAGCGGATGGCCACCGTGCCGGGTCGCCCGGTGCGCCCCACCAGGCAGAAGCACAGCTCGTCGATGGCGATGCGGAGGTCGTCCACCTCCTCGAGGGTGAAGCCCAGGCGGCTGGCGACCCCGGCCGCCATCATGCGCGCCACCCGGAGGAACTCCGGCGACGCGGGCACTTCGAGCCGGACCTCTCCCTCCGTCACCGCTGGTGCCCCTCCTTCGCGAATGCGCCGACCGTAGTGCGTGGCCGGCCGACGCAGGTCGCTCCCGGCCGACCCCGTGCGTCCCTCCGGGACGGCGTCCGCCCCCCGGACGGCGCACGCCGCCCGCCGGCCGGGTCGCCGGGTCTGCGCTCTGGGCGTGGCGGCGGAGGCGATCGCCGCCCGACGATGGGGTGCCGCCGACGGTTCCGGCGGTCGTCGCCCGGCCAGTTTGACGGCGGGCGACGCGACGGGCAGCGTAGGTGGCTGAGCGGATGCTCAGACCGACCGCTCAGCCTGCAGGGATGGAGGCATCGCATGGCCAAGCCGGGCACCCGGAGCCGCACCGCCGACAGGGCCGACGAGGGAGCGGCCGCCGGGCGGCGGCGGGTGGTGGATGCCGCCATCGCCACCCTCAAGACCGACGGGGTGGCAGGCGCCAGCGCCCGGGCCATCGCCCGCACCGGGGGGTTCGCCCAGGCCCTCGTCTTCTACCACTTCGGCTCGGTCAACGAGCTGCTGCTGGCCGCCCTGGAGGAGACGGGGCGGCGGCGCATGGAGCGCTACAGGGAGGCGGTGGGCGAGGACCTGGCCCTGCCCGACCTGGTGCGGGCCGCCGCCGGCGTCTACCGCGAAGACCTCGACGCCGGCCACCTCACCGTCCTGGCGGCCATGATCGCGGCCAGCGTGACGTCGCCCGATCTCGGGCCGCGGGTGGCGGCCTGCCTGCGGCCGTGGCTGGCGTTCACCGAGGAGGCGGTGGCGGCCGCCGCCCGCCGGGTGCCGGTGGGGGAGTTGGTGCCGCCCGCCGACGCCGCCACCGCCATCGTCGCCCTGTACGTCGGCCTGGAGCTGCTCACCCACCTCGACGGGGACCGCTCCCGCGCCGAGTCCCTGTTCGCGGCCGCCGGCCGCCTGGCCGACCTGACCGCCGCCCTCTCGTGACCACCACCGACCACCACCGCGCCGCCGACCGGAGGGCGTCGGCCGCCGCCGGCGCAGCGCGGCCGACGGATGCGGTGACCGGCGCCTTCGGCTACACCGGCCGGTTCATCGCCGAGCGCCTGCTGGCCGGTGGCCGGGCGGTGCGGACGCTCACCGGCCATCCGGAGCGGGGCGACCCCTTCGGTGGGGACGTGGAGGTGCAGGCCTTCCGATTCGACGATCCCGACGCCCTGGCCGCCAGCCTCGACGGCGTGGCCACGCTCTACAACACCTACTGGGTGCGCTTCCCGCGCCGGGAGGTGGGGTTCGACACTGCAGTGGCCAACTCCCGGGCCCTGTTCGGGGCCGCCCGGCGGGCCGGGGTGGAACGCGTCGTGCACGTGAGCATCACCAACCCGTCGGTGGCCTCCCGGTTCCCGTACTTCCGGGGCAAGGCCCTGGCCGAGGAGGCCCTCGCCGCCTGCGGCGTGCCCTGGGCCGTGGTGCGCCCGACGGTGGTCTTCGGCCGAGGTGACGTGCTGGTGAACAACATCGCCTGGCTGCTGCGCCGCTTCCCCGTCTTCGCGGTGGCCGGTCGGGGCCGATACCGGCTCCGCCCGGTGCACGTGGGGGACGTGGCCCGGCTGTGCCTGGAGGCGGCCACCGGGCCCGAGGGCTCGGTGGTGGACGCGGTGGGACCGGAGACGTTCACCTTCGCCGACCTGGTCACTGCCATCGGCGACGCCGTCGGCAGCCGGTCGTCGATCCTGGCCGTCCCCCCGGCCGTGGTGCCGGGCCTGGCCCGGGCCATCGGGGTGGTGGTGGGCGACGTCGTGCTCACGCCCGACGAGCTGGCCGCCATGATGGCCGGCCTGGTGGCCACCGACGGCCCGACCACCGGCCACGTGGCGCTCACCGAGTGGCTCGCCGCCTACGGACCGAGCCTGGGCCGGGAGTACGCCTCCGAGATCGGCCGCCACTTCCGCTGAGGTGGTGGCGCCCGCCCGCCGTCGCCGTGCCCCGGGCACCCTTCACGGTGGCGCTTCCTCCCCCCTCCTCAGACCAGTGGCCACGGGTAGGCGCGGCCCGAGCGGGGGACGGGGAAGACCGGCCGGCGTACGAGGACGGCGGCCCGTGCGGCCAGGGCGGCCACCTCGTCGTCGTCGACAAGGCCGGCCAGGGCGGCGGGCGGGGAGGCGGCCAGGCGGGCGACCGGGCCCATCAGCTCGTCGGGCACCGGCTGGCCGGCGAAGTCCCAGATGACGGTGCGCAGCCGGGGGTCGGCGGCCAGGCACAGGCCGTGGTCGATGCCCCAGATGCGCTCCTCGGCGAGGAGGCAGTGGCCGCTCTTGCGGTCGCCGTTGTTGAGGAGCACGTCGAGCGTGCAGACGGCCTTGAGGGCGGGGTGGTGCTCCGGCCGCTCCAGCAGGCTGAAGTAGTGCTCGCTGAAGTCGGCCTCCACGAAGCGCTGGAGGGACCCCGGGCCGAGGGGGCCGTCACGGGCGACGGTCGCCGGCACCAGCCCCCAGCCGAGAGCCTCCGACACCACCCACGCCGCCACCTCCCGGCGGTACAGGCCGGGTGGGTAGTCCCACAGGGGCCGCTCGCCCCGCAGGGGCTTGTACACCGCCATGCCGGTGCCACCGTCCAGGCACAGCTCGACGAGGAAGGTGCCGTTCGAGCTCCACGGCATGCGGCCCTTCACCGAGATCTCGCCGGCGCCCAGCAGCGTCAGCGGGTCTGGCGATGCCCGTTCAGCCGGATGCACATGTGTCCTTCGGGGTCGACAGGCTGGCCGCACAGGGGGCACGGCGGGCGGCCCGCCTCCACTACCTGGGTGCCGCGGGCGGCCAGGGCCGCCACCTGGCCGCGGGTGAGGGTCAGGCGGGCCCGAGCCGCCTCGTCGTCCTCCTCCACCAGCTCCTCGGCCACGACCACCACCCGGTCGGCGTCCTCGTCGTAGGACACGCCGAGGGAGCCGACGACCCATTCGGCCACCACCGGCTCCGCCAGGTCCAAGTCGGTGGGGAGCCCCTCGGGCTCGGGGAGGTCGGCGAGCAGGGTCGTCAGGTAGGTCGTGAGCGCCGCCACCTGGGCCTTCTCCAGCCGCAGCGACATCACCTGCTCGCCCGCCCGGGCCTGGAGGTAGAAGACCCGCTGCCCGGGAGGCCCGACCGTCCCGGTGGTGAGGACGTCCACCTCGGGCATCTCGAACGACGTGCTCACGACGGGCGCAGCGCCTTCAGGTCCCCCACCGAGTTGATCGACAGCACCAGGGGCCCGCCGTCGGCGTAGGTCACCGCGCTCACCGAGCACGGCGACACGGTGAACCGCTGGAAGAAGTCCAGGTGGGTGCCGAGGGCGTGGCCCAGGGCGGCCTTGATGGGGTCGGCGTGGCTGACGGCCACCACCGTCTGGCCCGGGTGGCGGTCCCGCAGCCGGGCCACCGCCGCCACCACCCGGGTCTGCATCTCCAGGAAGGACTCCCCGCCCGGGAACCGGAAGCCGCTCGGGTAGGACTGCACCGCCTTCCACTCGGGCAGGCGGCGGACGGCCTTGAGCTCGAGCCCCGTCCAGTCGCCGATGTCGGCCTCCAGCAACCCCCGCTCGGCGGTGACCTTGAGGCCGCGGGCGGAGGCGATGGCCGCCGCCGTCTCCCGCGTGCGTTCCAGGGGCGAGGCGTAGATGGCGTCCACCGACTTCAGGGCGGCCAGGCGGTCGGCCACCGCCACCGCCTGGGCCCGGCCGTCGTCGGACAGGTGCAGGCCGGGCGCCCGGCCGGGGAGGACCTTGCCGGTCGTCGGCGTGTGGCCGTGGCGCACGAAGAGGACGAGGGTCGGGCGCGGGGGCGCCGGCTTGCGGGGCATCGGTGGCGGCCAACCTACCCTGACCTCGTGGACACGCTGGATCGACTGGAGGGCGAGGTCGTGGCCTGCCGGGCCTGCCCCCGCCTGGTGGCGTGGCGCGAGCAGGTGGCGCGGGAGAAGCGGGCCTCGTTCCGCGGCGAGGAGTACTGGGGTCGGCCCATCCCCGGCTTCGGCGACCCCGGCGCCCGCCTGCTGGTGGTGGGCCTGGCGCCCGCCGCCCACGGCGGCAACCGCACCGGGCGGGTGTTCACCGGCGACCGTTCGGGCGACTGGGTGTTCCGGGCGCTGTGGCGGGCCGGCTACGCCAACCAGCCCACCAGCGTCCACGCCGGCGACGGCCTGCGCCTGCGCGACGCCTGGGTGGCGGCGGCCGTGCGCTGCGCGCCGCCGGCCAACAAGCCGACGCCCGCCGAGCGCGACACGTGCCTGCCCTACCTGGGCCGCGAGCTCGCCTTGCTGGCTCGGGTGTCGGTCATTGTGGCGCTCGGCAAGTTCGCCGCAGACGCGATGTGCGTGCTGTTGGGCGTGCGCCCCCGGCCCCGGTTCGCCCATCTGGCCGAGCACCCGTTGGGCGACGGCCGGACGCTGCTGTGCTCCTACCACCCGAGCCAGCAGAACACCTTCACCGGCACGCTCACCGAGCCCGCCTTCGACGCCGTGTTCACCCGGGCCCGGGAGCTGTGCGGCGCCGGCGCCGGCGCTACGCCGAGGCCGGCGCCTTCTTCTTCGCCTTCTTCTTGACCGTGACCGCCTGGGGCGGGATGAGGTCGGGCCCGGGCGTAGCGGTGGCCGGCCAGCGCTTGCGCTGATTGGTGGATAGCTTGCGCAGCAGGGCGATGGCGCCGGGGTCGTCGTCGCCCGGGCGGCCCTCGATGGTCCCGTCCTCCAGCATCTTCACCAGGATCTCCCGACCGAGCTCGGTGCGCACGATGGTGAGCGTCCAGTCGCCGAAGGCACCGATGCCGCCGGTGGAGATGTCGGCGTGCTCGGCCGCGAAGTCGGGGCACATCTTGCAGCCCTCGCGGGTCCAGGCGTGGCACTCCTTGAGCGGCACCTCGTGGTAGCTGCCGTCGCGCATCCAGATCTGGAAGACGCCCTTGATGTTCATCTTCACCATGTCCTGGCGCTTCAGGCCGTACGTGGCCTCGAACAGCTCCTCGAAGATGGCGTCGTCGAACGTCTTGGAGCAGAGGAGGCCGATGTTGAGGGCGAAGCGGCGGGCCGGCTTGCCCGCCTTCCGCACGGTCATCACCGGCGGCACCGACGACTGGCAGCTCATGCCGACCAGGGCCAGCTTCTCGGCCCCGCCGGCCACCGCGTCGGCGTAAGCCATGGTGTTGGCCGAGTAGGTGTAGCGGCTGCCGGCGGCGGCCAGGACCTGGTCGCGGGTGCGGGCCACACCGGGCGTGGCCTTCCAGGTCGTGCCGTCGCCCTCCAGGTAGGAGACCAGGGCGGCGTCGATGTAGCCGTGGTCCAGGGCCCACAGCAGGATGGCGGAGACCAGGCCGCCGTCCTGGCCGTTCTTCAGGATCTCGGGGTCGGCGGCCCGGGCCAGGATGATGTCCTTGGAGATGCCGTCCACCTCGTCGGCGCGGCGGGTGCGCCCGAACAGGTGGGTGTCCACGTCGGGCTCCCACGTGCGGAACCGGGGGCAGGCCCGGGTGCACGAGGTGCAGCCGCGATCCCCGTGGCCGCACCCGCCGGGGCCGCCCTCCTCCTCCAGGTGGAAGGGCTTGTAGACACCCCGCTCGGAGGGCCGCTCGGGCCCTGGGCCCTCGGCGTCGTCGTAGCCCAACACGTCGTGCGGGCAGGCCACGACGCAGCCGGCACACCCGGTGCACAGACCGGAAGTGACCACCTCTGAGTACAGGTTGGCCCAGTGCAGGACCTCGCGTGCCATGGCGGCCATGGTAAGCGTCGCCCCGCCGCTACCGGGAACCCGCCTCCGGCCACCGCCGGCGCGCGACACGCGTCGGCAACCGACGCGCCTCGTGCGCCGGAACGGGGGGGTTGGGGGCGGCGGTAGGGTCGGCCGGGCATGCCGGAGCTGGTGGAGGTGGAGGCCTATCGGCGGCTGGCGGAGCGGGTGGTGGGGCGGCGGATCGCCGACGTGGCCGCACCCGACGCCTGGTACCTCAAGCGGGGGCTCACCGCGCCGGTGGTCGTCGCCGCCCTCGTTGGCCGGCGGGCGACGGCGGTTCGCCGCACCGGCAAGCTGTTGCTGATGGACACCGACGGTGGCCCCACGGTGGGGCTGCGGTTCGGGATGAGCGGGCGGCTGGTGGTGGACGGCGCCGCCGGCGTGGGGGACCTGGTGTCCGCCTCCAACCGGGACCACGAGGCGTGGGACCGCTTCGCCCTCCGCTTCGACGACGGCGGGGACCTGCGCATGCGCGATCCCCGGCGGCTGGGTGGCGTGGAGCTCGACCCCGACGAGGGCCGCCTGGGCCCCGACGCCCTCGGCGTGGGCCCGGCCGCCCTGGCCGCCGCCCTCGGCCGCAGCACCGCCCCCCTCAAGGCCCGGCTCATGGATCAGGGCCGTTTGGCCGGGGTCGGCAACCTGGTGGCCGACGAGGCCCTGTGGCGGGCGGGCCTCGACCCCGCCCGGCCGGCGGCGTCACTCGATGCCCGGGAGCTGCGCCGCCTCCACCGCCACCTGCGGACAACGCTGGCCGACCTCCTCGAGCGGGGCGGGTCACACACCGGGGACCTCATGGTCGAGCGCCGCCCGGGCGGCACCTGCCCCCGGGACGGCACGCCCCTGGTGCGCCGCACCGTCGGCGGCCGCACCACCTGGTCCTGCCCCCGCCACCAGGTGTGATCGCCCGCGGCCCGCGCCGCGGCTCGGCCCCTGACGCCGCCAGCCTTGGCGAACCGGGTTCGGTCAGCCGCCCCTGGCGCCGCCTAACCGAACCCAGTTCGGCGCAGGCTGTCGCCGGCGCCGGGCCGTGCCCCGGCTAGGAGCCGTTGACCTCGAGGCGGCGGAAGACGACGTCCTGGGTCTCGGTGTCCTTGGTGGCGTCGCGGGTGTCGCTCCAGGCCGCGTAGGCGGTGGCGTTGGTGGAGGCGATGGCGGGCGCGTAATGGTCGATGCCCGAGGACCGCAGGACGGCGGAGTAGCCGGCGCGGCGGTCGATCGGCTTGTCGTTGAGCTGGCGGCTCACGAAGGTCGTGCCGCCATCGGTGGAGTACGCCCAGAACGCGTTGGCGGTGTCGGGGTTGGGTTGGCGGTAGAACACCACGTCCACCCGGCCGTTGGGGGCGACGGAGATCTGGGGGTTGTTGGTCGTGCCGTTGAGCCCGGCGTTGATCACCACCGGCTCGCTGAAGGTGGCGCCCTTGTCGGTGGACTTGCGCACGACCACCTGGAGGCTGCCCTTACCGGCGTCGGCGTAGGCGGCGTAGATCGCGCCCTTGGCGTCGAGGGCCAGCTTGACCGGGTCGTACTGGGCACCCAGCCCGGGTTGCAGGTCCAGGGTGGCGGAGGCGAAGGTCTGGCCGCCGTCGGTGGAACGCTCGAGCACCGCCTCGGCCGAGCCGTCGCCGAAGCGGCGCACGATCGTCGTGTAGATGGCGCCGTCGGGCGCCACCACGGCGGCGCCCGGGCTGCTGCCGCCCTGGGGGGCGATGTCCACCGACGGGGCGAACGTGTCTCCCCCGTCGGTGGACCGGGCGAAGCGGGCGCCGATGCATGCCCGGGTGGCGCGGGTGGGGTCGGTCTTGCACTCGGTGGTGGTGATGAGCACCTCGTCCCGCCCGCCGGGGCCGGGGGCGACGGTCACAGTCGGGCGGATGTAGGCGGGATCGGGGTCGGGCGGCTTGACCGCCTCGTGGCTGGTGAACGCCTTGCCGCCGTCGGACGAGACGGCCAGCAGCACGCTCTCGTGCTGGGCCAGGGCACCCCGGGAGGCGACGCCGTCCCAGCCGCCGGCCGACGAGAACACCGCGTACACCGTGCCCGACGGCCCGAAGGCCACGCCGCCGGCGGGGAGCAGGCCGGCCGAGTCCAGCCCCCCGCAGCCCCGGAACCCGGAGGGCACGGGAAAGGCGCCGTCGGTCCAGTCCTGGCCGGCGTTGGTGGTGGTGTGCCAGGTGCACGCGCCGGTCTGCAGGTTGACGTCGGTCACGACCACGTGGGACGGGTTCCTGGGGTCGACGGCGATCCCGGGATCCTCGTAGGCCCGGGCGATCCCGGCGTCGGCCGCCGCCGGGCATCCGGGGAAGGCGCAGCGCGCCGCGGCGGCGGCCCGGGCCGCCTTGGCCGCCTTCTCGGCCGCCGTCTCCGGAGGGTTGGCGATGCGCACGACGGTGACCACCACGAACACCAGGCCGGCGGCCATGGCCACCAACGGAACGGCGACGAGGACGGGCCTCAGCCACCCCGGCCGGGGACGGCGCCGCTTGTCCCCGGGACGGGCGCCGCCCACCCATTCCCGCCCGGGTGCCAGCTCGGTGTGCTCTCCCGGCGTCACGCCCCCCTTCCCATGGCCCCATCTTACGGGCGCCCCGCCTCCGGGGTACCGGGATGCCGTCGCTACCATGGCCCGAGGGGCGGCGGCCGCCGACCGCATGAGCCCGAGGACGCGCAAGGGGGCCGACCGACATCAGCGACCTGCTCCGGGCCACCACCGCCGCCACCACCGGCCACACCGCCGGCACCACCACCGGCCACATCGCCGGCACCGCCGCCGGCCACCAGTTCATGGCCCATGACCGCCTGTGGGTCGGCGGTCGGTGGGTCGTGCCCGACGGCACCGGGGCCATCGACGTGGTCGACGCCGCCACCGAGGCGGTCATGGGCCGGGTGCCGGCGGGAAGCGCGGTGGACGCCGAGCGGGCGGTGGCCGCCGCCCGGGCCGCCTTCGAGGGCTGGGCCGCCACCCCCGCGGAGGAGCGGGCCGCCTGCCTGCAGCGGATCTCCGATGGCCTGATGGCCCGGGCCGACGAGATCGGCACCCTCGTCGCACGCGAGGTGGGCATGCCGGTGGCCATGGCCCCCCTCGTCCAGGGCGCGGTGCCGGGCGTGATCTTCGGTTCCTACGCGGCGATGGCCCGCGACGTCCCGTTCGAGGAGTACGCCGCCGGGTCCCTGGTGGTGCGGGAGCCGGTGGGCGTGGTGGCCGCCATCACCCCGTGGAACTACCCGCTTTACCAGCTGGCCTGCAAGGTGGCGCCCGCCCTGGCCGCCGGGTGCACAGTGGTGGCCAAGCCGTCCGAGGTGGCGCCGCTCTCCGCCTTCGTGCTGGCCAGGGTGGCCGAGGACGCGGGCGTCCCTCCCGGTGTGCTCAACCTGGTGACCGGCGACGGCCCGGTGGCGGGGGAGGCGCTGGTGGCGTCGCCCGACGTGGACATGGTGTCCTTCACCGGGTCCACGGCCGCCGGCCGGCGGGTGGCGGCGGCGGCCGCCGCCACTGTCAAGAGGGTGACCCTCGAGCTGGGAGGCAAGTCGGCCTCGGTGGTGCTCGACGACGCCGACCTCGACGAGGCGGTGCGGGCCACCGTCAGCCAGTGCTTCCTCAACGCCGGCCAGACGTGCATCGCCTGGAGCCGCCTGCTGGTCCCCCGCGCCCGCCAGGGGGAGGCGGTGGAGGTGGCCCGGCGGGTGGCCGCCGGGTTCGCGCCGGGCGACCCCCTGGACCCCGCCACCACGCTCGGGCCTCTCGCCAGCCGGGCTCAGCGGGAGCGGGTGCGGTCCTGGATCCGTCGGGGCGAGGCCGACGGGGCCCGCCTGGTGGCCGGGGGCGCCGAGCCCCCGGAGGGCCTCGGCCGGGGCTTCTACGTGCGGCCGACGGTGTTCGCCGACGTGCGGCCGGACATGGCCATCGCCCAGGAGGAGATCTTCGGGCCGGTGCTGGCGATCATGCCCTACGACGACGAGGACGAGGCGGTGGCCATCGCCAACGGCACCGTGTACGGCCTGCACGGCGCCGTCTTCTCGACCGACCGGGCCCGGGCCCTGGCCGTGGCCCGGCGCCTCCGGACCGGCCAGGTGGACGTGTGTGGCGGGGGGTACAACCCGTTCGCCCCCTTCGGCGGCTACAAGCAGTCGGGCAACGGCCGGGAGCTGGGCCGCCAGGGCCTCGAGGAGTACCTCGAGGTCAAGTCCCTCCAGGGCTGAGCGGACGGCCACACCGGTGGGCGATCCCCGGTCCCAAACCGTCGTCCTCGACCGCCCCGTCGACCTGGCCCTCACCCTCGGGCCACTGCGGCGGGGAGCGGGCGACCCGTCCATGCGCACCGGCCCCGGCGGCGTGTGGCGGGCCACCCGCACGCCTGAGGGCCCGGCCACCCTCCACCTGACGACCGCCGGTTCCACCGTGACCGGCCGGGCGTGGGGGCCGGGGGCAGGGTGGGCCCTGGCCGGCCTGGCCGACCTGGTGGGCGCCGCCGACCATCTCGAGGGCTTCTCGCCCGCCCACCCGGTGGTGGCCGAGCTCCACCGGCGCCTGCCCGGCCTGCGCATCCCGCGCTCGCGGGCGGTGGTGGAGGCCCTCGTCCCGTCCATTCTCGAGCAGAAGGTGGTCGGGCGGGAGGCCCGGCGGTCCTACGCGGCCCTGGTGCGGGCGCTGGGAGAGCCGGCGCCGGGCCCCGCCGGGGCGGCGGGGCTGCGGGTGCCCCCGGCGCCCGACGTCCTGGCCCGCACCCCGGCCTGGGCCTTCCACCGCGCCGGTGTGGAGCGCCGCCGGGCCGACACGATCCGGGTGGCGTGCTCCTACGCGGCCCGGGTGGAGGAGGCCGTGGCACTGGCCCCGGAGGCCGCCCGCCGGCGGCTGGCCGCCCTCCCCGGCGTGGGCGCCTGGACGGCGGCCGAGGTGGCGGTGGTGGCCCTGGGCGACGCCGACGCGGTCAGCGTGGGCGACTACCACCTGCCCGACCAGGTGGCATGGGCCCTGGCCGGCGAACCCCGGGCCGACGACGCCCGCATGCTCGACCTGCTCGAGCCCTACCGGGGGCACCGGGCCCGGGTGCTCCGGCTGATCGTGGCCGGCCATCCGGGGCCGCCGCGGGTCGGCCCGCGTCTGGCCCTCCGGTCGATCGCTAGCATCTGAGCCGTGCGGGCCCGCCGGCATCGCCTCGTGGTGGCCGCCGCGTTGATGGCGGGCTCCTTCCTGCTGGGCGCCTGCGGCAGCGGCGGGTCGGGGGCCTCCTCGGGGCCGTCGAACAGCCGCCCCGGCGACCCGGTGCTGGACACGTCGGCGGTGAAGCAGGCGCTGGTGGCCAAGCAGCGGCAGGCCACGCCCGACCTGGCGGTCACCGAGGCCCGCTGTCCGCCCACCGTCGCCCTGCGCAAGGGCGTGACCTTCGGGTGCAGTGTGGTGGTCGAGGACCTGCCGGCGCCCTACACGGTGACGTTGACGAGCGTGGACACCGCCGCCAAGACGGCGCAGTACGACCTGAAGCCCACCGAGCTCGTCCTGTCCACGGCCAAGGTCCTCGACGCCGCCCGGGCCCAGGCCAAGGCCGGCGACCAGCTCGACTGCGGGACGGGGAACGCCCGCCTGGCCACGGTGGGGACCATCGTCGAGTGCGCGGCTACCAATGCCGCCGGGTCGCGGTCCATCACCTTCCGGGTGGCTGACCCCACCGGCAAGCTGGTCCCGGCCCCCTGAGCCGCCGTCGCTCGGCTCCTCCCCGACATCGCGCCGCCGGCACCGCCCGGCGCGGTTCGGCGCCAAACGTCCGGGGGGCCCGGCGACAGAGGGTCAGGACTCGAGCGTGGCAGCCAGGGGGCCGCCGGCGTGGCCGAGGGCCTCGGCGAAGGCGGCGGCCCAGTCGGCGTAGCCGAGCATTCCGGGATGGAAGCCGTCGGCGGCCAGCTTGCCGTGCCAGGGCGGGCCGGTGTGGGCCCACACGTCGGCCACCACCAGGCCGGCGGCGGGAGCCTCGGCCCGGATCAGGTCGTTGACGGCCTGGGCCTTGGGCGGGCGCAGGCCCTGGGGCACGGTGGCCACCACCGCCCGCCGGGGGAGGGCGGCCAGGATGGCCCGCATGGACGCCATCACCGCCGGCAACGGGGTCGGGACCATGTCGTTGGCGCCGATGGCACACGTCACCAGGTCGGGGGCGGGGTCCACGGCGGCCAGGCGGGGGAGCTGGGTGGTCACCACGTCGGCCGCCCGGGCGCCGGAGCGTGACAGGTTGAGCACGCGCCACGGCCGGGGCGAGTGCTCGTCCAGGGCGGACCGGAGCTGGCCCACGTAGCCCTGGTCGAAGGAGGGGGCGCCGATGCCCTGGGCGGTGGAGTCGCCGAGCACCACCCACAGGGGGCCGGTGCCGGCGGCATCGGCGTCGTTGGCCTCCTCCCACGACCGGGCGTAGGCGGCCACCTGGGCGTACACCTGGCGGACGCCGGGCAGGGCCAGGCGGGCCACCCGCCCGAGCGAGGACCGCACCCAGCGCGCCGCTCCCGAGGCCACGCCGTGCTCAGCCCGGAGGGTGGACAGGGCCCGCCCGCCGGCCGGGGCCCGCCCGCCGGGCGCCCGGCGCGCTCACGTACGCCGGTAGCGGCGGACGGCGAGCGGCACGAAGACCACCAGGATGGCCACCATCCACAGCACCGAGTGCCACAGGTCGGTGGCCGCCGGCTTGCCGAGCTGGAGGTTGCGCGCCGCGTTGACGGTGTTGGTGACGGGGTTGACCTTGGCCCACGCCTGGAGCCACCCGGGCATGGACCTCAGCGGCACGAAGGCGGAGCTGGCGAAGGTGAGGGGGAAGATCCATACGAAGCCGGCCGACTGGGCCGCCTCCACGTTGCCCACGGCCAGGCCGATGGCGGCCGAGATCCACGAGAGGGCGAGGCCGAAGGCCACGACCACCAGCAAGGACGCTCCCACCGCGAGGATGGAGCCCGACGGCCGGAAGCCCACCAGCAGTCCCACGACGAGCATCACCAGGACCACGAAGGCGTTGCGCACGGTGTCGGCCATGGTGCGCCCGGCCAGCACCGCCGAGCGGGCCATGGGCAGGGACCGGAAGCGGTCCACCATCCCTCGCGACAGGTCGTCGGCCAGGCCGACGCCGGTCTGGGTGGAGCCGAAGGCCACCGTCTGCACGAAGATCCCGGCCATCAGGTAGTCCACGTACCTGACGCCGCCCACGGGGATGGCGCCGCCGAACACGTAGGTGAACAGCAGCACGAACATCACCGGCGACACCGTCGAGAACACGATCAGGGCCGGCACCCGCAGGTAGTGCAGGAGGTTGCGCCGGGTCATGGCCACCGCATCGGAGACGACCTCGGGAAGGGCGTGGCCGGCCGGCGCCCGGGCGGGAGCGGCCACTGTGGTCAAGCTCGGGTCCTGGCTCGCGACGATGTCCGCCCGGCGCCCCGGCTGTCGACACCCGCGCCCGGGGCCGCCGACGGGTCCTCGGCGGCGTGGCCGGTGAGGGCCAGGAAGACGTCGTCGAGCGTCGGTCGGCGCAGGGCAACGTCGACGATGGTGACGCCCGCGCCGTCGAGCAGGCGCACGGCGTCGGCCACCCGGCCGCCCCCGCCCTTCACGGGGACCGACACGCGGCCGGTGTCCGCCTCCACCTGGGCGTCGCCCGCCGCCACCGGCGCCAGGGCCCCGGCTGCCGCCACCGCGTCCGGGGGGGCCACCGTGAGGTCCAGCACCTCGCCGCCGACGCGTGACTTCAGCTCGTCGGAGCTGCCTTCGGCGATGACCCGGCCGTTGTCGATCACGGCGATGGCGTGGGCCAGGCGGTCGGCCTCCTCCAGGTACTGGGTGGTGAGCAGGAGGGTCGTGCCGTCGGTGACGAGCTGCTCGATGACCTCCCACAGGCCGATGCGGCTGCGGGGGTCGAGGCCGGTGGTGGGCTCGTCGAGGAACAGCACCGCCGGGTTGCCGACCAGGCTGGCGGCCAGGTCGAGGCGCCGGCGCATGCCTCCCGAGTACGTCTTGGCCGTGCGGTCGGCCGCCTCCACCAGGTCGAACCGCTCGAGCAGCTCGCCGGCCCGGCGGGCCACGTCGGCCTTGGGCAGGTGGTAGAGCCGCCCCACCAGGGTGAGGTTCTCCCTCCCCGTGAGGTGCTCGTCGATGGCGGCGTACTGGCCGGCCAGGCCGATGGCCGACCGGAGGGCGACGGCGTCGGCCACCACGTCGTAGCCGGCCACCCGGGCCCGCCCGCCGTCGGGGTGCAACAGGGTGGTCAGGATGCGCACCGCGGTGGTCTTGCCGGCGCCGTTGGGGCCCAGGAGGCCGAGCACGGTGCCGGGCGGGACGGCGAGGTCGATGCCGGCCAGGGCGTTGACCGCCCCGAACGACTTGCGCAGTCCCTCGACCTCGATGGCGGGCGCGTCGGTCACGCTCCCGAGCCAACCAACTCCGGCGCCCGACGGCAAGCCGGTTTCCCCCCGCCGGCCGACCCGGGCTGGGTAGGCGCTCCCGGGCCGGGGCACCGCACGGTGTCCCCACCTCGGTGGCGGACGGCGCCCGGGCTCACCCGGCGGCGTCGATGCAGTGGAAGGCGTGGCGGTAGGCGAGGGGCGACGATCCCAGCTCCCGCTGGAAGTGCACCCGTAGGCCGGCGACGGTGCCGAAGCCGCTGCGGGCCGCCACCCACGACACCGGCTGCTCCGTGGTCTCCAGCAGGCGCTGGGCCACGAGGAGGCGCTGGCCGAGGAGCCAGCGGTGGGGGGTGGTCCCGGTGGCGGCCCGGAAGCGGCGGGCGAAGGTGCGGGGGCTCATGGCCGCCCGGCGGGCCAGGTCCTCCACCGCCAGCGGGAGATCGAGGTGCTCGAGCATCCACTCCAGGACGCCGGCGATGGGGTCGTCGCCCGTGGCGCCGGCCACCGGGAGGTCGACGAACTGGGCCTGGCCGCCCTCCCGGTGGGGCGGCGTGACCATGCGGCGGGCCACCGCGTTGGCCACCTCGGCCCCGTGGTCGCAGCGCACCACGTGGAGACAGAGGTCGATGCCCGCCGACGTGCCGGCCGAGGTGAGCAGGTTGTCGCCGGTGTCCACATAGAGCACCCGGGCGTCCACCCGGACCCGGGGGTAGCGCCGGGCCAGCTCGGCGGCGTGCATCCAGTGGGTCGTGGCCGGACGGCCGTCGAGCAGTCCGGTGGCGGCCAGCACGAAGGCTCCGCTGCACATGGACAGCAGGCGGGCTCCCCGGCCGTGGGCGGTGCGCAAGGCGTCGAGGAGGTCGTCGCCCGGCGGGCACGTCCGGTACGGCCACCCGGGGATGATCACGGTGTCGGCGGCGGCCACCTGGTCGAGGCCGTGAGGGGCGTGCACGGTGATGCCCTCGGGGCTGAGCAGGGGCGGCGCCCCGCCGGCGCACACCGCGTGCCGGTACCAGGGGTCCACCAGGTCCGAGCGGTCGAGGCCGAACACCTCGCAGGCCACCGCCAGCTCGAACATCGACACCTCCGGGGCCACCACGGTGGCGACAGTGTGCATGGCAGGATCTTAGCGAAGGTTGGCCTTCCTGCCACTGGCCGAATCGGGTGACGGGGAGGACGATTGCTTCATGCACCCCTACGTGTCGGAGACCCTGGCCGAGGACCGTCGCCGGGAGCTGGCGTCCCTGGCCGCCGCCAGCCACGCCGCCCACGAGGCGCGGGTCGCCCGGGCCCGGGCCCGCTCCCATGCCGGGAGCGGCGCCCGGGACACCTGGGCCGCCGACTGGCGGCGGGCCGTGGGCCGGGGGCTGGTGGCGGCCGGCCTGAGACTGGGGCTGCCCGGCCCGGAGCGGGCCGCCGCCCGGTGCCGGGCCCACGCCCTCCTCGACGGCGACGAGCTGGCCTTCGGCGACTGCTGACCAGCGGCCACCCGGAGCTCGGGCGGCGGCCGACGGGCCGCCTGCCGGGCGCCGCTACGTGGCTCGCGGTTCAGGGAGGGACGGGTTGTGCCGATAAGCCTGCATGCGAGTGCTTCCGCTGGGAAGCGCCACAGGAGCTGCGCTTCTCGCAACCATGGTCATCGTCGTCACCCCCGTCGCCGCCCGACCGGCGGCCGCCGCCACCCGGCCGTCGGCGTGCCGGGCGGTGATGACGGGCACCTTCCTGCAACCGTCGTACCCGGTGTTTGGATGGTCGGCGGCCCGCTACGACCAGGAGCTGTCGGCCATGAAGGCGGCCGGCATCCGCATGGTCATCGACCAGTGGACGGTGGACATGGACGCCAACCAGGCGTACTACCCGGCGCCGTCGGGGTGGTACCCGCGGGCCGCCGACATGGTGGGCAGCCTGATGGCGTCGGCCGACCGCCAGGGCATGGGCGTCTGGCTCGGCCTCGGCAACGTCTACGCCTGGCAGGCGCACGCCACCGACCCCGGTTGGCTGGCCGACCAGCTCTACGTAGACGAGCAGGTCGCCAGCCAGCTCTGGGCCCTGTACCCGGGGAAGATCCGGGGCTGGTACGTCAGCAACGAGGTGGACGACCGGTTGCTGTCCGACCCGGCGGCGGTCGGGCCGATGACCTCCTTCTTCTCCTCACTGGCCGCCTGGCTGCACACCCACGCCGGCAACCTGCGGGTCATGACGTCGCCGACCTACTCCAGCCTGCAGGAGTCCACCACCCAGTTCGCGGCCAGCGTGCGCTCGGTCCTGGGAACGCTGGACGTGGTGAACGTGCAGGACGGCGGCGGGTCCGGCTACATCGGCCCGTCCGACATCACCCACTGGTTCTCGGCCCTGGCCCAGGCCCTGGCCGGCACCCGCACCACCCTCTGGAGCGACCCCGACATGTACTCGGTCTCCGGCGGTCCCATGGCGCCGGCCCAGCTCCAGGCCGACCTCAAGGCCACGTGCCCCTACGCCGCCGGGCGCACCGGGTTCTCGTTCAGCACCCAGATGAGCCCGGCCGGCGTGGGCACGTCGACCTACTACGACGCGTACCGGCAGTATGCGTCGACTGCCTGAGCCGCTGCCTCTAGAGGGCCTCGCCCGCAGGAGCGGCGGTGGCCCGCCGGCGACGGCGGACGGCCAGGGCCACGACGGCGGCCGCAGCCGCGGTACCGGCCGCGATGGGCAGGCCCTTCACCGGGAAGGTCGGGGTGGAGGGGGTCACGGCGTTGGGCCCGCAGGTCACGGTGCCGAGAGCCACGTGGGCGACGGTCCCGAGCAGGGTGATGTCGAGGGCGGTGGCGCTGATGCTCCCGGTGCCGGTGGTCTGCTTGTTCAGGATCAGACTGGCCACGCCGGGCACGTCGAGGCCCTGGTTGGCCGACGTCCCCACAGGCAACGTGAGCAGCGTGACGCCGCCGACGGTGACCTTGCCGTTCACGATGGTGGCCGACGCGGTGGTGGTGCCGTCGGAGTTCGCCGTGCACTGGGCCAGGATGGCGTCGGCGGTCAGCACGGTGAGGGGCGCCAGGTTCACGGTGACGCCACCCGAGGGGTTGGCGCCGCCGATGGTGCAGTCACCCGCGGGGCCGATCTGGATGAGCCCACCCGAGCCCACCACCCCGGCGCACGCCGCTGACGTGCCGTTGTTGTCGGCCTGCGCCTGCTGCACCAGGGCCCCTACGCCCAGGAGGGTCTGGGTCCCCAGCAGGCTGAGGGCCGGCGTGGTGTTGCCGGTGACCACCCCGGGGTTGGCCTGGGTGCCGTCGTTGGTGGCGCTCACCAGGCCGGTGGTGGCGATCGGCGTCGTCCCCAACTGGACCAGGGCGGCCTGAGCCGTGGCCTGGGACGTGTCGGCGAAGGCCGGGCTGGCCACCGACAGGGACAGGGTTGCGGCGGCCACGGCGGCGAAGCCGAAACGCCGAAGGGCATGGGTGGGGCGGGAGCTCATACGTCCTCCAGTTGGAGTGGGCGGTCGGGGCCGGCCAGCAGGGTCAGGACCGCCTCGAGGGCGGGGTCGTCGGGGTCGGGTGGTCGGGGATGGCGCTGTGGTGGGCAATAGGCCACCACCCCGAGCCAGTCGACCTCGGCCGGCTGGACAGGGGCGGCGGGAACGGGCTCGGGAGCCGGGGGGGCGACCGGAGCCGGGGTGAGAGCGTAGGGGAGCGGCACGGAGGTCGGCGGCGCGAGCCCGACGGCCGGCACCGCGGCGGGCACCAGGACCGGCCGGCCGGGGACCTCCCGCTCCGTCTTCTTCCAGTCGTGGCGCGCCCTGGCCACGCGCACCAGGGCCCACCAGGTGGCGGCGTGGTGGACGTAGCTGTACGGCCAGCCGGCCAACCCCAGGAACACCGCCTTCGTGCGGCTCAGTCCCCGTGCCGTCGTGGACCGGTACACCGGCCCCCAGACGAGCAACGGGCCCAGCCCGAACAGCACGAACAGCGGCAGCACTCCCCAGCCACCGGCGCCGAACCACCCGGCGGGGCCGGACGGGAGGGTGAGGGCGAACCAGACCAGCACGACGGTGCAGGCCAGGTACATCAGGCCGCCCAGCAGCTGGAGCCAGGGCAGCAGGAGGAAGTAGGCGATCTCCACCGCCCCGGCGTTGGCGATCTGCGGCGACCGCAGCACCGGCCACAGGTAGCGGAAGCACTGCATGGACCCCTGGGCCCACCGACTGCGCTGGCGGACCAGGCTGCGGAGCGTGGGCAGCCCGTCCTGGGCCACCCAGGTGTCATGGCAGTACTCCGTGCGGTGCCCGGCCAGCAGCACGTGCACACCCAGCTCGAAGTCCTCGAGCAGGGCCCCGTGCCACGGCGTTCCGTGCTCGCGTGCGATGCGGTCGAGCACCGAGAGGCGCGTGAACTGGCCGTTGCCGCCCATGCCGACGCTGCCCAGGTGGCGGCGGAAGGTCTGAATGGCGGCGATTACGCCGCTGAACTCCATGTCCTGGAGGCGCATCAGCAGACGGGCGGTGCGCGATCGCCCCGCGCCCCGGGCCCGGTCGACGACCCGTACCTGGACCTGGACGGCGCCGACGGCGGCGTCGCCGAAGAAGGACGGCCCGGCCGTGACGTCCAGGCAGCGCGGGTCGAGGCGGCCGTCGGCGTCCACCACGCCCAGAATCACGTGGCTGCGCGAGGTCTCCGGCGGGAGCCAGGCTGAGATGGCGCGCCAGGCGGCGTTCAGGGCGGCCCCCTTGCCCTGGCGGGCCTCGGGCGGCCGGCGGGTGACGATGTGGATCCGCGAGCACCGGGCGGCCAGGCCGGCCAGGATGGCGCCGGTGCCATCGGTGGACCCGTCGTCCACGCACCAGACGTGGGCGGTGGGAAAGCGAACGGCGAGCGAGCGGACGGTGCGCCCGACCACCGCCGCCTCGTCGAGGCAGGGCACGACGAAGTGCCAGGCGAAGGCCCGGGCGTCGCCCGGCTCGGCCTCCTGGCGGCGGACGAAGGGGACGACGATGAGCAGCACGTAGCCGAGGAAGCCCACGCAGAGCAGGAAGGCGCCGTCGTTGACGGCGGCCAGGGCGAAGTCGGAGAAGCTACCCACGGGCGGCCCGGACGGGATGGGGGGCGAGAGCGGCGGTGACGAACACCAGCAGGCCGGCGAGCACTCCCAGGGTGCTGACGATGGTGCCGAGGAGGATGTGGCTGACCTCGTAGCCGTGGTGGAAGCCCCACAGCCGCATCGACAACGCGATGATGACCAGGCGGGCCTGATTGACGGCGAACAGGCCGACGGTCAGCCCGACGAGGGTGCCCACGCCCCGGCGCACCGTCGTCCGGTGGGTGAGCACCAGCCCGGCGGCCACCAGGCAGAACGGGCTGACGAGGAGGGCGGCGGTGCATCCCTCGCTCAGGTAGAAGCCCACGAAGCTGCCCCGGATGGGGAAGATCACGGCGCTGCCCAGCGAGCGGGCGGGAGCGACGTGGAAGCCTCCCACGATCGCTGCCGCCACCCATGCCTCCAACGGCCGGATGGCGGACTGGGTGAGGACGAGGAGCACCCCGCCCGCCACCATGGCCACGGCTGCGGCCACCGGGACCCGTCCCGTGCCCGCCAGCGTGGTGCTCCCGGTGTGAATCCGCCCCTTCGCCGGGAAGCTCACCCGCGCCTGACCATGGCGGCGCGCAGCAGGATGAAGCCGGCGACCACCAGGGCCAGGGCCAGCAGCACGATCCCGACGACGGGGAACCCGGTTCGGGCCAGGCCCAAACCTGCGGCGCCGGCTGCTGCTGTGCCCGTTTTCCCGGTTGCGTACATCCACGACCTCTCGTCTTGTGGGACCGTCCCCTCGCTGCCCAGACGAGAGGTGCTACAGCGTACCCACCCTGAGCGGTCCGCTACGAGTCCTATGTCGACGGGCCGGGGAACGTCACGCCGGCGGGGCCCGGAAAGTGCGACGGTTCGGCCGCCGGGCGCAGGCCGCACGCCGCCGCCGTGACGGCCGCAGGCCGGCGCAGCAACGGCCGGAGGCGGCTGGCCGGGACGGCCGCACGCCGCCGCGGTGACGGTCAGCCCTGGCCGGCGGGATCGCCGAAGGCCACCTCCACCGACAGCTCGTCGGCCCCCCGCACGATCCCCAGGTCCAGGGTCCGGGCCTCAGCCAGCCCGTCGAGGACGGCGTGGAGGTCGTCCACCGACGCCACCGGACGGCCTCCGGCGGTGACGACGAGGTCACCCCGCCGCAGGCCGGCACGGTCGGCGGGGCCGCCCTCCTGGACTTCGCGAACGAGCACGCCGTCCCGATCGGGCAGGCCGACGGAGCGGCGGAGCTGGCGGGCGGCCCGGCCCGGTACCAGCCCGACGCCCAGGTGGGGCCGCTCGGCCGACTCCCCCCGGGCCAGGGCGTCCACCCGGCGCCGCAGGTCGGCATCGGCCGGGATGGCGGCGTAGAAGCCCTCGCCCAGGCGGTTGGTGTTGAGCCCGAGGAACCGGCCCTCGCCGTCCACGATGGGCCCGCCCGACGACCCCCGCGCCAGGGGGGCGGTGTGCTCGACGGAGCCCGTCACCCGTCGCCCTCGCGGCCCCCGGAAGGCGCGTCCCACCGCCGACACCAGGCCCACCGTCACCCGCAGGCCCCGCCCGCCGGGGTTGGCCAGCCCGAAGACGACGCCCCCGATGGCCCCCGGCTCCTCGGCCCACGCCAGGGGCGTGACGCCCGAGGTGTCCACCGCCACCGCCGCCAGGTCCCCGTCCAGGTCGACTCCGGCCACCCGGCCGTCGGCCGTGCGGTCGTCGGCGAAGGAGACGGCGACGTCGGCCCCCCGCAGGTTGTGGGCGTTGGTCAGCACCACGCCGTCGGCCACCACCACCCCCGACCCCAGCCCCCAGCCGGCACCCACGCCTACGACGGCCGGCCCCGCCGTCTCCGCCACCGCCCGGACCGCAGCCTGCACCTCGTCCAGCGTTGCCATGTTCCGACCTCCCGAGGGGGTCACACCGGGTGGTGTGACTTGCAGATCGCAAGTTACCAGTGGCACTCCAGCTCGGCAACCGCCGCCGACCAGGCAGGATGGGGCGGTGGGCCACGAGGGGACGCCGAGCGCCCTGGACGAGGCCGTCGCCCGGGTGGGGGACCGGTGGGCCCTGCTGGTCGTGCACGCCCTCCTCGGCGGCCCCCGCCGTTTCAACGACCTCCTGGGGGAGGTGGGCGGGGTGGCCTCCAACGTCCTGACCGCCCGCCTGCGCCACCTGGAGCGTGGGGGGGTGGTGATGGCCAGGCCCTATTCCCGTCGCCCGCCGCGGTTCGTGTACGAGCTGACGGCGTCGGGGCGGGAGCTGGCCGGCGCCCTCCGCCTCCTGGAGTCGTGGGGCGCCGGGCGGGGCTCCGACTCCGCCGACGCCCTCCGCCACGACGCCTGCGGCACCCCGCTCGAGGCCCGCTGGTGGTGCCCCACCTGCGCCCGGATGGCGGAGGACGACCACGCCGACGAGGTCCGCTACCTCTGACCCGGCCCGGAGGCCGGAAAGTAGGTCCGATCGGGCTATTGCCAGACGCAGGGCGCCACCGGACACTGGACGGGCAGACCCACCGAGGAGGGTGACGGCGTGACGGCGACGAGCAGGGTGCGGTCGGTAGCGGGGGCGACGGCGCTGGTGCTGGCCGCCGGCCTCCTGGCGGTGGCCGGGCACCGGGCGACCCCGACGGCATCCACCCGGGTGTCCGCCGCCGGCGTCGGTGCCGGCGTGGGCGTGGACGGGCAGCCGGCGGCCGGTGCCGGCGCGTCCACCACGGTGGCCGCCCCGGCCGCAACGGCAGCCGCGAGGACGACGGCCACCGGCGGCCCGGCGGCGGCCACCACCGTCGCCGGCCGGCCCGGCCCGGCGGCGCCCGGGACCCGGACGGGAGCGACGCCCACGCCCGTACCGGCAGCGGCGTCTGCTTCCACCACCGCCGCACCGCCCACCACGACCACCACGGTGGCCCACCCGTCGTCGTGGTCGGCCGAGGGCGACGCCATCACTGCCACGCTGCACGTCAGCCCGGCGACCCCCCGGGCCGGGCAGCCGGTCCGGTTCACCATGGACGCCGCCACCACCACCGGCGACTACTGCTGCATCACGTCTCTCTACGTCGACAACGTCCTGCTGAAGTTCCCGACAGGGGCCGGTGGCCCGTGCGGTCAGGGGCCGGCCACCGACGAGGAGGTCTTCACCTGGGTCCCGCCCGCCTCCGGCGCGCTGGCCGTGGAGCTCGAAGCGGGCCGGGTGCGGGCGTGCGCCCCGGCGCCCGCCATCGTCACCGTCCGGGTGTACGCCACGGTGGTCGTGGACCCCTGACGCCGGTCACTCGCGCCGAACGGGCGGCCACAATGGCCCGTTCGGGCCATTGCCACCGGGCCCCCCAGACCGCACAATCGAATCGCCTCGGGAGGGAGGACTGACGGGCGGTCCTGCCGCCGGCGGGGGGAGGGCCCCGCCGGCACCAGGGTGTGTGGCCTCAGGCGGCGGCCACCGCCGATGCGGCGGCGGCCGGCTCCAGGGCCAGAGCGAGCACCTCCCGGACGTCGGAGACCAGGTGGAACGCCACCGTCTCCCGGACGGCTTCGGGCACGTCGTCCAGGTCGGCCCCGTTGCGGGCCGGGAGGATGACCTCCTTGAGCCCTGCCCGGTGGGCGGCCAGGACCTTCTGCTTCACGCCTCCGATGGGCAGCACCCGGCCCTGCAGGGTGACCTCGCCGGTCATGCCCACGCTCGACCGCACCGGCCGGTCCGAGAGCAGGCTGGCCAGGGCGGTGACCATGGTGACGCCGGCCGACGGCCCGTCCTTGGGCACCGCGCCGGCGGGCACGTGCACGTGGAACCGGGAGCCGGCCACCGTGTCGTCCTCCAGCCCGAGGTCGCTGGCGTGGGACCGCACGTAGGAGAGGGCGATCTCCGCCGACTCCTTCATGACGTCGCCCAGCTGGCCGGTGAGCGTCAACCGGCCCTGCCCGCCGGTGCCGGCGGCGCCGCCCGGCAGCGAGGTGGCCTCGATGAACAGGACGTCGCCCCCGACCCCGGTGACGGCGAGGCCGGTGGCCACGCCGGGGACGGCGGTGCGGTCGGCGGCCTCGAAGAAGAACCGCGGCCGGCCCAGGTAGGTGCGGACGTCGTCGCCGCCCACCGTCACCGGCGCGTCGGTGTCTCCGGCGGCCAGGCGGGTGGCCACCTTGCGCAGGACCTTGCCCAGCTCCCGTTCCAGGTTCCGGACGCCGGCCTCCCGGGTGTAGTCCACGACCACGGCCCGGAGGGCGGCCTCGGTGAACGAGGCCTCGTCGGCGCCCAGCCCGTTGCGGTCGAGCTGGCGGGATACCAGGTGGTCGGTGGCGATGGCCACCTTCTCGTCCTCGGTGTAGCCGTCCAGGTGGATGACCTCCATGCGGTCGAGCAGGGGGCCCGGGATGGTGTCGGCCACGTTGGCGGTGGCGATGAAGAGCACGTCCGAGAGATCGAGGTCGACCTCCAGGTAGTGGTCCCGGAAGGTGTGGTTCTGGGCCGGGTCGAGCACCTCCAGCAGGGCCGACGAGGGGTCGCCCCGCCAGTCGGCGCCCAATTTGTCGACCTCGTCGAGCATGAAGACGGGGTTCATGGTGCCGGCCTCCCGCAGCGCCCGCACGACGCGCCCGGGCTGGGCGCCCACGTAGGTGCGGCGGTGGCCGCGGATCTCGGCCTCGTCGCGGACGCCGCCCAGGGACACCCGCACGAACGAGCGGCCCAGGGCGCGGGCCACCGACTCGCCGAGGGAGGTCTTGCCCACGCCCGGGGGCCCGACGAGGGCGATGATGGCGCCCGCCCCCTTGCCCCCGGCGGGGGCCAGGCCGCGGTCGGCCCGCAGCTTGCGGACGGCCAGGTACTCGATGATGCGGTCCTTCACGTCCTCCAGGCCGTTGTGGTCGGCGTCGAGGATGGTGCGGGCCTCGGCCACGTCCAGGTGGTCGTCCGAGCGGGTGCCCCACGGCACCTCCAAGACGGTGTCCAGCCACGTGCGGATCCACCCGTGCTCGGGGCTCTGCTCGCTGGTCCGCTCCAGGCGGTCGATCTCCCGCTCGATGGCCACGCCGACTTCGGCCGGCAGCTCGCGCTCGGCCACCTTGGAGCGGTACTGCTCGATCACGCCCTCACCGTCCTCGCCATCGCCCAGCTCCTTGCGGATGGCGGCCAGTTGCTGGCGCAGCAGGAACTCGCGCTGGGTCTTCTCCATGCCCTCGGACACGTCGTGGCGGATGCGCTCCTTGAGGGCCAGGTCGGCCAGCGTGTCGCGAGCCCAGGCCAGGACGCGCTCCAGGCGGGCCTCCACGTCGATCGTCTCCAGCAGCTCGATCTTCTGCTCGAAGGTGAGATCAGGGGAGTAGCCGGCGGTGTCGGCCATGGCCCCGGGGTCGGTGATGCCTCGCAAGGCCTCGGCGAGCTGGCGGGCGCCCCGCTCTTCCAGGATGTTCTGGACGACGGCCCGGTACTCGCGGGCCAGTTCTGAGGCCCGCTCGGTGGGCCGGGGGTCAGCCGCCCGGTCGAACTGCACCCACAGGGCGGCGCCGGTGCCGGGTACGCCGGCACCCACGACGGCCCGCTCGAGGCCGCGCACCACGGCCACCCGGGTGCCGTTGGGCATCTCCCCGCTGTCCTCCACCTTGGCAACGGTGCCGACGCGGGCGTAGCGGTCCTCCAGGCGAGGGACCAGGAGCAGGCGGCTGTCGGCGGCCTGGGCGGCGTCCACCGCCACCTTGGCCTCGTCGCTCTCCAGGGCCATGGTCACGACCATGCCGGGCAGGACCACCCCGGTGGCCAGGGGCAGGAGAGGGAGGATGGTGGTGTCGAGGTCGGGCATTCGGTGCTCCTTAAGTAACCGTCAGAGTTGACAAACAGCGCCGGCACCGGCGGTGTTCCCGGCCACGTGGCGGGTGGGGGCCCGGTGTGGGCAGACTGCGGCCATGGCCGACGCCTTCTCCGAGAAGCAACGGGTGGTGGCGGCCTCCGACCTCGACGGTGTGCCCGCCGGCACCCCGGGCACGGTGGTCACGGTCACCGGGCTGACCTGGATCCGCTACCGGGTCCACTTCGACAACGGCGTGGAGCTCAACCTCCTCGACGGCCGCTACCTGGCCGCCGCTCCCGCCCGGCGCTGATCCGGGCGCCGGGCGCGGCGGGCCGCGACGGCGAAGGCCGGTTCCGGGCGCCCCAGCCGACACCCGGAACCCCGGCGGGTTGGCGCGGCGGAGATTGGGGCCCGGTGCCGCCGATCAGCAAGCGCGAGCCACCGCGCCGCCGCGGTGTAGGAGCCGCCTCCCCGCCACTTGGCCCTTCCTCTGCATGGCGCAAAGGTTGCACTGTGCATCTCTGGTTACCATTGGACTGTGGAGGGCCCGCTGAACAGGGAGAGCGTCAACGCGGTGGCTGACGCCGTCCTCGTAGCGTCCCGGGTCCTGGTGGCGGTGGCCGCCGAGTCTTTGGCGGACTTGGACGACATCACGCTCGCCCAGTATCGGGCCCTCGTCATCCTCGCCAGCCGCGGCGCCCAGAACCTGTCGTCGCTGGCCGAGGCCCTCGCCGTCAACCCGTCGACGGCCACCCGGGCGGTGGACCGCCTGGTGTCTCGGGACCTCGTCATCCGGGAGACGGCCGAGGACGACCGGCGGGAGGTCCGCCTGGCGGTGACCACCTCGGGCGCCGAGATCGTCCGCACGGTCACACGGCGCCGGCGACTCGCCCTGGCGCGCATCGTGCGGCGCCTGGACCCCGGGTGCCGGGCCTCGCTGGTGGACTCGCTCCGTGCATTCGCGGAGGCCGCCGGTGAGGTGCCGGACCACTCCTGGTCGCTCGGCTGGAGCACGTGAACCGCCGCAGGGCCGAGCTGCTCGCGCTGGGGCGGCGATCCCAGCAGGTGCTGCTGCTGTCGGCCCTCACCGGTGCCCTCGTCGGCGCCGCGGTGGCCCTGTTCGACTGGGTGACCAGCGACGAGCTGTTCGCCCGGGTGGCCCGTGCTCCCGCCGCCGTGCAGGCTGTCGCCCCCCTCGTCGGGCTGGCCCTCGCCGCCCTCGCCCTGCGCCATCTGGCCCGGGGCGCCACGCCGTCGTCGTCCGACGAGTACATCAGGAACTTCCACGAGCAGGACCGGCGGCTGCCGCTGCGCCTCGTCCCCGGCCGGATGCTGGCCGGGGTGGCCACCATCGGCCTCGGCGGTGCGCTGGGCCTGGAGGGCCCGTCCATCTACCTGGGCGCGTCGGTCGGGTCGTTCCTGCAACGCAAGTTCGCCCGGGTCTTCTCCCGGGAGGACGCCAAGCTCCTCCTGGTGGCGGGGGCGGCGGCCGGCGTGGCCGCCATCTTCAAGGCGCCGGCCACCGGCGCCATCTTCGCCATCGAGGTGCCCTACCAGGACGACACCGCCCGCCGCATGCTGCTGCCCGCCCTCACCGGGGCGGCCGTGAGCTACCTGGTCTTCGTCACCATCGCCGGCACTGCGCCGCTGCTCCCGGTGCGGGGCACCGCCCCCTTCGACCTGGAGGATCTGGGGGGGGCGGCCCTGATGGGGCTGCTGTGTGGCATCGGCGCCCGAGCCTTCGCCCTCGTCCTGCGGCGGGCCAAGTCGGAGCCCACCCGCCTCCCGGCCACCGTGCGCATCGCCGCCGCCGGCGCCCTGCTGGGCGGCCTGTTCGTGGCCAGCCGGGTGCTGTTCGGCGCCGGGCTCACGACAGGTCCCGGCTACCGCACCGTGGAGTGGGCCACCGATCCCCGCCACAGCATCGCCGCCGTCCTCGCCCTGCTCCTCATGCGGTCGGCGGCCACCGCCCTGACGGTGGGTGGGGGCGGCGCGGGGGGGCTGTTCATCCCCCTCGTCATCGACGGCGCCCTGCTCGGGCGGGCGGTGGGCGCCCTGTTCGGCGACGCGTCGGGCTCGCTGTTCCCGGTCATCGGCATCGCCGCCTTCCTGGGCGCCGGCTACCGCACGCCCCTGGCCGGGGTCATGTTCGTGGCCGAGTCCACCGGCCGCCCCGGCTTCGTGGTGCCCGGTCTGCTGGCATCGGTGGTGGCCCAGGTGGTGATGTCCCGGTCCTCGGTCACGCCCTACCAGCGGTCGGCCCGGGCCGGGCACCTGGAGCGCCGCCGGTCCCTCCCCCTGAGCGTCGCCATCCGCTCCGACGTGCTGACCGCGCCGCCCGACGCCACGGTGGCCGAGTTCGTCTCCAACCACCTGCTCCTGGCCCGCCAGAAGTCGGTGCCGGTGCTGGACGGGACCCGCTACGTGGGAATGGTCCGGGCCGAGGACCTGGTCTCCGTGCCGCGCGACGGGTGGTCGGCGACGACCGTGCAGGAGATCCTGCGCGAGGACCTGCCCGTGGGCCGTCCCGACTGGCTGCTGGGCCAGGCGCTGGCGGCCATGGAGAAGGCGGACGTGGACGTGCTGCCGGTCGTCGACGGCGCCGGCAGCTTCGTGGGCGTGGTCTCCACCGACGAGGTCTTCAAGCTGGAGGAGATCCTCGACCAGACCGAGGAGTGACCCGAGCACTGCCGACCGCCGACCGGCCGTTGCCCCGGGCCCGGCGGTACGGTGGTGGCCCGTCGGAGGGAGCGCCCATGTCCGGACACGAGGGGGAGCGGGTCCAGGCGGCGCTGGACGCCGCGGTGGCGGGCGACGTCGAGCCGTTCGTCGCCCTGTTCGATGCGTCCCTCGAGTGGCGGGGCGTGACGAGGGGCCGCCTGTGGTGGCGGCACACGCCGAGCTGACACGGCCCCGCTGAGGCCCGGTCGGTCCTCCAGCAGCGCTCCCGGCGGATCGCGGGCCGGGACCTCGTCGATCCCCGGGCGACGGTGATCGCCGACACCCCCGGCGGGGTGGCCGTCGCGCTGCAGTGGCGGGAGCCGGGCGCCGACGGGTGCCGGGAGCTGTTCCAGGTGCTGCGCCTGCGGGACGGTCGGGTGGTGGACATCCAAGACGTCGCCCGCCGGGGGGCGGCCCTGGCGCTGGTGGGCGCGCCAGGCTGATGTGGGCGCTGGTCCTGGCCGCCGACGTCGCCTTCCTCGCCGTCGCCTTCGGCCTGCGAACGGTGCACAGCTACCGGCGCACCGGGCGCAGCGGGTGGCTCCGGCCCGTCTCCCGGGTGGACGCGGTGGCCGAGAGCCTGTGCACCGCCGGCTGCGTGGGCACGCTGGCGGCGCCCGTCCTGGCCCGGCTGTCGGTGGTTCCCCCGGCCGGGCGCCTGTCCTCGGGCCCGGTGGCGGCGGTCGGGCTGGCCTGCCTCCTCGCCGGCATCGTCACGTCGTTGGCGGCCCAGCGCCAGATGGGGCTGGCATGGAAGCCCGGCATCGACCCCGCCGCCCCGCCGCCCCTCGTCACCACCGGCCTGTTCCGCGTCGCCCGCAACCCCTTCTACGTGGGCTGCATGCTCAGCTCGCTGGGGGTGGCATTGGCCGTCCCGTCGGTGCTGGCCCTCGCATCGCTGGCCGCGGTGGTCGTGGCCGCCGAGGTCGTCGTGCGTTGGGTGGAGGAGCCCTTCCTCGAAGGCGTCCACGGCGAGGCCTACCGGGCCTACCGCCGGGCCACCGCCCGCTTCCTGCCCGGGCCGGCGCGCTGGCGGGCCCTGCGACCCTGACGGCGCGCCGCTGATCGCCTCTCCCCGCCGGTCGGCCTCGCGCCGGGCGTCACTCGTCGGTATCCCGTTGACATCCACGGGCCTCGCGTAGGGAGGCGGTGAAGACCGTTCCCACCTCGCCGGGTGGGCGCTACACCCTCAGCCATGGGGGCCCCCTCCGGCCACCTCAGGAAGAGCGCCGACGTCCGAGGACGCAACCGGCTACCCGCGAACCATGGCCTCGAGGACGGGCAACCCGAAGCCCTCGGCGACGGAGAGCACGACGACGAGGTCGGCCATCCCGTACAGGCCCTCCAAGTCGTCATCGCTGACGAATCCGGCGAGGCTGAGCCTGACATGCGCGTCCGGCGACGACGAGAGTTGCCCAAAGCCTTGTCCCCGCCAAGGAGATCCGGACGGCAAGGGAAACGATGACGCGCTGCCCAGGGGGGCCGGCCGACGGATCGGTCGGGAGGCCCAGCGCCGGTGCGGCCAGGGCCAGACCGGGCCCACAAGGACGCCGATTGAATCCTCCCGACCGACAGCCCCGCTCAGGTGGACCGTTCGGGTTGTCACACCCACGTGGGACACTCGTCGATAGGACCGCCTGCCCCGGGGCGGTCCTGGCTCTCGGACGGCAGCCGGTCCATGCCTCCCATCGAAGCCTCGGACGTGCTCCCGGCGACGGTCCACCGTCCATCGACGCCAGGCCGTTAGGGTGCCGGCGGTGCTGGTCGGTCCACCCCGCCCCTGGCGCGCCCCCCTATCATCGAACTGATGTTCGCTGGGGGCTGGTATCATGGTGGTGCAGCGACAGCTGTCTCTCATCGAGGCCCCGATGACGCTCGTTGAGCTCACTCGCGACCCGGGCATCGACTACGGCGAGGTGTTCACCCGGCGCTGGGTCGTCGAATTGATCCTGGACCTCGTCGGCTACACCGAGACGGCGGATCTGGGCGCCCGGCGGCTGGTCGAGCCGTCCTGCGGGAGCGGAGCCTTCTTGTTGCCGGTTGTCGACCGCCTGATCGCCTCGTGCCTCCGGCACGGGCGCGACCTTCGCTCCATCAGCGGGGCCGTACGTGCTTTCGACCTCCTTGAGGCGAATGCCCAGCGGGCCCGAAAGGCGGCCGCGCTTCGGCTCGGAGAGGCCGGGCTCGACGAAGCGACGGCGGCGGAAATTGCGTCTACTTGGGTCTTTACCGGCGACTTTCTACTGGTCGACCACGAACCAGGCTCGGTCGACCACGTCGTCGGCAATCCGCCCTACATCCGGCCGGAGAACGTCCGGCGAGAGGTGATGGAGGTTTACCGCCGGCGCTGTAAAACCATGCGGGGCAGGAGTGACATCTACGTCGGCTTCATCGAGCAAGGGCTTAACCTGCTGGCCCCCGACCGCACACTTGGTTTCATCTGTGCCGATCGCTGGATGCGCAACCAGTACGGCGCCGACCTGCGAGCGCTAGTGGGCGGGAGCTTCGCCGTCGACGCCGTGATCACCATGCACGATGCCGATGCCTTCGAGGAAGAGGTTTCCGCGTACCCGGCCATAGTCGTCCTTCGCAACGGCCCGCAGCGGCAAGCGGTGGTGGCGGACGCGTCGGCTCAGTTTGGAAATGCGCAAGCGGCGAGGCTCTCCCACTGGGCGCGTCGGTCTCGACAGCCCGTGCTTGCGACGCCGAGCGTGGAAGCTTCCAGGCTCGACGACTGGTTCGACGGTCGCGACCTTTGGCCGACAGGGAACCCAGCGCAGCTCGCTCTCATCGCCGAACTCGAGTCGCGGTTTCCGCCCCTGCAGGACGCTCGCAGCGGCACGCGGGTAGGAATCGGCGTTGCCACTGGATGCGACGACGTCTACATCACCAAAGACGCGGACCTCGTCGAAGAGGACCGACTACTGCCGCTCCTCCATGCTGGTGATATCACCGACGGCGCGCCGGCCTGGTCGGGCAGCCTCTTGGTGAACCCGTGGGACCGCGACGGTCTGGTCGACCTCGACCGGTACCCGCGGCTGCGCCGGTTCTTCGGGGCCAACGCTGACCGGCTCCGGAACCGACACACCGCCCGCAAGAACCCGGAGCACTGGTACCGCACCATCGACCGGGTGCACGCCGGCCTGCAGGGCCGCACGAAGCTTGTCGTGCCCGATATCAAGGCGGCTTCGCACCCGGTCCTCGAAGGCGGTAGCTATTACCCACACCACAACCTGTACTTCGTCACGAGCGACCGCTGGGATCTCGAAGTGCTCGGCGGCCTCCTGCTCTCCGACGTCGCGAATCTCTTCATTGGTGCCTACTGCGTCAAGATGCGCGGTGGGTGCTACCGCTTCCAGGCGCAATACCTCCGCCGGATCCGAGTTCCCGATCCCCAGACGCTTTCCCGGCGAGTCTCTCGGGATCTCGCTTTCTCCTTTGCCAACCGCGATGTGGCGGCCGCGACTACCGCTGCCGCTGCCGCCTATGGGCTCTCGCGAGCGACGATCATGAACGCCCTGAGAAGGACCACAACCTGACGTGGTCCCGATGGACGAGCTCTTCGGGGCTTTCGACGCAATCTTGGAGGGCCGTCCGAAGCTGGACGCTTGGAGCGGGCCCGGAGATGGCCTTCGCCGCTTCACGCCCGACTACGAGGCCCTCACCGCTCTGATTGGCATACCGATCCAGGCCGGGAGCGGCTCAGAGACGGGTCGGCTTGCCAAGGCCATAGACGCTTGGGTCGCAAACGAACTCCGGCGTGCGGGATTTGACGGGGATGAGGTTTGGCCAAGGCGGAGAAGGCCCCGCGTGTTGCCACGGGACCTGGCGTTGCTGCTCAGGGGCCTTCCTGCCAAAGATCGGCCTGCTGTCGAGGCCCGCATCTTGAAGAACAAGAAGATCGCACCTTCCGACGCGCGAGTGCTGGGTAGGGCATACGTGAAGCAGGTCGATGTCCTCATCGCCCAGTGGTCCCGAGGTCCGGAACTCCTCGTCTCGACGAAGAGCATGGTGTCTTCGTTTCGGAACAACCTGCCGAATCGGTTCGAGGAGTCCTACGGTGATGCCAAGAACCTTCGCGGACGGTACCCCTTGGCCGCGATGGGGTTCCTCGTCCTGATTCGTTCGACCGCTGCCGAGGAACCAGGCACCCTTGACCGCATCGTCGACATGCTCAGGAAGCTGCGCGGCGAGGCAGACGTCTACGACTCCACATGCCTCGTTCTCGGCGAATGGCTTGACCCGCCCAGCTTTGCGCGCGTCGAGCTACGAAACGAGTTGGTGCCTCCTGACCTGAAAGCGGACTCCTTTCTGGCGACGCTTATCCGTGCCGTGCTTGACCGGACCCCCATAGACATGCATGTGCCCGTCAGGGAAGCCCTTGAGCATCGGGACCTGTCGCTCGAGGAGGCCGACGAGGCCGGTGATTCCGCATGGAACCAATAGGAGGCTGTTGGCGACTGTCAGTCGTTGGTCGTCGAATGGCCGGATGCCTCGGAGCGAGAGTCGAGGCGACCGCTCGCATGCGGGGCGGTGGGTGCCGCGAAATGCCGCGGCCCGAGGACAGGCTTACAGGTACTGGCCGGTCGCGGGATCGCAGACCCGTGTGCCGATGACTGACAACTGGCCTCGCCGCTGGAACAACTCGGCCAGGGTGAGGTCGCCGGCCGGTGTTGCCGCGTCCCCGCCGATGAGTGCTGCCGCCTCGGACGGATTGAACGCACGGAACTCAACGTTGGCCAGGCAACGGCCGGGCCGAGCGACAGCGGGGTGGAGACGACCGACCGGCTCATTGGTCGTGATGAGAATCAGCACGTTGACGCCCTGGCCGATGAAGCCGTCCGACACGTTCAGGAGTCGCGACAGCGATTGGCCGGTCTCGCGCTTGGCGTCGGCGCGCAGGAGCTCGTCGGCGTCCTCGAACACGAAGAGCCGCCAGCGGGGTCCGTCCTCCTCCTCGTCGGCGTAGTCGTCGGCGCCCAGTATGACCGACATCAGGTAGCCGGCGTCGCGAAGGAAGCGCTCGGCGTCGACCACGAACAGCGCTCGACACCACGACGACCACGCCCGCACCATTGCCCGGACCGCCGTTGTCTTGCCAGTCCCGGGGGGCCCATGCCACAGGAGCAGGCGGCCTCCGGTCGTCGGCGCTGCCATGTCAACCAGCGAAGCCAGATGGTTGCTCACTGGCGTCGGGTAGTGGCTCTTGATGTCGTCCCACGTGGGGACGTCAACCCGGCGCTTGACGTTCTTGACGCCGTTGCCGGCGCCGTACCAGAACTCCACCTCCACGCTGTCGGGCCGCGGCGCCACGACCGGGCTCCGGGCCCGGACCTCGGCGATCGCCTTGGCCAGCGCCTCGGGATCCGTCGCGGTCACGGCCACCTCGGCGGTGCCGTTGCGTTGACGCTGGACGTATGCCGTCCAGCCCGTTCCCCGGGCGAGAACCTTGTCGGAGTCGACCTCGGTCACGTGCCACTTCACCGACCCGATGGGCACGAGCTCGGTCGCCCGGGCTACACCGACGAGCCGCAATGACTCTGCGAACGGCTCCTCACCGTTGACGAAGCGCGTCAGGGCGAGGGACGCCACCGCGTCCCACAGCTCGTTCACCCCCTGGAAGGTGAGAATCGTCGGTAGCTCGGTCGAGACCACAGCGCCATGGTGACAAACGCGCTACCGCACCGCGACGGATTTTCGGGTCCTCCGGACTCAGGTCGCGCCAGCTTGGACGGCAGGTTCACGTGCCTGGGCTCGTTGCCGGTGTGGTGGCCGTCCCCGCAGCAGTTGCTCGTCTGCGTTCTGCTGACCTCGCAGGGCTGCGCGACAGACGAGAGGACGGTCCACGAACTGGAACAGCAGAGGTAGCCAGCGGCCAGGCGACCAGCTCGGATCCGGGAAAGAGAAATCGCTCGACCCAAATGGTGGTGCGGCCATACTGGACCGGGGGGTGGTGTAGCTCAATTGGTTAGAGCCACGGCTCGGCCTTCGGGCCGGGCCCGGGTTTGGGAGTTCGAGTCTCTCTGCCGCCCCCTCAACTTTCAACGAGGAACTGCCGGCCTCGCCCCGCGGTCGACGAAGGCCGTTGGCACCGGCGTGCACGTCCCCTGGTCGTCGGTGCTCGTACCGCAGCCACCGCAGTACGAGTAGCCGAACGGTGCTTGCTCTTGGGGTGCGAGCGTCACCAGGCTGGGTGGCTTGTCCGGGAGCCGGATGACTTTGGTAGGAAGCGGGGCACGGGAGGCGGCAAGGCGCTGCAGCCCCGGGTAGCCGAACACGGTGCAGGCCTGTGCGGAGATGTTGCCGAACACCACCTGGCCGAAAAACTTGCCCGCGCCGCCCTGGCCACCGTCATCGGTGGCCGCCAATTGCGACGAGTGGCAGCGGTCGGCGCGACCACTCGGGGGCGAAGACGACTGCGAAGGCGTGCCCGACCTCGGGGGAGCAGAAGTCGCGCTCGACGCGGAACCCCGACCACCGTGGTCGTCGACGCCGGCGAGCCAAGGGGAGCAGAGCCACTGCTCCCGCACGCCGCCAGAAGCCACGAAGCCGCACAAGCGAGGAGTATCCAGCGGCGCACCATGGCAAGGGTCTACCCCCATCGCCGACCGACCATCGCCTGGTGGGAGGAGGGTGCGAGCCCGACGTCGTCGCGTCGTTCGAACTTTTCGCAGAAGCGCCGCGTACCACCCGTTCGATCACTCTTGACGAGTCCCCCTCTATCCCCTTGCTCACGGTGATCGAGTCGGAACGCGTCGATCTTGTACCGGTTCGATCGAGATACCTCGCCCTGGGATCGGTGGGCTTGTTGACGTATGCCGCCGGCTTCCTCGCGGCCTTGCCTTTGGCCCGCAAGATGGTCTGGACGTTCGTGGTCTTTGGCTTTCTCACGATTTTCGGGGCAGCCGTGTCGTTCGCTGGGACCGGAAGGCCCTGAGGACAGTGGTCGTCCCGCCCCCGCCGGGAGCGGTCATCGGGCCGGCACGGTTTCTGACCGGAAACGTCCTCACGATGGTGGGTATCACGGGCGTGATAGTTGCCGCATCAGTGGTCGGGACTGTTGGCCCCTCCATCGTGGGCTTTGGCTTCGGGGCCTCTTTGCCCACTCTCTGGGCCGCATGGAAGGTCGCGCCGTTCGAGCGTGACCACGGACGGCGCATCCTACGGAAAGGTTGGCGCGCGATTCCGTGGCGAGCCGGCCCTCGATGGCCAGGTGTCAGTGGCTAAAGCTTTCGGCCGATCCTGCCGATGATCGGTGCTCGACCTCCGAAGGGAACTCGTATGCGCCTCACCCGCTTGGTCCTCGGCCCCGCCGTCATCGCCATGGTGCTGGGAGCGGCTCCCGCGTTCGCCTCGGCATCGGCGACGCCGGGCGGGTCGGCCCAGGGGCTCAGCCATCGACCGGTGTGCGGTCCTCCGGCGGCGGGTACCGCCCGCTGTCACGCCGAGCTCCTGGCCAACGGGTCCGGGGCACCGCTGGCGTCTGTGAGCTACGCCAGCGGCTACCGGCCCGCCGACCTGGGCAGTGCCTACAAGTACAGCCTGCCGGCGGCGGGCAGCGCCTGGGTCTGGAACGGCCGGACGGTCGCCATCGTGGACGCCTACGACAACCCGAGCGTCGAGGCCGACCTGGCTGCCTACCGCTCGCAGTTCGGACTGCCGCCCTGCACCACCGCCAACGGGTGCTTCGCCAAGATCAACCAGCGGGGCGGCACCCCCTATCCGGCAGCCAACGTCGGGTGGGGCCAGGAGATCGCCCTGGACGTGGACATGGCCTCCGCCGTGTGCGTCGACTGCAAGGTCCTGCTGGTGGAAGCCGATTCCACCTCCTACGCCAACCTCGGTGCCGCCGTCGACATGGCCGCTGCCCGGGGCGCCACCGCCATCAGCAACAGCTACGGCGGCGGTGAGTTCAACGGGGAGACGTCCTACGAGAGCCACTACAACCACCCGGGCACGGCCATCACCGTCAGCTCCGGCGACGGGGGCTACGGCGTGGAGTTCCCGGCCTCGTCGCGCTACGTCACGGCCGTCGGCGGGACCAGCCTGAGCCGCAACACCGCTACCGCCCGAGGCTGGTCGGAGACGGCGTGGAGCGGAGCGGGCAGCGGATGCTCGGCCTACGTGGCCAAGCCGGCCTGGCAGACCGACACCGGCTGTGCCCGGCGCACGGTGGCCGACGTGGCCGCGGTGGCCAACCCGAACACCGGGGTCGCGGTCTACGACAGCTACGGCTCGAGCGGTGGCGCCAACTGGATGGTCTTCGGCGGCACCAGCGTCGCCTCCCCCATCGTCGCCAGCGTGTACGCACTGGCCGGCAACGCCTCGTCCACCGCCGGGGGCTCCTACGCCTACAGCCACCGGACCTCGCTCTTCGACGTCACCTCGGGCAGCAACGGCTCGTGCAGATCGCGGGCCCCCTACCTGTGCACCGCCGTCACCGGCTACGACGGCCCGACCGGGTTGGGCACCCCGAACGGCGTGGGCGCCTTCTGAGACGGGGTCATCGTCCTGATCCTTGGCCCGCCGACCCGCGGACGCAGGGTCGGCGTCCCGAGGCCGAGGCGGGCGGTGGGCGCGGGGCGCGAGAGCTCCCGCAACCCCGGCAGCAGCTCGGCCTCGGCCTAGTCGAAGTAGGGCCCCGGTGGTCCCCCCGATCTGGACAAGGCCCACGTGGGTGAACCCGGCGTCCACGAACTCCTTCACCGCCGCCACGCGGGCGGGGAAGGGTCAGCGCCGCACCGACGCGTCATCGCCGTCCTGACCTGACCTGGCTGGGAATCCGCCCGAGCAGGTGACACTGCATCCGTCACGCTTCGCCGGTCCGGCGCTAGAGCCGGGCTCGACTGGAGGCGTGCGGCATGGCGCATACGGCCCGTTCGGGTGCACGGCCTCAGCCCGGCGGAGCCGCACAGGATCCCATGTGGGCCGCACCAGAATCCCCCTGCGGGTATGTTCGCGCCAGGCCGAAAGTTATCCGGCCTGTCAAACTGCCTGGCCGGCGGCCCGCACCCAGCCGGACCTGCTGTTTTGGGTGCGCCCCCAGGGACTCGAACCCTGAACCCGCGGATTAAGAGTCCGCTGCTCTGCCAGATTGAGCTAGAGGCGCCGAGGGTGACCGAGGGGACTCGAACCCCCGACTTCCAGGACCACAACCTGGCGCTCTAACCAACTGAGCTACGGCCACCTTGGGGGTCCCAGCATGGCACACCCCGGCCAGCGGGCCGCCCGAGTTGGCGGCACGAGGCAGGATGGCGGCGTGCCCCACGACGAGCGCCCGGGACGGCGGCGCCCCCGGCTCGACCGGGCCGCCCTGGCCTCTAATTGGCGACAGGTCCTGTTGACCGACGCCGCGCTCGGCGCGGCGGTGATCCTCGTCGGCCTGGTGGCGGCGGCCCTGGTGTCGGGTCCCATCGGGCTGGTAGTGGCCGCGGTCGGCGCCGCCTACCTCGGCCTCGGGCTCTCCCGATGGCGCCGGTGGGCCCGGCTGCGAGCCGAGGCCGGGCTCGACCGACCGGGCGCCTGAACCCCGGGCCGAACCGGGCCCGATGGGGCAGCGGGCCGACCGGGCGCCGTTCGTCGTGCCGCTCGACCCCGCCCGCCGAGGGGTGATCCACTGGGGGCCATGAGAGCCGTGACCGTATCCGCGTTCGGTGACCCGTCGGTGCTCACGCTCGCCGACCTTCCCGTCCCCGACCCAGGCCCGGGCCAGGTGTTGATGCGGGTGGCCGGTGCCGGCGTCGGACCTTGGGACGCCAAAGCTCGGCGGGGGCAGCTCGGGCCCCGCACGTTCCCGTTCGTGGCCGGCGTGGAGGCATCGGGCACGGTGTCGGCCGTGGGCGACGGCGTGGACGGCGTCGTTCCCGGCGACCGCGTTTACGGCAGCCCGTCAGGCGGCTACTCCGAGTACGCCATCGTCGACGTGGCCAGGCTCGCTCCGGCCCCGACGGCGCTGGACCTGGTCGACGCCGGCGGCGTCCCCGTCGGCGCCGTCACCGCCCTCGAGGGCCTCGACGACCACCTCCATGTGGCCGCCGGCGATCGTGTCCTGGTGGCCGGCGCGGCGGGCGGCGTCGGCACGTTCGTCGTGCAACTGGCCAAGGCCCGGGGCGCCGAGGTGGTGGCTACCGCCAGTCCGCCCAACCATGACTTCCTCCGCCGGCTGGGCGCCCACCGGGTGGTGGACTACCACGGCGACTGGGTGGCCGAGGTCGGAGCGGTCGACGCCGCCTACGACTGCGTGGGCGGCCCGACGTGGCCCGGCTGCGTCGCCGCCGTGCGCGACGGCGGCCGGGCGGTGACGATCGCCGGCTGGGGTGTGGAGGTGGACCGCCCGGCGGTGGCTACCAGCATCTTCTCGGCGTCGGTGACGACCGCCCGCCTGGCGGAGATCGCGGCCATCGTGGACAGCGGATCGGTGGTGGTGGAGGTGGCGGCGCGCCTCGCGCTGGAGGACGCCGTTCGGGCCCATGAGCAGATCGAGTCCGGCCACACCCGCGGCAAGATCGTCCTCGTTCCCTGATCCTCCCGGTGGTGGCACCTGCCGCCGGATGGCGGGAGGACCTGGCTGCCCTGCCGACGGGCAGCGCCGGGCGGTCACGCCCCGGTGTGACCGGACTCGTCGCTGTGCCGCTGGAGCGACTCGTGGAGGCGCACTGCCAGCACGGCCCGCTGGGTGGCGTTGGCCCGGGGTGAGCCGTCGGAACGACGATCCTGGCCCGCCTCCACGAACGCCGCGGCCGCCAGGACTGCTTCATGCTGGCGCTCGTCCACCTCGCCCGGGAAGTCAAACCGCCAGCGCCGGGCTCGGAGGGCGATCGCACCCTGGCGCTCGTCGTCGATCTCGATCCCGGTGGCCGGGAACACCCGGCAGTCGTAGGTGCGACAAGTTCTCGGGCGGTGCTCGTAGATCGAGCAGCGGTCGTCCACCAGCATCGGGCAGTGACCATGCTGGTCGTGGCCGAGGACGAGGTGGCCGGGCGGCTGCCCGGGTGCCGGAACGAGGAGCTCGGCGGGGATGTGGGCCAGGGCGTCTACCTCGTCGGGCCCGATCTGGATGAACTGGAACGACCGGCAACAGGCCGTGCAGCCTCCGCACGGCACCTCCGAGTCGCGCTCACCGCGTAGGGCGTCGTGCAACCCGGCCAACCAGGCGGAGAACCCCCCCGCCGCCAACGGCTCGTCCTCGGTCACGTCCCCGGAAGCCATGCGTCCTCCCCGGCCCGGCTCAAGGGTACGCCCGGCGGACGCGGCCAAGCCGACCCGGGCCGCCACCGGCACCGCCTTGGGGGCGCCGCCCGTGAACGGCCAGGCGCCCCGACTCCACCGGTCGACCATCAGGGCGAGCACGGCGACGAAGATGAGGATCAGTGGCCACCTGGTGACCGGTTCGACGTGAACCGGTCACCAGGTGGGGACGTCGATTCAGGCGAGCTCGAAGCGGTCGAGGTTCATGACCTTGTCCCACGCCGCCGCGAAGTCACGCACGAACTTCTCCTTCGAGTCGTCGCAGCCGTAGACCTCGGCGATTGCTCGGAGCTGGGAGCTCGACCCGAAGACGAGGTCGACGGCGGTGGCCGTCCACTTCACGTCGTCCGAGCCGCGGGTGCGACCCTCGTATACGTTCTCGGCCGAGGCGGAGACCTTCCACTCCGTGCCCATGTCGAGCAGGTTCACGAAGAAGTCGTTGGTCAGCGTCTCGGGCCGGTCGGTGAAGACGCCGTGGCCGGAGTGCCCGACGTTGGCGTTCAGGGCCCGCATGCCGCCGACGAGGACGGTCATCTGGGAAGGGGTCAACGCCAAGAAGTTGGCCCGTTCCACCAGCAGGGTCTCGGGCGCCAGCTTCTCGCCGGCCCGCAGGTAGTTTCGGAACCCGTCGGCGGTCGGTTCGAGCACCGCGAACGACTCCACGTCGGTCTGCTCCTGGGAGGCGTCGGTGCGCCCCGGCGCGAACGGGACGGTGACGTCCTGCCCGGCGTTCTTCGCCGCCTGCTCCACGGCCGCGCACCCGCCCAGCACGATCAGGTCAGCAAGGGAGACCTTCTTCCCGCCGGACTGTGTGCTGTTGAACTCCTGCTGGATCTCCTCCAGGGTCTGGAGCACCTCGGCCAGCTCGGGCGAGTCGTTGACCTCCCAGTCCCGTTGGGGCGCAAGGCGGATCCGAGCCCCGTTGGCGCCGCCGCGCTTGTCGGTATTGCGGAAGCTGGCCGCCGACGCCCACGCGGTGGAGACGAGCTGGGAGATCGACAGCCCGGAGGCGAGAATCGCGCCCTTGAGGGCGGCGACGTCCTCCTCCCCGACGAGCTCGTGGTCCATAGGGGGGACGGGGTCCTGCCACAGCTGCGGCTCGGGGACCCACGGCCCGAGGAGCCGCGAGGCGGGGCCCATGTCGCGGTGGATGAGCTTGTACCACGCCTTGGCGAAGGCGTCGGCGAGCTGGTCCGGGTTCTCGTGGAAGCGCTTGGCGATGGGCCCGTAGATCGGGTCCACCCGCAGGGCGAGGTCCGTCGTCAGCATCATCGGGGCGTTCCGCTTGGACGGATCGTGGGCATCGGGCACGGTGCCCCGGGCCTCGGGGTTCTTCGGGGTCCACTGCTTGGCGCCGGCGGGACTGGTCGTCAGCTCCCACTCGTATGCGAACAGGTTGTCCAGGAACCCGTTGTCCCATGTCGTCGGGTGGTTCGTCCATGCGCCTTCGAGCCCGCTGGTGAGCGCGTCGGCGCCCTTGCCGGCGCCGCACGTGTTCCTCCAACCGAGGCCCTGCTGCTCGAGCGGCGCACCCTCGGGCTCCGGGCCCACGCAGTCGGCCGGGACCGCGCCGTGGCACTTGCCGAACGTGTGGCCGCCGATGATGAGGGCAGCCGTCTCCTCGTCGTTCATCGCCATCCGACCGAAGGTCTCCCGGATGTCGCGAGCCGCGGCAATGGGATCCGGGTTGCCGCTCGGCCCCTCCGGGTTCACGTAGATGAGGCCCATCTGCACGGCGCCGAGGGG
>JBHELO010000157.1:0-51011 GCA_046263055.1 Acidimicrobiales bacterium | reverse complement strand
CGGCCGCGGCCGCGGCCCCCGCTCCCGCTCCGGCCGGGACTGACGGGCGGGCCGGGGGCCAGCCGGTGGGAGCGCCGTGAGGGTCACCGTGGTGGGCGCCGGCTTCTACGGCTCCACCCTCGCCCAGCGCATCGCCCAGGCCGACTACGCCACCGATGTCGTCCTCACCGACGTCATCGAGGGCCGCCCCCAGGGCCTGGCCCTAGACCTCATGCAGAGCCGCCCCATCGAGGGCTTCGAGACCCGGGTGGTCGGCACCAACGGGTACGACGAGACGGCCGGCTCGGACGTGTGCGTCATCACCGCCGGCGTGCCCCGCAAGCCGGGCATGAGCCGGCTCGACCTCCTCGACGTCAACGCCCGCATCGTGCGGGGCGTCACCCGGGCCCTGGTGGACCGCTCACCCGACACCGTGATCATCGTGGTCACCAATCCCCTCGACGAGATGACGGCCCTGGCCGCCAGCGAGTCCGGGCTGCCGCCGGCGCGGGTGATGGGTCAGGCCGGCATGCTCGACTCGGCCCGCTTCAGCCACTTCCTGGCCGAGCGCCTGGGCGTGTCGCCCTCCCAGGTGGAGGCGTTCACCCTGGGCTCCCACGGCGAGTCCATGGTGCCCATCCCGTCGCTGGCCCGGGTGGCCGGCGAGCGCCTGCGCGACGTGCTGGAGCCCCAGGCCGTCGCCGAGGTGGTGGAGCGCACGCGCGACGGGGGCGCCGAGATCGTGTCCCTGCTGCGCTCGGGCAGCGCCTACTTCGCCCCGTCGTCGGCCGCCGAGGCCATGGTGCGGGCGGTGGCCAAGGACACGGGCGAGGTCATGCCCGTGAGCGCCTGGGTGGACGGCCCCTACGGCATCGAGGGCGGGGTGTGGCTGGGCGTGCCCGCCCGCATCGGGCGCACCGGCGTGCAGGAGGTCGTGGAGCTGTCGCTGGCCGAGCCCGAGATGGTGGCCCTCCTGGCCGCCGCCGAGTCGGTCCGCGCCCGCCAGGCCGAGGTCGCGGGCCTGGGCGCCTGACGCCTGGGGGGCCTACGGGGCGGCGGGCCATGCGCGTCAGGCGTGCATCCGGGCCGGCTCGGCCCGCGCTGGCTGCGGCGTATGGCGGCGCCGGAGGGGCAGGAGCCGACGACGACCGACACCGTGACGAGCTGGGCGAACGTGAGCCGGCCGGGGCGAAGGCGGCGGGGACGCTCATCAGCCACCTGAGCTGTCGCCCGAGCGACCCCCTGACCACCGGCGGCAACGGCTAGGAGTCGGAGCGGGGACGGCTGGCCATCACCACGAACGGGGCGGCCACGAAGGCGGCGACCGTCGCCGGCACCAGGAGGAGGGCGACCGCGAACAGGCCGGTGGACCCGGTGACGACGCTCATCGAGAAGGTGGCCACCGCCGCCGCCGCCAGCAGGACGGGCACGAAGACCACGACCGACGCCGGCCCGCGGTGCCCCGCCGCCTCCACGTCCTCCTCCAGGTGGGCGGCCGCCACCTCGTCCTCGGGCTCGAACCAGTCCGGGTAGTCCGCCGGCGGCCAGTCGTCGGCCTCCGGGCCCGCCGGTCGATCGCCGCCCCCGCTGTCGCCGACCCGACCGGCCCGGCGGCGCCCGAGCCCGGCGTCGTACTCCTGGCGGCGCGCCGGGTCCCCCAGCACCGCCCAGGCGGCGTTGATGGCGGCCATGCGCCGGCGGGCGGCGTCGATGGCGGCCGGGGGCGCTCCGCTGTGGGTGTCGGGATGGTGGCGCCGCGCCTGGGCGTGGTAGGCCCGGCGGATCTCGGTGTGGCTGGCGTCGGTGGGCACGCCGAGGAGGTCGTAGGGGTCGTAGGGGTCCCAGGGGTGGTCGTGGTTGGCCATCAGTACTCGGTGGCCGCCCGCGCCGCGGCGAAGACGTCTCCCAGGCCGGCCACCAGGTCGGCGTGGCGGGCCAGCAGCGCCACCCGGCCGCCCAGGCGGATGCGCCCGGCGGCGAAGGCGGCGGCCGGCGACACGTCGCCCCGGTACACGGCGGCCGCCGTCTCGTAGTCCTCGACCACCTCCACGTCGGCGCCCGCGCCGGCCGGCGTCACGCTCACCGAGCCGTCGCGGAGGGCCACCGTCCACGACACGTCGCCGCTGGGCCCGCCCCGCACGGTGTGCCCGACGGTGAGGTGCACGCCGGCGCTCCGCTCACGCAGGGCGGCGCTGGCCGCCGCTGCCTCACCCAGGGCGGCCAGCCACTCCGGGGAGAGGAACCGGGCCACGCCCCCATTCTGGCGGGTGGGCGTCTACGGTGCCGCGGTGCGGCCCTCCGACGAGCGACGTCACCAGCCCGGGCCCCAGGCCGGCTGGGAGGAGTCGTGGTTCCTGGAGTTCGTGGCCGCCGACGGTGCGCTGGGGGGGTTCGTCCGGCTGGCGCTGCGCCCGGCCAGGCGGCGCGCCTGGTACTGGGCGTACCTGGTGGGGGCGCGGAGGCCGGTGGTGGTCGTGCGCGACCACGAGGTGGAGGTTCCCCGCGGCCCCGACCTGGAGGTGCGGGCCGCCGGCCTGTGGGCCCAGGTCATCTGCGAGACACCGTTCGAGCACTGGAGCACGGGCCTGGAGGCCTTCGCCGTGGCCATGGACGGCGCGGACACGGGAACGGCGGACGACCGGGCGGCGCCGGCCGGTGAGGAGCGGGGCGACCCGGTGCCCCTCGGCCTCGACCTGGAGTGGGAGATGACGGGCCGCCCGGCCGGGCCCCCGGAGGCGGACGGGGTGGGCGGCTACCTGCAGCCGGCAGCCGTCTCCGGCGACGTGCTGGTGGGCTCCGAGCGCCTCGCGCTGGAGGGGACCGGCTGGTACGGCCACCACTGGGGGCCGCCGCCCTGGGCCCGGGCGGGGGGCTGGGCGTCGGCGGCCGCCCACCTGCCCGACGGGGCGGTGTCAGCCTCGTGGTCGGGGAGCGGGCCGCCGGGCAACGGGTCCTGGTCGGGGAGCGGGTGGCCGGGGAGCGGCTCGCCGGGGAAAGGGTCGCCGGAAAGCCGTTCGTCGGCGAACGGTTCGTCGGGGCGCGGGTGGTGGTGGGCCCCGGGGACCGCCGGCCAGTCGGCGGTGGGGGTGGCAACGTCCATCGAGGGGCCCGACCACTCGGGCGTCACCCGCCTGGTGGTGGACGGGACCGTCCACGCCCTGGTGCCTACGGCCCGGGTGGCGGTGCCCGTCGACGGCGGCCCCCCGCTGGTCCGTTCCCTGTGCCCGCTGCCCGGTGGCGGCGGGTGGGTCGAGTGGCGGCGCGCCGACGACGCGCACGGCGCCCCTAGCGAGGCTTCGAGAGGCCCAGGCGGCTGAGGGTCCCGTCGCCGGTCAGATCCACGCGGAACTGGGGGGCGTCGCGGATGGAGTCGAAGGCCTGCTCGTCGGCCGCCTGCCACGACCAGAACGACACCCCCTCGGCGCCCTGGTCGTAGGCCACCTGGAAGAACCGCAGCAGCTCGGCCCGAGGCGGCACCCCGGGACGGCCGCCCTCGGGCCCGCCGTCGTAGGCCTGGCCCACGGGGAAGACGGGCTTTCCGTACGGCCGCAGGTCGGCCAGGGCGCCCGCGACGTCGGTGCCCGGCTCCCGGTTGAGCCAGTAGACCATCGGCGCCACCGCGTCGAAGTGGTCGATGACCGCGCCATAGGGGTACGAAGCCCGCTCCGGCGACGGTCGGGGCACCACCGCCACCAGGGGCACGCCCGGCTCCACGCCCTGGCGGACCCCCTCGCCGTAGGCGGAGGCGGTGTCCACGCTGACATGGGTCCCCTCCGACGCCGTCTCCACGTCGGCTGCGAAGCCGTCCAGGTGGTGCCCGGTGGGGGTGCGGTAGGCCACCGCCGCCACCGCCCGGGCGACGTCGGCCGGCACCGCCGCCAGGCTGGGGAAGTCCCAGCCGTACACCCGGATGCCGGCGGCGTGGGCGACGGGCAGGATCCGGTCGAGGAACGGCCCGGCGTAGAAGCCGTCCCACGACGAGCCGGTGCGCACGTACAGGTGGGTCAGGCCGATCTCGGTGGCCCGGGCGACGATGGCGGCGGCGTCGCCACCCTCGGTCTTGTCGGGCTGCCAGATCCACATGCCCTTGCCGTACGGGAGGCTGTGGGGCAGGACCTTGGGGGTGGAGCCTGGGGCCATGCCGTCCACCACGCCGGTGCCCCAGCGGCCGGCAGCGGTGGCCAGGCCGAGGAGGCCCAACACCACGGCCGCCACCAGGGAGGTGGTGGCCACCCGCCGGGTCCCGGCCGACGGCCAGGCATGGCGTACCCACCCGCCGGGCGAGAGCGGGGATGCCGGGGCGGCGCGGCGCGGCGGATCGAGGACCGGTGCGGTGGGCATGTCGGCAGTTCGGTTGTGGCGGGCTGCCGACCCTCATCCCCCTCCCAGGCGGACCTGGCCCCGGCTCCCGGCGACTTCTGTTCGCCGCCGCCCACCGGTTCTCCTCCCCGCCGTGGCGGGCGTCACACCCGGCGTCGCGGTCCGGCGCCCCGGGCGACGGCTCGGGCCGGCGCTACCCGCCCCGGAGGAGCGAGCGCTTGACCTCCTCGATGGCGGCGGTGACCTTGATGCCCCGCGGGCAGGCGTCGGTGCAGTTGAAGGCCGTCCGGCAGGCCCAGGTACCGGACCGCTCGTCGAGGACGTGCAGGCGCTCGGTCCCTGCCCGGTCGCGGGAGTCGTACACGAAGCGGTGGGCGTTCACGATGGCCGCCGGGCCGACGTAGGACTCGTTGCCCCAGAACACCGGGCACGAGGTGGTGCACGCCGCGCACAGGATGCACTTGGTGGTGTCGTCGAAGCGGGCCCGCTCCTCCGGGCTCTGGAGCCGCTCCCGGTCCCCCGGCCCCTCGTCGTTGACGAGCCAGGGCTTCACCGACCGGTACTGCTCGAAGAAGGGCTCCATGTCCACCACCAGGTCCTTGAGCACCGGGAGGCCGCGCAGGGGCTCGACGGTGATCTGGTGGCCCACGTCGGAGATGAGCAGCACGCAGGCCAGGCGGTTGGCGCCGTTGATCACCATGGCGTCGGAGCCGCACACCCCGTGGGCGCAGGACCGGCGGAAGGCCAGGCTGCCGTCGTGGTGCCAGCGGACCTCGTGGAGGGCGTCGAGGACGCGGTCGGTCTCCTCCACCTCCACCGAGTAGGCCTCCCAGTGCGGACGGTGGTCGCGCTCGGGGTCCCACCGCTTGATGCGCAGGTCGACGGTCACGGGCATGTCAGTACTTCCGTTCCATGGGCAGGTACGGCCCGTCCTGCACCGGCTTGTAGTCCAGGTGAACGCCACCGTCGGCGGTGCGCGACGCGAAGGTGTGGCGCATCCAGTTGGCGTCGTCCCGCAGCGGGTGGTCGTCGCGCGAATGGGCACCCCGGCTCTCGGTGCGGGCCAGGGCGCTGGCCACCAGCGCCTCGGCCAGGTCGAGCAGGAACCCCAGCTCCAGGCCCTCGGCCAGGTCGAAGTTGAAGCGGCTGCCCTTGTCGCCCACCGCCGCGTCCTGGTACCGGCCTTGCAGCGACCGCACGGTGCCCAGCACCGCTCCCAGGCTCTCGGCGGTACGGAACACCGAGGCCTTGTCCGTCATCTCCACCTGCAGCTCGTCGCGCAGGTCGGCCACGTTCTCGCTGCCCGACCGGTCCCGCAACCCGGTGACCAGGGCCCGGGCCCGCTCGGCGGCGTCGACGGCCGGCGGGCCGGCACCCGGCCCGGCCCCCGCCACGAACTCGGCCATGGCCGCCCCGCCCCGGCGCCCGAAGACCACGATGTCGAGCAGCGAGTTGGTGCCCAGGCGGTTGGCGCCGTGCACCGACACGCAGGCGCACTCGCCTGCCGCGTACAGCCCGGGGGCGACGGTGCCGGCGGCGTCGAGCACCACCTCGGCCGACGTCGTGGTGGGGATGCCGCCCATGGCGTAGTGGGCGGTGGGCTGGATGGGGATGAGGTCGGTCTTGGGCTCGATGCCCAGGTAGGTGCGCACGAACTCGGTGATGTCGGGCAGCTTCTCGTCGATCTGGGCGGGCGGGAGGTGGGTGAGGTCCAGGTGCACGAAGTCCTTGGCCGGCCCGCAGCCCCGCCCCGCCCGCAGCTCGGTGAGGATGGCCCGGCTCACCATGTCCCGCGGGGCGAGGTCTTTCACGGTGGGGGCGTAGCGCTCCATGAAGCGCTCGCCCTCAGCGTTGCGCAGGATGCCCCCCTCGCCCCGCGCCGCCTCCGACAGCAGGATCCCGAGCTTGTAGATGCCCGTGGGGTGGAACTGGAAGAACTCCATGTCCTCCAGGGGCAGGCCCCGCCGGTAGAGGAGGCCGGGCCCGTCGCCGGTGAGGGTGTGGGCGTTGGAGGAGACCTTGAACATCTTTCCGTAGCCGCCGGTGGCGAAGAGGGCGGCCGTGGTCTCGAAGACGTGGAGGTCGCCGGTGGCCAGCTCGTAGGCCACCACGCCGGCCAGCGTCGCGTCGCGCCCCGCCTGCTCGGCCCCGCCCGCGAAGGCCACGTCGAGCACCTGGAACTCGTTGAAGAACTCGACCCCCCGGGCCACGCACTGCTGGAACAGGGTCTGCAGGATCATGTGCCCGGTGCGGTCGGCGGCGTAGCAGGCCCGCTTCACCGGTGCCTCGCCGTGGTTGCGGGTGTGGCCGCCGAAGCGGCGCTGGTCGATGCGGCCCTCGGGGGTGCGGTTGAAGGGAAGCCCGAGGTGCTCCAGCTCGATGACGGCGTCCACCGCCTCCCGGCACATGATCTGGGCCGCCTCCTGGTCCACCAGGTAGTCGCCGCCCTTGACCGTGTCGAAGGCGTGCCACTCCCAGGAGTCCTCCTCCACGTTGGCCAGGGCCGCGCACATGCCGCCCTGGGCAGCGCCGGTGTGGGACCGGGTGGGGTAGAGCTTGGTCAGCACCGCGGTGCGGCACTTGCCGGCCACCTCGATGGCGGCCCGCAGCCCGGCCCCGCCCGCCCCCACGATGACGGCGTCGTAGCGGTGGCGGTGCACCTCCATGCCCCGATCCTGGCACCGGACGGAGCGCTACCAGCAACGCCGGCCGGCGCGACGGTGACGTGGCCCTGGGCCCACGGGCGGAGTTTCGCAGTTCAGGTGGCCACCGTGCGCGTCGATCACTACAGGGCAGGAGCGGGAGACCTCCCGCTTCCAACCGGGGGTGGGTCATGGTCGGCAACATCGGTCGAAGCATCGTGGCGGTCGGCAGTGGGGCGGGACTCACGCTGTGCCTCGCGGGAGGAGTCGCAGTGGGCGTCGTGCCGCAGCTGGGGAGCGCTCCGGCCGCCGTCGCCGCCCCGCCGGCCCTGAGGGGATCGGTGACGACTGCGGCCCCAGGGGGGGCGCCCACCACCGCGGCACCGGCCGCGACCCCACCTCCCACCGCTCCGCCCGCCACCGCCCCCCCGACGACCGCCCGGCGCACCACCGTCGCCAGGGCGGCGGCCACGTCGTCGGCGCCCGCCCCGGCGGCCGCCGCCCCGTCGGCCGCCGCCGCGCCTGCCTCCTCGGTGGCCCCCCGGCTCAACCCGTCGAGCGCCCAGGTGCAGGCGGCCATGAACGCCCTCAAGGCCCGCAACCCGCTCTATGGGTCGCTGACCGAGGCCCAGGCCCGCCAGTTCGCCAACCAGGTGTGCAGCGCCTTCGACGCCGGCCAGACGGCTGCCCAGGTGCAGGCCACCGCCCAGGCGGCCGCCTCCAAGGTCCCGCTGATGGCCGTGCCTGCCGCCGACGTGAGGTACGCGGTGCGAACCGCCGTCCAGCTGTTCTGCCCCGGGTACCTGCCCAAGCTCTCCTGAGCCCGCCCCTCCTCGGCCCCGAAGGTGAGATGACGCTCCCATGACCCTGGTGCTCAACCCCCGGCCCTTCCTCCTGGAGGACACGGCTCCCGTGCCCGTCCCCGCTGCCCGTGTCCGCGACGCGGTGCGGGTCTACGGCCGCCCCGGCACCGCGGTGCGGGCCCTCGACGGCGTGACGCTCGACTTCGAGCGGGGCCGGTTCTCGGCCATCATGGGGCCCTCGGGCTCCGGCAAGTCCACGCTGCTGCACTGCCTCGCCGGCCTCGACGACCTCACCTCGGGATCGGCGTGGATCGGTGACGTGTGCCTGGGGTCACTCGGGGACCGCCGGCTCACCCGCCTGCGCCGGGATCGGATCGGGTTCGTGTTCCAGGCCTTCAACCTGCTGCCCACCCTGACCGCGGCCGAGAACATCACCCTCCCCCTGGCCCTCGCCGGCCGCCGGCCCGACCCGGAGTGGTTCGACCGCATCGTCGACGTGGTGGGCCTCCGTGACCGCCTGGAGCACCGGCCCGGCGAGCTGTCGGGCGGCCAGCAGCAACGGGTGGCGGCCGCCCGGGCCCTGGTCTCCAAGCCCGAGGTGATCTTCGCCGACGAGCCCACCGGCAACCTCGACTCCCGGGCGGGACGGGAGCTGCTGACGTTCCTGCGGGAGGCGGTGGACCTGTTCGGCCAGACCATCGTGATGGTCACCCACGACGCGGCGGCCGCCGCCCGGGCCGACCGGGTGGTGTTCCTCGCCGACGGGCGCGTGGTCGACGAGGTGGCGTCGCCCACCACCGACAGCGTGCTCGACTCCATGAGGCGTCTGGCCGGCTGACATGGGTGCGGTGCTCAAGGGCTCGTTGGCCCATTGGTCCCGCGTCGCCCACACCGCGGTGGGCGTGGCCCTGGCCGTCGCCCTCGTCTGTGGCACGTTCATCCTGACCGACACCATCGACGCCGCCTTCACCCGGGCGTCGGCGCCCAGGCCCGGGCAGGTGGACCTGGTGGTGCGGTCGGCGGCCTCGTTCTCCGCCACCGGCGATTCCTTCTCCGACCGTGAGCCCATGCCCACGGCCCTCCTGGGCAGCGTGCAGGCGGTCCCCGGCGTGGGCTCCGCCTGGGGCACGGTGTGGGGGTACGCCCGGGTGGTGAACCCAAACGGCACAGTGGTGGACCTGAAGGGACTTCCGGCCCTGGGCACGGCCTGGACCCCCGACGCCGTGCTGTTGGCCGGGCGACCGCCCACCAGCCCCGACGAGGTGACGATCGACGCCGCCACCGCCCGGGCCGCGGGGCTGCGGATCGGCGATCAGGTCAAGCTCCTGTTCGCCGACGCCGTGCAGCAGTTCCGGATCGGCGGGTTCAGCGCCGTCAGCAAGCTGGTGAGCTCCACCCTGGCCTCGTTCGACCTCACCACCGCCCAGCGGCTGCTGGGCCAGGACCAGCGCCTCGACGCCATCTCGGTGCGGGCGGCGCCCGGCGTGGACGTCGAGACCCTCCGGGCCCGGGTGGGCGCCGTCCTGCCGCCCCGCGACGAGGTGCTGACCGCCGACCAGGCCGCCAAGCAGGCCAAGGAGTCATGGACCAAGGCGTTGGGCTTCCTCACCACCGGGCTCCTGGTGTTCGCCGCCGTGGCCCTGGTGGTGGGCGGGCTCCTCGTGTTCAACACCTTCTCCATCGTGGTCGCCCACCGCTCACGGGAGCTGGCCCTGCTGCGGGCGTTGGGAGCGGGCCGGTGGCAGCTAACGGCATCCGTGCTGGCCGAGGCCCTGGTTATCGGGGCCGTCGCCTCGCTGGCCGGCGTCGTCGCCGGGCTGGGCGCCGCCCGCGGCCTGCTCGCCCTCATGCGGGCCAGCGGCCTGTCGATCCCGAGTACGTCGGTGGTCTTCCGGCCCCGCACCGCCGTCATCGGCCTCGGCCTCGGCACGACGGTGACCGCGGTGGCCGCCCTGGTGCCCGCCCGCCGGGCCAACGCGGCGTCCCCGCTCGCCGCCCTCAACGGCCGGACGCCGGACGCCGGGCGGCGGCGCCCGGTGCGGACCGCCCTGGTGACTGTCGCCGGCGGGGTGGCCCTCACCGCCGGCGGCCTGGCGTCCCTGCTGCCCCGGCCGTGGGTGCTGGCCGGAGCGGCGGTCACGATCGCCGGGTGCAGCCTGCTGGTACCGGTGCTGGTGGGCCCCGCGGCCCGGGTGATCGGCGTCCCCCTCAGCGTCATGTCCGGCGAGCCGGCGCGCCTGGGGCGGGAGAACGCCCGTCGCAACCCCCGGCGCACGGCGGCCACCGCCTCTGCCCTGATGATCGGGATCGGGCTCATCGGCGTGGTGGCGGTGCTGGCGTCGTCCATGAAGGCCTCGGCCACGGCCACCCTCGAGGCGGCGATGCGGGCCGACTTCGTGGTGACCACCTATGCGGTGCCCGGGTCCTCCGACGGCGTGCCGCCGGTGGCCGCCGAGCGGCTGCGGCACTCGCCGGCGGTAGCCGCCGTCAGCGAGGTCCGCTCCGGCCAGTGGGGGCTGGACGGGACCGCCCAGACCCTGGTGGCCGTCGACCCCGCCACCGTGACGGGCGTGTACGAGCTGGACCCCGCCTCGGCCGCCGCCGCCGCCCATCTGGACGACGACGGCGTCCTGGTCCGCGACAGCGTGGCCGCCCGCCACGGCTGGCGGGTGGGCGACGTCGTGCCCATGACCTTCGCCCGCACCGGCACCCGGCCCGTGCGCCTCGAGGCCACCTACACCACCATGACCGTCCGCAGCGACTACGTCGTCTCCGTGGGTGCCTTCGAGCGGAACTACACGTCGCAGCTGGACATGGAGGTGGACGTGCGGCTGGCCCCCGGCCTGGGCACCACCGCCGGGCGGGCCGCCATGCGGGCCGCACTCTCGGACTTCCCGAACCTGGCCGTTCGTGACCGCTCCGAGGTGATGGCCGCCCAGCGCAGCCAGGTCGACCGGGTCCTCGTGCCCATGGCCGCCCTCCTCGCCCTCTCGGTGATGATCGCCCTGCTGGGGATCGCCAACACCGTGGCCCTGTCGGTCCACGAGCGGATCCGGGAGCTGGGCATGCTCCGGGCCATCGGCATGGGCCGCCGCCAGCTGCGGACCATGATCCGGTCGGAGGCGGTGATCATGGCCGGCCTGGGCACCGCCAGCGGCCTGGTGGTGGCGGTGTGCTTCGGGGGCGTCACCGCCGGCGCCCTGCACGGCATGGGTGTCACCCGGCTGGTGTTCCCGGCCGCCCAGTTGGCGGGCCTGGCGGTGGCGGCGACCGTGGCCGGCCTCGGCGCCGCCGCGGTGCCCGCCCACCGGGCGTCACGGCTGCGGGTCCTGGACGCCGTGTCCTACGACTGACGGCCCGGCTCGGCGAGCTCGCCGACCGCAGCCGGGGCCGACCTCTAGGGCGTGCCGCAGGTGCGGTTGGCGTAGTCCTGCAGCCGGGTCGACGCGGCGGCCACGTCGGGGGCGGAGAACCGGGCGCTGGCACTGGATGGCAGCTTGCTGAGGTCGTAGCCGGCCGCCTTGAGGGCGGCCAGGTAGTCGCCGGCGGCACCGGCCACCAGGGTGGCGTCGGCCTTGATCTCGGCGGGAGCGACGGCCACCGCCTGCTGGATGGCGGTGCCCAGGTCAGTGGCGAACTGGCGGATCTGGGCGGGTGTGGACCTGGCCCCCGAGAGGCCGGCCAGGCGGTCGCGGTATGTCTTGATGAGAGAGCAGAACTGGCTGCCCTGGCCGGTGGGGGCGGCCGTGGTGGCCGTCGTGGGCGTGGCCGACGTGGGCGTGGCCGACGTGGTCGTGGAACCGCCGCCGCAGGCGGCGAGGGTGAGGGCGAGAAGCGCCCCGGCGGCGAGCGGAACGGTGCGCATGGCGGCCGCAGCCTACCGACCGGCCGGCGGGCCAGGGGTCCGGGGCCAAAGGCGCGACCGGGGGCCCCGATCGGCCCCGTGTCCGGTCTAGAGTCGGTCGATGTTGCTGGACGGGGAGTACGAGCCCAGCCCCCAGCAGTGGGTGCGGGACCAGGTCGCGGAGTACGAGGCGTCGGGTGGCCAGCGGGCCAACACCCTGCGTGACACCGGGCTGCCGGTGATCATCGTGACGACCCGCGGCAACCGGACGGGCAGGATCCGCAAGACGCCGCTCATGCGGGTCGAGCACGAGGGCGAGTACGTCCTGGTGGCCTCGAAGGGAGGGGCGCCCGACCACCCGGTGTGGTTCTACAACCTGGAGGCCGACCCGGAGGCGGTGATGATCCAGGACGGCCCCGAGCCGTTCGACGCACGGGTGCGGCGGGTCACCGGCGAGGAACGGGAGGTGTGGTGGGAGCGGGCGGTGGCCGCCTACCCGCCTTATGCCGAGTACCAGGCCAAGACGGCCCGGGAGATACCCGTCTTCGTGGCCAGCCGGCGCTGACGTATCCCAACGGGTGGTCCTGGACGGCGACCGGGCGCCCGTGATCGGCGACGGGCGGGGCACCGCCCCGGGGCAGGCAGTGGCGGCTTCTACGTCGCGGTGAACGGGCCCTGGAGGACGCTGTCCATCCGGGCGCCGCTGCCGCCGGGGGTCAAGGTGACCTTGAACGCCCCCGGCCCGAAGGTGACGGTGGCGGCGGCCTTGGCCGCCGCCGGCGTCTCCACCCTTAGGCGGCCCGACACCGCCACCTTGCCGGGGCCGCTGACGACCAGGGGCCGGGGGTCAAGGTGCACGACCACGCCACCCCTGGTGGTGATCACCGTCTTGTCGTCGGCGGTGAAGTCCACCGAGTCGCGCGGCGCGGCGATGCCGCCGCTGCCGACCGCCACCGGGGCACCGGCCCGGTACGTCCCGGGGAGGAAGCCGCGGGCCACCCCGTCGAGGCCCCAGGTCACGCCGCCGGCGTCCACGTCCACGTGGGCGGCACCCAGGTCGAGGCCCCCGGGGCCGGTGCTGGAGATGGGCAGCGGCGTGCCCGTCCCCCAGGAGATGGTCGAGCGGCGGCCGGCCACCAGGGCGTTCTCGATGGTGGCATTGCCCGCTCCCCGCTCGGTGGCGCTGAGGGTGAAGGGCGACGCCAGCGGTGTCGCGATCTGGGCGTCGTCGGCCGAGAAGTGAGCCACGTCACCGGTCACGAACACCTGGCCGGGACCGGGCACCACCACCGACCCGGCCGTCGTGCCTGCCCCACCGGCCGCCCCGCCACCGGCCCCCGACGACCCCGAGCAGGCGGCCAGCCCGACCCACGACGCCGCCAGCACGGCCGCCAACCAGGCCGCCCTGGTGAAGACCGGTCGCATCGGGCCAAGAGTAGGTTGGGCCGCCATGTCGAGACCGGCAACCCTGGGGCAGCTCAAGGAGTCGGACTGGGAGTCGCTCCCCGTCAAGGAGGAGGTGCGGCGCAACGCCGCCGCCCGGGTGGCGGCCGGCCGCCCGGTGGTCGAGGGCGTCATGGGCTACGACGACACCGTCCTCCCCCAGGTGGAGAACGCCCTGCTCGCCGGCCACGACGTCGTGTTCCTCGGTGAGCGGGGCCAGGCCAAGACCCGGATCATCCGCTCCCTCGTCGACCTGATGGACGAGTACACGCCGGTGGTGGCCGGCTCCGAGATCAACGACGACCCCTACCACCCGGTGTCGCGCTACGCCCGCGACCTCGTCCGCGAGCACGGCGACGACACCCCCGTGGAGTGGGTCCACCGCAGCGCCCGGTTCGGCGAGAAGCTGGCCACGCCGGACACGTCCATCGCCGACCTGATCGGCGAGGTCGACCCCATCAAGGTGGCCGAGGGGCGGTACCTCTCGGACGAGCTGACCCTGCACTACGGCCTCGTGCCCCGGACCAACCGGGGCATCTTCGCCATCAACGAGCTGCCCGACCTGGCCGAGCGCATCCAGGTGGGCCTGCTCAACGTGCTGGAGGAGCGCGACATCCAGGTGCGGGGCTACAAGATCCGTCTGCCCCTCGACGTCCTGCTGGTGGCCTCCGCCAACCCCGAGGACTACACCAACCGGGGCCGGATCATCACCCCTCTCAAGGACCGCTTCGGCGCCCAGATCCGCACCCACTACCCCCTCGACACCGACACCGAGCTGGCCATCGTCGCCCAGGAGGCCTCGGTGGCGGCCACCGCCGGCGTCACCGTGCACGTCCCCGACCACATGGCGGCCATCGTCGCCGCCATCTCCCACGAGGCCCGCCGCAGCCCCCACGTCAACCAACGGTCGGGCGTCTCGGTGCGCCTGTCGATCGCCAACTACGAGACCATGGTGGCCAACGCCACCCGCCGGGCCCTCCGGCTGGGCGAGCCCGAGGCCGTCCCCCGGGTGACCGACCTGGTGGCGCTGGCCTCGTCCACCGCCGGCAAGGTCGAGATCGAGGCGTTCGAGGAGGGCCGGGCCGACGCCACCCTGGACCGCCTGGTCAAGGCGGCGGTGGTGGGCGTCTTCAAGGAGCGGTGCCCCCTGGACCGCCTGCGGGACGCGGTGGCGGAGTTCGACGGGGGAGTAGCGGTGCTGGCCGGTGACGACGTGCCGTCGTCCGACTACGTCGACATGCTGGCGCGCCTCCCGGCCCTGCGGGCCGCCGTCCTCCCCCTGGCCGAGGGCGAGACCCCCGCGGCGCTGGCCAGCGCCGCCGAGCTCGTGCTCGAGGGCCTCCACCTGTCCCGCCGCCTGAACAAGGACGCGGCCGGCGCCCGGGCCACGTACCGGGCCCGGTAGCGGCCCACCGCCGCCGAGGCGCCCGCACGGGGCCGGCGCCGACGGTCAGATGCGGGTGAAGAGGTCGCTCGTGACGGGAGCGTAGATGGTGTCGATGCCGGCGTCGGTGTCGCGGTGGTCGTCGAGTCGGAACCGTGGATCGGCGGCCACCACCGCCTTGGACTCCTGGCAGCGCCGGTAGATGAGCTGCACGAACTCCGTGTCGTCGGGCTTGAGGTACGCCATGGCCGGGCAGATCACGGCCACGTGCCCCCCGGGAGCGACCGTGTCCAAGAGGGGCTTCACCGTGCGCGTCGGGTCGCTCTGGCGCAGTCGGGCGGTGCCGTCGCTCTGGTCGGATGCCCGCTCGTCGGCCACCAGGCCCGTGGATTCCGCGTAGCGGAGGCCGGGCGGGAAGTAGTACGCGAGCACCGGCACCCGCCCGAAGTCGGTGACCACCAGGTCGCCGGGCCGCAGCGTCGGGCCCAATCGGTCGGCCACGACCTTGATGTCGCTCTTCTCGGTGCGAGGGTGCTTCACGGCGATGGGCCCGGCCAGCATCCCGTAGATCGCCAGGGCGGCCACCGCCCCCCGGCCGCCACCAGCCAACCCCGCGGCCAAGACCAGGAGCACGGGGCCGACGATGACGGCCAGGTACCGGACCTGCCACGCGGAGTCCTGGCGGGAGAACAGCCATCCCACGGCGAGGGCCACAGACGGGATCACGGTGGCGACGACGATGCCGAGCGATCGCCGGTCCCAGGGCGGTCGGAGGATGCCGACCAGGGCCGCTCCCGCTCCCAGACCGAGCGCCACCACCGCCACGGGGTCGCCGAAGACGGCGAGGATGTCGCTGCGGGCCCGCTCCAGCGTCGGGGGTTGAGAGAAGGGCGCCCCGGTGTGGGCGATCTGGGTAAGCAGGGTGGGAACCCAGGGCAGGTAGGCGACAGCCACGGCCCCGAAGGCCAGGACGCCGTCCAGCAGCACCCGGCGGGGCTCGGGCGACGTGAAGGCGCAGACCATGAGTGCCACGCCGGCTCCGACGCCGAGGAGCAGGCCCCAGTTGTGGGTGTAGGCCAGCAGGGTCAGCGACAGGGCGAAGGCGGGGACGTAGTGCCGTCGTCGGAGCACGAAGGCGTGGGCGAAGGTCGCCACCGTGAGGAGCCCGAAAAGGACGACGAGGGAGTACATCCTCGTCTCGTTGGCGTAGGTCGCCAGGAACGGGTTGAGGCCGAGCAGGACGGCGAGAATCCACCCTGTCCGCCGGTCCCGGAGGCTCCATCCCGCCCACAGGCCGACGGGCACCGTGGCCAGCGCCGCCAACAGCGACAGGAGGTGGGTGGCCGGCTCGGACGACCCGAACACCGCCATCCAGGCGTGGAGGAGGACGTAGTACAGCGGCGGCGATCCGTCGTGGGTCAGCAGGTGCGGGATCGCCGACAGGGCGTGCGAGGAGATCCCGACCGACATGCCCTCGTCCACCCAGAACCACACGCCGGCGGCCCGGCCCCACAGGACGGCGAGCAGGAGGACGAGCCCGACCAGCGCGGCCACGTCCCGGCTGGTCACCCGGGTGGCGACGGGCGCCGGGAGGTCCGGGTCCCCTTCGACGGGCAGCGCGCCCCTGGTGGCCAGGACCGGCTCCCCCACCGCCACGTCGCCCTGCTGGCGGTCGCCCTCGACGGGCTGGTCGTGCGTCTTGAACAGCAAGCTGGCTCCTCCGCCGCTCGAAGCCGCTCGACCGGCTGTCTCCAGGCCGGGCGGCACGACGACCCTGGCGGGTCGGTAGCCTATCCACCGTGCCCGCCGGGTTCCGCTACTCCCGCTGGGACGGCACCCAGACCGGCTTCGAGTTGGACGCCGACGACGTCCTCTCCCAGCTCAGCGACGACGTCATCTACCACGGCGACCTGGACGCCGCCCTGCGCCGCCTGCTCCAGCAGGGCCTGCGGGGCCCCGACGGCGAGCGACTGGCCGGCCTGCGCGACCTCCTCGAGCGCCTGCGCGGGCGCCGCCGCGAGGAGCTGGCCAAGGGCGACCTGGGCGGCGCCTTCGAGGAGATCGCCCGGGAGCTGCGGGAGATCGTCGCCCAGGAGCGGGCGGCGGTGGACCGCTCGGCGGCCGAGGCGGACCGCTCCGGCGACGAGCGGCGCCGGGAGGTCGCCCGGGCGGCGGCCGACGAGCGCCACCTCCGGCTCGACCTGCTGCCCTCCGACCTGGCCGGCCAGGTGGGCGCCCTCCAGGCCTACGAGTTCACCTCGGCCGACGCCGGGCGGCGGTTCGAGGAGCTGGTGGAGCGCCTGCGCTCGCAGCTCATGCAGAGCCGCTTCAACCAGATGGCGGGGGCCATGGCCGACGTGTCCCCCGAGCAGCTGGCCCGCACCAAGGACATGCTGGCCGCCCTGAACCGCATGCTGGACCAGCGGGCGCGGGGCGAGGAGCCCGACTTCGACGGCTTCATGGCCTCCTACGGCGACTTCTTCCCCGACAACCCCGCCACCCTGGACGAGCTGCTGGAGCAGATGGCCGCCCAGATGGCCGCCTTCCAGTCGTTCCTCAACTCCCTCTCGGCCGAGCAGCGGGCCGAGCTGCGGCGGCTCGCCGACCAGCTCCTCGACGACGTGGACCTGCGCTGGCAGATGGACCAGCTGGGCCGCAACCTGCAGGGCCTGTTCCCGGACATGGGCTGGGGCGAGCGCTACCAGACCCGGGGCTCCGACCCCCTCGGGATGCTCGACGCCGTGCAGCTGGTGGACCGCCTGGGCCAGATCGACGCCCTGGAGGGCCTGCTCTCGGGGGCGGCGTCGCCCGGCGCCCTGGCCGAGGTGGACATCGAGGTCGCCCGCGACCTGCTGGGCGACAGCGGGGCGGCCAGCCTGGAGCGGCTGGCCGAGCTGGCCCGGCTGCTGGAGGAGGCGGGCCTGGTCGAGCGCCGGGAGGGTCGCCTGGAGCTGACGCCCCGGGGATTGCGGGGGATCGGCCAGCACGCCCTGGCCGACCTGTTCGCCCGCCTGGCCAAGGACCGCCTGGGCCGCCACCCCCAGGACCGGGAGGGCCCCGGGCACGAGCGCAGCTACGACACCAAGCCCTACGAGTTCGGCGACCCGTTCAACCTCAACATCGAGCGGACGATCCGCAACTCCCTGCTCCGTCTGTCCGGACCGGCCTCCCGGGCCGGTCACCGTCCCGGCGGCGGCCTCCCCGTGTCTCTGATCCCCGAGGACTTCGAGGTGGAGCGCACCGAGACCCTGACCCGGGCCAGCACCGTCCTGCTGCTCGACCTGTCGCTCTCCATGCCCATGCGCGACAACTTCCTGGCCGCCAAGAAGACGGCCGTGGCCCTGCACGCGTTGATCTCGGGCCAGTTCCCCGCCGACTACCTCGGCATCGTGGGGTTCAGCGAGGTGGCCCGTGCCCTGCGCCCCGACCAGCTCCCCGAGGTGTCGTGGGACTTCGTGTTCGGCACCAACATGCAGCACGCCCTGCTGTTGGCCCGCACCATGCTGGCCGGCCGTCCGGGCACCAAGCAGGTCATCATGATCACCGACGGCGAGCCGACCGCCCACATCAGCGCCGGCGGCGAGCCCGTCTTCTCCTACCCGCCCACCCGGGAGACGGTGGAGGCCACCCTCACCGAGGTGCTGCGCTGCACGCGCGAGCACATCCGCATCAACACCTTCATGCTCGACGCCACCCCTCACCTCCAGGAATTCGTCGAGCGCATGAGTCGCATCAACCGGGGCCGGGTCTTCTTCACCACCCCCGAGACGCTGGGCGACTACGTCCTCGTGGATTTCATCGACCAGAAGCGGACCCGCCGGGCGGGCTGACCAAAGGTCTGGCGGCAGCCTGGCTTTGCGTGGTAAAGTAGTTTGCGTGGATGCAGACGGGAGTGGCGGGGCGAGGGATGACGTGGTGGCCACCCTCCGGGAGGTCGACGAGGTCCGGCGCCGGACCCGGGCGGCCGTGCACCCGGCCTGGTTCCCGCTCGTGCTGTTCGGCCTGTTGGGCCTGGCCGCCACGCCGTTCGGGTTCCTGGGCGACGGGTGGGGCCTGGGGCTGTTCTGGCTGGTGGCCTGGCCGGCCGGGGCCTACGCCACCCGCCGCCACTACCACGACCGGGCTCTGGGCCTGGGCGTCTGCGTGGAGGGCGGCATCTACACGGTTCTTGGTGTCGCCTTCTTCGTGGCCGCCTGGGTGGTCGGGGCAACCACTCGTTCGGCCGTCGGCCCGATGCTGGTGGTCGCCGCCGCCTACCTGGCCTTCGCCCGGCTGGAGCGCAGCTGGCCGGTGGCCGGTGTGTCGATCGCCCTGGGGGCGGCGGTCGCCGCCGTCGCCGCCCGCCACACCGCCCACCCCGATGCCGTGCTCACCCTGGCCTTCGGGCTCGCCTTCACCACCACCGGGCTGGTGCTGCGCCACGGCGACCGTGGCTAGCGCCCACCCGTCGCAGCGCCTCGACGACGTCGTCCACCAGCGGGTGCGCCTGGGCATCCTGGCCGTGCTGGCCGAGGCCGACCGGGCCGACTTCGGGTTCCTCAAGGCGTCGCTGGCGGTCACCGACGGAAACCTGTCCCGGCACCTCCAGGTCCTGGAGGAAGCCGGCCTGGTGCGCATCACCAAGACGTTCGACGGGCGGCGGCCCCGCACATGGGTGGCCGCGACCAAGGCCGGGCGCGCCGCGTTCGCCGCCGAGGTGGCCGCCCTCCGGGAGCTGATCAACGGGGTCGACGTGGGCGCCACCGGGCCAGGGCGGAGGTGACGCCGGTGCGGCCCCCCGGCCCCGGCCGTCGCACCGCCCGCCGATCGCCGGCCCCCCGTCGACGGCCGCGTCGCGCCCCCCCGAGCCCGGCCGCCGACCGGTCGGGCGCCGCCCGGGCCGTTGACGGCGGCCTGGCGGTGGAGGTGCGGGGCCTGCGCAAGTCGTACCGGGGACGGCCGGCGGTGCGGGGCGTCGACCTGTCGGTGGCCAGGGGCGAGGTCTTCGCCCTCCTGGGCCCGAACGGCGCCGGGAAGACCACGACGGTCGAGATCCTGGAGGGGTTCCGGGGCCGCGACGCCGGTGTTGTACGGGTCCTCGGTGCCGACCCTGCCCGGGGCGATCCCCGGCTCAGGGCCGGGATCGGCATCGTGCTGCAGTCCACCGGCATCGACTCGTACCTCACGGCGTCGGAGACCGTCGACCTGCTGGGTGCCCCCTACCCTCGGCGGCGGGCGACGGCGGACGTGCTCGAGGCCGTGGGCCTGGCGCCGGTCAGGCGCCAGCTCGTGCGGACCTTGTCCGGCGGCCAGCGCCGGCGCCTCGACTTCGCCATCGCCCTTGTCGGCGACCCCGACCTCCTCTTCCTCGACGAGCCCACCACCGGCTTCGACCCCTCCGCCCGGCGCGGCGCGTGGGACCTCGTCGGGGACCTCGCCCGGCGGGGCACCACGATCTTCCTGACCACCCACGACATGGAGGAGGCCGAGCAGCTGGCCGACCGGGTCGCCGTCATCGCCGACGGCTCGATCGTGGCCGAGGGCCCGCCGCACCACCTCGGTGGGCCGGCCCCGTCGGTCGTCTCCTTCCGGTTGCCGGACGGCGCGCCCCCCCTCCCCGTCGGGTTGGGAACGCCCACGTCCACCGCCGACCGGGTCGTCTGCCTGGCCGGCGATGATGCCACCCGGTTGGTCCACGAGCTCACGGGGTGGGCGCTGGCCAACGACTGCCGGCTGGAGGCGCTGCGCGTCAGCCAGCCGTCGTTGGAGGAGGCCTACTTGCGCCTCACCGGGCGAGGGCCGTCGGCCGGGGACCGGCCATGAGCACCCTGGCACTGGTCGGCGCCCACGTGCGCTCGGCCAACCGGGCGTTCTGGCGCAACCCGGCATCGGCGTTCTTCACCCTGGCGCTGCCGGTGATGTTCCTGGTGCTCTTCTCGGTGTTGTTCGGTACCGCGCCCACGTCCGTCGGCGGCCGCTCGGTCAGCTCGGCCACCTTCACGCTGGCCGGCATCGACACCTTCTCGGTGATCGGCGCCTGTTACACCAACCTCGCCATCGGCGTGACCTTCGCCCGTGAGGGCGGCTTCCTCAAGCGCCTGCGGGGGACACCGCTGCCTCCCTGGGTGTACCTGGCCGCACGCATCGTCCACGCGGTGGCGGTGGCCGGGCTCCTCGTGGTGGTGTCGGTCGCGTTCAGCGCCGTGGCTTACGGCGTGCGGGTCCCGTGGGACTCGGTCCCTGCTCTGGCGGTGAGCCTGGCCGTCGGGGCGGCCTCCTTCTCGGCGCTCGGCCTGGCCGTCACCGCCCTCATCCCCAACGCCGACGCATCGCCGGCCATCGTGAACGCCGTGGTGTTCCCCTTGCTGTTCGTGTCCAACGTCTTCATCCCCATCGCCCGCGCCCCCGCCGTCCTCCGGGTCATCACCAACGCCTTCCCGGTGGGTCGCCTGGCCCAGGCGCTCCACCAGGCGCTGTTCCCCGGCCCCCGCCAGGCCGCGCTGCCCACCGTCCCGCTCCTGGTGCTCGCCGCCTGGGGCGTGGCCGGCGCGGTGGTGGCGTTGAAATGCTTCTCCTGGGAGCCTCGCCACCAGCCGGGATGACCCCGGCACCGACGGGGCGCCTGGGGGTGACCGGAGCGGGCCTATTCGCCGCCCATCTCGGCCGCCATCTGGAGCTTGGGGCGGACGGAGATCAGGTACTCGATGGCGGCCACCACCCCGAGCACGCCGAACCCCAGCACCGTGCCGACGGCCATGAGGGCCACCCAGGTGATGCGGTTCAGGCCCACCCGGGTCCATTGCAGGACGGGCCGGCGAACGGCGTCGAGGATGCCGGCGATGGGCAGCGACAGCAGCCCGAGGGCGATCACCAGCAGGAAGAGCCCGGTGGGGCCGGGCATCAGGCCGCCTCCCCCAGCAGGGACCGGTAGAGGTCGAGGGTGGCCGGGTCGAAGGCCACCAGGATGGCCTCGGTCACCGCGGTGGGCGTGGAGGTGAGCGTCCCCACCGCCACCTCGGCGGCCGCGTCCCGGGGGTAGCCGTAGATGCCGGTGGAGATGGCGGGGAATGCCACCGTGGCCGCGCCCAGCTCGTCGGCCACCTGGAGGGACCTTCGGTAGCACGAGGCCAGCGTCTCCGGCTCCCCGGCCCCGCCGCCGCGCCAGACGGGGCCGACGGTGTGGATCACCCAGCGGGCGGGGAGGGCGAAGCCGGGCGTGGCCCGGGCGTCCCCCGGCCGGCAGCCGCCGACCGCACGGCAGGCCTCGACCAGCTCGGGACCGGCGGCCCGGTGGATGGCCCCGTCCACGCCGCCACCCCCGAGGAGGGTCTCGTTGGCGGCGTTCACGATGGCGTCCACGGCGAGGGTGGTGATGTCACCCGAGGTGGCCGTGACCCGCACGGGGACAGTTTGCTCCCCCTGCGGCTTGCGCGCCCGTCTCCCCGTGGGCCATGATCACACAGTTGTAATTACATCGGTGGTATGGCGTCCGGGAGCCCCCTGGGAGCCGGCCGGCGTGAGGGAGTAGCGAACCGATGGAACGACGAGGACACAGGTTCGACCAGGGTGACCGCACATGGCAGGGCCAGGCCAACTGCCTGGGCGTGGATCCCGACCTCTTCTTCCCGGAGCGTGGCGCGTCCACCCGGGAGGCCAAGGCGGTGTGCCGGGGGTGCGTGGTCCGTGAGGACTGCCTGGAGTACGCCCTGGTCAACGGCGAGAAGTTCGGCATCTGGGGCGGCCTCTCCGAGCGGGAGCGCCGCCGCATCCGCCGCCAGCGGTCGGCGGGCCCCCGGGAGGTCGGCACCCCCGCCTCCGCCTAGCCGACGCCGGGCCGACGCCGAGCCGGCCGACCGTCACCCCGCCCCCACCCGCCGCCGGCTGCGGCCCCTCCCCACGAGGGGGCCGCAGCCAGGCTGGCCGGCCGGCGACCTCAGGCCGGCGACCTCAGGCCGGCCCGGTCAGGCGAGGCGCGCCTCGATGGTGCGGTCGGGGGCCAGGTCGAGCCCGGCCCACCGGTGCTCGGGCACCGCCGCCAGCACCGCCGCGGGGACGAGGCCCACCAGTTCGGCCCCCGCCACCCGGGCCCGGGCTGCCACCGCGTCGAAGGCGGCGGCCGGCCCGACCAGGCCCGGGTCCAGCAGGTTCATGGAAACCTGGGCCCGCCCCCCCACGTCCAGGCCCAGGGCCCGCACCGACGGCCCCCGGACGGCGGCCGCCACCTCCCGAGCCTCGGCTACGTCCGCCCCGGCGGCCAACCACACGTTGTAAGCCACCAGCACCCCTCGCGCCCCCACGCACGCCGCGCCGGCCGACGGGTGGGGCTCGGCCGGGCCGGCGTCGGGGGGGAGGTCCACGAACGCCCGGCGGCGTACCTCGGGCAGGGACCGCTCGGGCCCGTACAGGAAGGAGGGCAGGGCGAGGTCGGCCCCCGCCCACGTCGCGAACCGGCCTCGTGCGCCGACGGCGTCAGCGAGGGTGGCGTCGCCCAGGGGGACGAACGGCACGACGTCCACCACGCCCAGGCGGGGGTGGGCGCCGACATGGTCGCCCAGGTCCAGGCGGCGCACCGCTTCGGCCGCCACCGCCGCGACCGCCGCCTCCAGGTCGGCCCCGCCGGCCAGGGTGAGCACCGTCCGGTGGTGGTGGGGGTCGGAGTGCACGTCCAGCAGGCACCGGCCGCCGGCCGCCGCCAGCGCCGCCACCACGTCCGGCCGGCGTCCCTCACTGACGTTGACGACGCACTCCAGCACGGCCGTACCTTCGCGCCGGGCCCCCACCCTGTAGCCTGACGAACATGGGAGGCCTGGGAGTGCCTGAGTTGGCCATCATCCTCATCCTGGCGTTCCTCCTGTTCGGGGCCACCCGCCTCCCCAAGCTGGCCCGGTCGTTGGGTGAGGCGTCCAAGGAGTTCAAGAAGGGCGTGAGCGACGGCGAGGCGGCCGGCGCTGCCCCGGCGGCCGAGGAGAAGGTCACCATGACCAAGGCCGAGCTGGACGCTCTCCTGGCCGAGCGTGAGGCCCGCGGCCGGCGGGACGCCTCCCCACCGACGTAGGGAACCTGGCGGCTGCGGCCGTCGTTCACCATGACGGGCAGTGGGGTCCCCACGTGGGAAGAAGTGGCCCGGGACCACGGGCACTTCCTCTACACCGTGGCCTACCGCCTCACAGGGAACGACGACGACGCGCAGGACCTCGTGCAGGAGGTGCTGCTCCGGGTCCAGCGAGGCCTGGGCAGCTACCAGCCGGGGAACCTGGAAGGGTGGCTGAGCCGCATCACCACGAACGCCTTCCTCGACGAGGTCCGCCGCCGCCGGCGCCGCCCGGCGGAGGTGGTGCCCGAGGAGCCCGAGCGGGTGCTCCCACCCACGCCGGCCGCCGACGTCGCCCTGGACATGGAGGCCCTGCCCGCCGACGTGGCTGCCGCCCTCGTCCGCCTTCCGGCCGAGTACCGGGCGGCGGTCGTGCTGTGCGACGTGGTCGGCCTGCCGTACGAGGAGATCGCCTCCTCCCTGGACGTGCCCCTCGGCACCGTGCGCAGCCGCATCCACCGGGGCCGGGCCCTGCTGCGGGAGGCGCTGTCGTGACCGACGACCTGGCGCCCGCCGGGCCCGGCTCCGGCCACCTGGGCGACCTGCTGAGCGCCCTCCTCGACGGCGAGCTGCCGACCGCCGACGTGGCCGCCGCCCGCACCCACCTGGCCGGGTGCCGGGAGTGCGCGGCGGAGCACGCGGCGGTGGCCCTGGCCCGGGCGTGGGTCCGGGCCTTGCCACCGGTGGAGCCGCCCGCCACCTTCTACGCCCGCATCGCCGCCGGCCCCGCCGCCCTGGAGTCGTTCGCCGGCCTGCCGGCGCCCGCCGCCCCACTGGTCGCCGCCCGCCTCCCTTCGGAACCAGTACGTCGGCGGGCGGGCAGTGCGGTCGTCGACCTCCATCGGCGGCGACGGCTGGGTGTGGCCGCCCTGGCCGGCTGCGCGGCAGCCGCCCTGGGCGTCGTCGGCCTGTCCTCGCCCCCCGATCCCGCCACGTCCCCGCCCGTGGGGCGCTTCATCGAGGCCCACGCCACCGCGGTGGGCGGGGGGGACCCGGTCAGCCACCTGGCGCCGGTGGCCGTGCCCGTCTCGTTCCGGCGTTGACTCGCCGCGCCCTGGTGGCCGGCGCCGCCCTGGCCGCCCTGATGGCGGCCGCCGCCGCCCCGTTGCCGGCCGCCGCCGACCCGCCGCCCAACCCGATCGACGAGGCCCGGGCGGCCGCCGCCCGCCTGTCGTTCGTCGGAGTGGTGGAGGTGACCTGGAGCGACCGGTCGGGGGCCCACACCGACCAGATGGTGGTCCGCGGCCAGGACGGGTGGATCGAGGTCCAGGGAGCCACCACCGCCCTCGCCGACACCAGCGGGGCCAGCATGATCCGGCGCCAGACGGGCGGTTGGGACCTGTTGTGGTCGAGCTCGCCGGTGGCTTCCGGGCGGCCCGACCCGTCGGCCAAGTACGTCGTCCAACCAGCCGCCGGCGACCCGGTGGCCACCGTGGCCTCCCGGCCCACGCGGGTCCTGGACGTGCGCCAGGGGAGCACGCTGGTCGAGCGGCTGTTCCTGGACACCGCCACCGGGCTCCTGCTGCGACGCGAGCAGGTGGGCACGGCGGCCACCACGTCGCGCGTGGTCGCCTTCTCGGCCCTCCAGCTCGACCCGCCGGGAACGGTGCCGCCGCCCCCCGACCCGGTGGACCACTCGCCCAGCCTGATGTCGGTCACCGGCGGGGGGCCGGCCCCGGCCACGCTGCCCGGCGGCTACCGGCGCCTGGGCGCCTACCGGGAGCAGGGCGTGGTGCAGCTCCTGTACAGCGACGGTCTCTACGACCTCTCCGTCTTCGAGCAGCCCGGCGGGCTCGCCGTCCCCTCCTCGGGCACCCGCATTCCAGTGGGGTCGGGCCACGCCTGGATCTACGGCTGGCCGGGCGGCCACATCCTCCTCCGCCACGCCGGCCACACCCTCTACTCGTTGGTGAGCGACGCTCCGGTGGAGCATCTGGAGGCGGCCGCCGCCGCCCTGCCGGCGGCCGGAGGTTCTTCCCTGGTGGGCCGCCTGCGCCAGGTCTGCCGGTCGCTCCTGGAGCCGCTGGCCGGCTGAACGGGGCGACGCCGGGTCGCTCCGGCCCCCCGCCCGGGCCCGCCCGGCCCCCGGCCCAAGGCCGGCCCCGCCCGGGCCCCGGGGTCGCCCTGTCAGGACCTCAGGCCCCGATGCTGGCGCCGGCCGCGGCCCGCTCCAGGCGCCGGCGGCGGGCGATGCGGCGGCGCTCCCGCTCGGACGCCCCGCCCCAGACGCCATGGTCGATGCCGTGGCGGAGGGCGTACTCGAGGCACGGCTCCTGCACCGGGCATCCGGCGCACACCCGGCGGGCCACCTCCACGCCCACCCCGTCGCTCGGGAAGAACAGGGAGGGCGACTGGTCCCGGCAGTTCCCGTCGGCCATCCATGTGGTGTCCATCGACCCTCCTGTTCGGCCTCCCCGTACACGACAACGGGCGGGAGCGGCTGTCGGTTCCAACCGTTCCTACGGAGGTGTGACCCCCGACGGATCGGCTGCGGTTCCCCGGTTACCCTGGGCGGCATGGCCACCGCACCCGAGGAGCTCGAAGACCGCCCCCCGCGCGGCCACATCCGCATCATCTACCAGGGGCCGGTGGCGCCCCACTGGGAGATCGTGTCCCAGTTCGGGGGGGACCGGGCGGTGATCGAGTCCTTCAAGGAGCGGGCCCTCGCCCGCCTGCTGCTCCTGCCGCCCCACGACCCGCAGTTCCGGCGCAACCGGGAGCGGGTCGTGCGCGACGCCGAGCGGGAGTCGTTGATCCTGGAATGGGACCTCGGCGTCCCCGACGAGGACATCGACGGCACCTGAGCCGAGCGGCCGGTCCCGTGCACCCGGGCCCCGGCCGGTGGGACCGGGGAGCGGGGACCGAGGAATGAGGGGCGACGACGGCCACCTCGACGCCTTCGCGTCCTGGGAGCGCGATGCGTGGGAGGCCCGGGCCGTCGCCTACGGGGCGGCGCTCCCCGAGCTCACCCGGGGAGCGGCCGGCGCCCTGCTGAACGTCGCCGGCGTCACCGCCGGGGCGTCGGTGCTCGACGTGGCCACAGGCCCCGGCGTGGTGGCCCGGGCGGCGCTGGACCGGGGCGCCCGGGTGGTGGCCGTCGACCAGTCGGCGGCCATGGTGGGCCTGGCCGGGGCCGCCGGCATCAAGGTCCTCCGGTCGCCGGCCGGGGCCCTGCCCTTCCCCGACGGCCGGTTCGACGCGGTGGTGGCCGGGTTCCTGCTCAACCACCTGGCCCGCCCCCTGCCGGTGGTGGGCGAGCTGGCCCGGGTGAGCGGGGGCCGGGTGGCTCTGAGCGTCTGGGACGTGCCCACCGCCAACCCGGCGCTGGGCCTGTTCGGCCCGGTGGCCGAGTCCCTGGGGGTGGTCGGTGCCGCCCCGCCCGGGCCGGACAGCGCCCTGTACGCCGACGACGCCCACCTCAGCGCCCTGTTGGATGCGGCCGGCCTGCAGGACGTGATGGTCGTGCGGGTGGGATGGGGGCTCACCGTCGACCCCGGTCGTTGGTTCGATGCGGTGGCGGCCGGCACGCCTCGCACCGGCGCGGTGCTGGCCGCCGCCACCCCCGACGAGCGGGCCGCCCTGCGGGACCGCTACGTGGAGGTGGCCACCCGCGCCTACGGCGGCGCCAGGGGCCTGGTGACCCTGCCCGCCGCCGCCGTCATCGGCAGCGGCCGGTAGCCGCCCGCTTCCGACGGGCGGTGGCCGGGGGCCGCCGCACGCGACGAGCGGGGCCGGAGTCGGCAAAGACTGTCCGCAGGGACCGGCGGCGGCCGACGTCGCATCGCCCCGGGCGGGCGAAGGCCGAGCCTATGGTTGGGACGATGCACGTGGCCGCCGTCGATGCGGTCGTGGCCGCCGTGGCCGCCGCGGTGGTCCTGGTCACCCTGCTGTGGGCCGGGCTCAGCCGCCGCAGCGTCGCCCGCCGGCTGGCGTCGGTCACCGCCCGCCTGGACAGTGAGGGCGGCGAGCTGGTGGGCAAGCTGGGCCTGGAGCGCAACCTGGCCCGCCTGGAGCGCATGACCGAGGGGGCGGTCACCGAACGGGGCAACGCCCGCCTGGCCCACGACCGCCTGGAGGGTGCGCTGAGCGCGGTGGTCGAGGGCGTGGTGGTGTGCGACGAGGGCGGGGAGGTGGTGTTCGAGAACGAGCGGGCGACGGCGTTCATGGGCACGCACCACGCCGAGCCGCTGGCCCGCCAGGCGGTGCTCGACCTGCTGGCGGCGGCCGCCGACGAGGGCCTGCAGCGCCAGACGCTGGAGCTCTACGGGCCGCCCCGGCGAACCCTCACCATCGTGGCCACCGCCCTGGACGACGCGTGGCGGGGCCTCGGGGCGGTGGCGGTCATCGAGGACGTGTCCGGGCGCCGGCACCTGGAAGAGGTCCGGCGAGACTTCGTGGCCAACATCAGCCACGAGCTCAAGACCCCGGTGGGGGCGCTCGCCCTGCTGGCGGAGACGTTGGCCGACGAGGAGGACCACGAGGTGGCCAACCGCCTGGCCCACCGCCTCCAGGTGGAGTCCCAGCGGGTGGCCCGCATCGTGGACGACCTGCTCGACCTCAGCCGCATCGAGTCCGAGGAGGCACCGGTGCGCGAGCCGGTGGCCGTCCACCTGGTGGTGGCCCAGGCCGCCGAGCGGGTGCGGCCGGTGGCCGAGCGGCGGGGCGTGACCATCACGTTCGGGGAGTCCTCCCGCCGCCTGACGGTCACGGGTGACCGGCGCCAACTCGTCTCGGCCCTGTTCAACCTGCTGGAGAACGCGGTCAAGTACTCGGGCAAGGGGTCGACGGTGGACGTGCGGTCCCGCGGGGGCGGCGACTGGGTGGAGCTGGACGTGACCGACACCGGTATCGGGATACCCGGCCGCGACCTCGAACGCATCTTCGAGCGCTTCTACCGGGTGGACCGGGCCCGGGGGCGCGACACGGGTGGCACCGGCCTCGGCCTCGCCATCGTGCGCCACGTGGCCGCCAACCACGGCGGCGAGGTGCGGGTGGAGTCACAGGAGGGCAAGGGCTCCACGTTCACCCTCCGGCTCCCCGCCGGACCGGGGCCGGTGGTGGCCGGCGCGGCCACCGCCGGGTGAGCCCCAGCGGCCGGCTACGCAGCCGCTTCCAGGGCCGCCGCGGGGTCGGGCACGTGAGCGAGCTCGACGGCCCGGCCACCCGGGCTCATCTCGGGAGGATAGACCAGGGGCGCACGGCAGGCGCCGCCGCCGCCCCCGCCCCCGCCGGTGGCTCCCCACGACCGGTCACCGGCCCGCGTGGTCCGGCGCCGCCGCCGAGGGCACCGGCTCGCCGCTCGCCGCCTCGCCGGGGGCGGTGGCCTCGGCGGCGAGGAGGCGGGACTTGAGCTCCAGGCCCCACCGGTAGCCACCGAGGGAGCCGTCGGCCCGCACCACCCGGTGGCAGGGGACGACCACGGCCACCGGGTTGGCCCCGCAGGCGCTGCCCACCGCCCGGGCCGCTCCGGGGGCGCCGACGGCGGCCGCCACCTCGGCGTAGGAGCGGGTCTCGCCCGCCGGGATGGCCCGCAGGGCGTCCCATACCCGGGCCTGGAAGGCGGTTCCCGCCACGTCGAGGGGGAGGCCCAGGTCGGCCGGTCGGCCACCGGCCAGGGTGGCGACGGCGTCCAGCACGCCGCCCAGCGAGGCCGAACGCTCGCACAACCGGGCGCCGGGCAGCTCGGCGGCCAGGCCGTCCACCAGGTCGGCGGGATCGGGGCCCAGGCGCACCGCGCAGAGGCCCCGCTCGGTGGCTGCCACCAGCACCGGCCCGACCGCCGACCCGCCCACCGCCCAGCCCACCTCCACGCCGGGGGCGCCGGCCCGGTAGGCGGAGGGCGCCATGCCCAGGCGGAGAGAGGCCCGCTCGTAGAACCCCCGGGCCGAGCCGTAGCCGGCGTCGTACACCGCCTCGGTGACGGGCCGGCCGTCGTGGAGGGACCGCTTGACCCGTTGCAGGCGCACGGTGTCGGCGTACCGGCGGGGGGACACGCCCACCACCCGGGTGAACAGCCGCTGGAGGTGCTGGGGGCTGCGGCCGACGGCCACGGCCAGGGCGGCCAGGTCGGGCGGCGGGTCGGCCGCCTCCAGGGCCCGGCAGGCGGCCACCACGACCCGGTTGGTGGGCCGGTCGGCGGCCATGGACTCCGGCCGGCAGCGCCGGCAGGGGCGGAAGCCGGCGGCCGAGGCGGCGGCCGGCGTGGAGAAGAACTCCACGTTCTCCCGCCGGGGACGCCGGGACGGGCACGACGGCCGGCAGAAGACCCGGGTGGACCGCACCGCGTAGAGGAACACGCCGTCGACGGTGGCGTCTCGGGCCGCCACCGCCGACCACCGGGCGTCGTCGAGGTCGGGCATGGCCCAACCGTACGGCCGGCGCCGCCGCTCGGCACTCCGGATCGTGCGCCCGAATCCCGTCGCCGGGCACCCCGCCGACGCCTTTGGGGGCCGCCCGTCAGGCCGACAGCTCGCGCTCGAGCGGCGTCCGGAACCTGGGCGTCACCCGCCGGTGGCCCAGGAGCCGCTGCAGGCGGTCGGCCTCGGCCGCCACCGCCGCCCGCCCGTCGGCCCCGACGTCGTGGAGCAGGCGGACGCGGACCTCGCCGCCGGCCCGCTGGGCCCAGCCGCCGACCACCCGGCCGTCCCACCAGACGGTGGGCCCGGCGTTTCCGGAGCGGTCGAACAGCAGCGGCCGGTGCGACCCCAGGTACCAGTCCCGCTCATGCCAGCCCATGACGGTGGGGTCGAGGGACGGCAGGAGGGCGGCCCACGGCTCGGACGCCGGCGGTGCGGCCGGATGCTCCTCGCCGGCCGCCGCCACGCCCGGGCCGGGGGCCAGGTCCACCTCCACCGCCCCCGCGGCGGCCAGCGCGGCTCTCGCCTCGGCCACCGTCCACCCGGCCCACCACTTCAGGTCGGCGGCAGCCGCCGGACCGTAGGAGGCCAGCCAGCGGCGGGCCAGCTCGGCCCGGGCATCGGCCGGTGCCAAGCCGGTCAGGGGGCGCCCCAGCCACGCCTCGGTCGGGGACCACCGATAGGCGGTGCTGACCCACGAGCCGCGAGGCCGTCCCCGCACGATGTGGCCGTCGGCGGACAGGAGGAACAGCACGCGGGTGGACAGCCCCTGGGTGCCGGCCCACCTGGTGCCCTCCCCGAAGCTGAACGTCCGGCGCAGGGTGGGAACGGCGGCCGACAGCTCGGCGGCGGTGGCCGAGCCCCGCTCGGCCAGCACCGCCAGCGTCTCCGCCTCCGCCTGGCGGAGCAGGCGCCCGCAATCGGCCCCCGCCCCCGCCTGTTCCAGCTGGCGCACCAGGTGGCGCCGCTCCCGGGCGGCGATGGCCACCGTGCAGGCGCCGTGGACGACGGGGGCCAGCTCGGCGGGCACCACGAACATGGTGCGGCGCATGCCGAGGACGCGCACCAGCGTGCGGTCGTCGTAAAGGGCGGTGTCCACCGCCGCCAGCTCGGGGTGGCGGGACCGGGCGGCGACGGACAGGTAGACGGACGCCGCGTCGGTGGCGTGCAGGCCCACCAGGGCGGCGGCCACCTCCACCGCCCCGGCGGCGCGGGCCGGCGGCGCCAACCGGTGGCGGGTGCCGACCAGCGCGCGGCGGTCACCGTCGGACACCTCCCCGGTCCGCCTCACCCGTGCCCGACCCGCGGCTGGGGCCGGAAGGCGTCCGTTACGGTGACGGGGTGACCGACGTCGAGGTGCGTGAGCCGGCCGCCGCCTCCGCGCCCGCCCCACCGGCCGCCCCCGACGGCGGCGACCCCGGCGATCGGGCCGCCCGGTACCTGAACCGGGACCTGGCGTGGCTCGACTTCGCGGCCCGGGTGCTCACCCTGGCCGAGGACGAGCGCCAGCCGCTGCTGGAGCGGGCCAAGTTCCTGGCCATCTTCAGCGACGGCCTCGACGAGTTCTTCCAGGTCCGGGTGGCCGGTCTCAAGGAGCAGGTGGCCGCCGGCCTGGCGGTGACCAGCCCCGACGGTATGACGCCGTTGGACCAGCTGCGGGCCATCCGGGCGCTGGTCGGTGCCCTCTACGACCGTTCGGGCCGGGCCTTCCTGGGCGGCGTCGTCCCCGCCCTGGGAACCGCAGGCGTGGTGTTGTCGGGCTGGGACACCCTCGACGACGACGACCGCGACCACCTGGTGGCCGTCTTCCGGGACCGGATCTTCCCGGTGCTCACGCCCCTCGCCGTCGATCCCGGCCACCCCTTCCCCTACATCTCCAACATGTCGCTCAACCTGGCGGTGACGGTACGCGACCCGACCACGGGCGAGAACCGCTTCGCCCGGGTCAAGGTGCCGCCGCTGCTGCCCCGGTTCGTCGTCATGCCCGACGGCGAGCGCTTCGTCCCGGTGGAACAGGTCATCGCCGCCCACCTGGGCACCTTGTTCCCGGGCATGGAGGTCGCCGGCCACGTGCCGTTCCGGGTGACCCGCAACGCCGACCTGGCCCTCGAGGAGGAGGAGGCCGACGACCTGCTGGCGGCGGTGGAGATGGAGTTGCGTCGCCGGCGCTTCGGCAAGGCGGTGCGCCTGGAGGTGGCCGCCCAGATGTCCGCGGAGACGAGGTCCCTGCTCCTGCGGGAGCTCGAGCTGGGGGCGGACGACGTCTACGAGGTGGACGGCCCGCTCGATCTCGGAGGCCTGTGGTCGGTGTACGAGCTCGACCGCCCGGAGCTCAAGGACGACACCTGGGTGGGCGTCACCCAACCCCGCCTGGCGCCGCCCGAGGGCGAGGCCGTCGACGTGTTCGCGGTGGTGGGCGAGCGGGAGGTGCTGGTCCATCACCCCTACGACTCGTTCACCACCTCGGTGGAGGCGTTCATCGAGCAGGCCGCCGCCGACCCCCAGGTGCTGGCCATCAAGCAGACCCTCTACCGCACCTCGGGCGACAGTCCCATCGTCAAGGCCCTCATCCGGGCGGCCGAGGCAGGCAAGCAGGTGGCGGCCCTGGTGGAGCTGAAGGCCCGCTTCGACGAGCAGGCGAACATCGCCTGGGCCCGTGCCCTGGAGGAGGCCGGTGTCCACGTGGTCTACGGCCTGGTCGGGCTGAAGACCCACACCAAGACGGCGCTGGTGGTCCGCGACGAGCCGGGCGGGATCCGGCGGTACTGCCACGTGGGCACCGGCAACTACAACCCCAAGACGGCCCGGCTCTACGAGGACCTGGGCCTGCTGTCGGCCGACCCCGACCTCGGGGCCGACCTCACCGAGCTGTTCAACTTCCTCACCGGGTACAGCCGCCAGGCCCACTACCGCAAGCTGCTGGTGGCGCCGGTGTCGTTGCGTTCGGCGGTGGTGGACCTGGTGCGGGCCCAGCGCGACGCGGGAGCGAACGGCCGCATCGTCATGAAGATGAACAGCCTGGTGGACACGCCGGTGATCGACGAGCTGTACGCGGCGTCGGCCGCCGGGGCCCGGATCGACCTGGTCGTCCGGGGCATCTGCTGCCTCCGCCCCGGGGTGCCCGGGCTGTCGGACAACATCCGCGTGCGGTCCGTCGTCGGGCGCTTCCTGGAGCACTCCCGCATCTACGCCTTCGGGCCTCGCGAGGACCGCCGCTACCTCATCGGCTCCGCCGACCTCATGCCCCGCAACCTGGACCGCCGCGTCGAGGCGGTCGTGCCGGTGGACGGGGCCGAACTGCAGGGTCGCCTCCAGGAGATCCTCGACGTCTGCCTGGCCGACGACGTGCTGGCCTCGGAGCTGCGGGCCGACGGCTCCTGGCACAAGATCCCCACCGTCGACGGTCTCAACTGCCAGGCCCGGCTCCAGGAGCTGGCCTTCGAGCGGGCCCGCCGCCGGCGGGAGGCCGACGCCCCCGTGCGCCGGTAACGGCCCGTGGTCCCGAGTCCGAGGAGCCTTCGGCGGCGGTCGACGGCACGACGCGGGAGGTGCCGGGCGGGGGGATCGAGCGGGAGGTGAAGCTCGGAACCCGGCCCGGATTTCGGGTCCCCGTCCTCGACGGCGTGCTCGACGGCGTCACCGCCGCCCCCCTCCCCGAGCGCACCGTCAAGGCCGTCTACTTCGACACCGACGACCTGCGGCTGGCCCGATGGGGCGTCACCGTCCGCCATCGCAGGGGGGAGGGCACGGCCTGGACGGTCAAGCTCCCCGAAGGCCGTGACGGCCCGGCTCTGGTCCGCCGGGAGGTCAGCTTCGACGGCCCGCCCACCCGCATCCCGGCCCAGGCCCTCGACCTTGTCCGGGCCTACTCACGCCACGATCCGTTGGCGCCGGTGGCCCACCTGCGCACCCGGCGGGTGGCGCTGGCTCTGGCCGACGTGGAGGGCGTTGCGGTGGCCGAGGTGGTGGACGAGGAGGTGTCGGTGCTGCACGACGGGCGGGTGGCGTCCCGGTTCCGGGAGGTGGACGTGGAGGTGGCGGACCGGGCCCCGCCCGGGCTGCTCGACGCAGTGGTGGGCCGCCTGCGGGCGGCCGGCGCCGGGGACCCGGACCCCACGCCCAAGCTGGTGCGGGCCCTGGGTGACCGGGCCCGCCAGGCCCCCGAGCTGGAGCCGGTGAAGCTCGGTCCCCACCCCACCGCCGGTGACGCCGTCACCGCCGCCCTCGTCCGGTCCGTCACCCGCCTGCTGCGCCACGACCCCGGCGTGCGCATCGGCGACGACCCCGAGGACGTGCACCAGGCCCGGGTGGCCACCCGGCGGCTGCGGTCCGACCTGAGCACGTTCGCACCGCTGCTGGCCGAGGACTGGCGGGCGCCCCTGCGTGACGAGCTCCGGTGGCTGGGATGTGAGCTGGGAGCGGTGCGCGACGCCGACGTCCTGGCTGCCCGCCTGCGGCGCCAGGCCGCCTCCCTGCCCGAGCCCGACGTGGCCGGCCTCGCCCCCATGTTCCGCCGCCTGGCCAAGGAGCGGGAGGCGGCCGCCGCCCGCCTGGCGGAGGTGATGGCCGCAGAGCGCTACGTGGACCTCCTCGACCGCCTGGTGGCCGGCGCCCGGGAGCCGGCGCTGCGCCCGGGCGCGGCAGATCCTGCCCGCCAGGTGCTCGTGGGCCTCGTCGCCCGGCCGTGGCGGCAGCTGCGCGCCGCGGTGCGGGCGCTGCCCACCGACCCCGCCGACGCCGACCTCCACCAGGTGCGCATCCGGGCCAAGCGCACGCGCTACGCGTCGGACGCCGCGGCGGCGGTGGTGGGGCGCCCCGCCCGCCGGTTCGCGACCCGGGTGGCCGACCTCCAGGAGGTGCTGGGGGACCACCACGACGCGGTGGTGGCCGAGCGCTGGTTGCGGGCCGCGGTGGCCGACCCGGACGGGCCGTCACCGGCGCCGGCCGCCGAGGCCCTGGCCGCCGGCGAGCTGATCGCCGGCCAGCTGGCCGAGAGGGCGGCCGGGCGGGAGGCGTGGCCGGCGGCGTGGAAGCGGGTGGCCAAGAAGAGCCGCCGGGCCTGGCTTGGCTGACCGGGACGCGGTGGTGGAGGCGGCCGGCGGTCTGGTGTGGCGCCAGGGGACCGCCGGCGTTGAGGTCCTCCTGGTCCACCGGCCGCGCTACGACGACTGGAGCCTGCCCAAGGGCAAGCTGGACGACGGCGAGCAGTTCCCGGCGGCCGCCCTGCGCGAGGTGGAGGAGGAGACCGGCCTGCGCTGCGCCCTGGGCCGGGAGGTGGCGGGGACCCGCTACCGGGACCGCCACGGGCGGCCCAAGGTCGTGCGCTACTGGGAGATGAGGCCCGTCGAGGGCAGGTTCGTCCCCTCCGACGAGGTGGACGAGGTGCGCTGGCTCCCCCTGGCCGGGGCCGCCGCCCTCCTCAGCTACCCCCGCGACGCCGACGTCCTGCGCTCCCTGCCCGCCTGACCTGCCCGTGGCGGAGCAGGTGGGCGGCGGCTTCGTCGCCGTGCCGGGCGCCCTGCCGGCAGCAGCTGGACGGTTGACGGCGCCCGACGGGCGTAGCCAGGACCGAGCCCGGCAGGTTTCGGTTTTGGGAGAGATCGGGGAGGAAGGAGGCTGGTGAGCGGCCGGCCCCCACGGGCTTCTCTCCGGTTCTCGACGGGGGCGGACGGCCGAGTCGGGTGTCCAGCAACCCTGGCCCACCGCCGCACACCAGCGGCGGCCACCGACCCTCGAGACGGAGGAGCGACCATGGCACAACGACAGACCGGCCCGGCAGGGGCAACGACCCGATCCGCCCGCTCGGCGGGCCGGACGGCAGCCCGCTCGGGCGCCCGGGTGAGCTCCCGGGCCGCCGACGAGGCGTCGGAGGTGGCGTCCACGGCGGCCGACGAGGCGTCGGACCTGGCCTCCACCGCCACCGGCACGGCCGCCGAGGTCGCATCCGCGGCCAGCGGCCAGGCCCGGGAGGTGGTGGCCACCGCCAGGGATCAGGCCGCCCGGGTGGGCGGCGAAGTCGTGGACCAGGGCCGCTCGCTGGCCGAGGAGGCCAAGGCCCAGCTCGAGCAGCAGGCCGAGGCCCAATCCCGGCGCCTGGCCGACAGCCTGTCCAAGCTGGGCGACGAGGTGCGCGCCCTGGCCGAGGGCCGTCCCGACGACGCCGGGACGGTGCAGCCGCTGATGTCCAACGCCGCCACCACCGTGTACGACGCCGCCGACCGGCTGTACGGGTTGGCCTCCGACCTGGATTCCCGGGGCATCACCGGCGTGCTGGAAGACCTCCAGAGCTTCGCCCGCCGCCGCCCGGGGGCGTTCCTCCTGGGAGCGGCGATGGCCGGCTTCGGGATCGGCCGGGCGGTGCGCGCCCAGTCGGCCGACGGCGCCGGAGCCGGTGCCGCCAACGGCCAGAGCTCGGCCGCCGCTTCCGCCACCGGGCCCCGGCCGACCGCCACGGGGACCTCGGCCGACGTCGGTGCCGCCGGCGGCGGCCGCGCCCCGGCCGACCGCATCGCCGCCCGGGCCGCCGTCACCCGCGCCGCCCGGACGAGGTGACCATGGCCTACCCACGGTCCTCCGGCCGCGGCAACGGCAGCGCCGGCGGCAGCGCCGGCGGCAGTGAGGAGCGGCCGCTGGGCGAGCTCATCACCGACGTCACCGCCCAACTCCAGCAGCTCGTCCGCAAAGAGATGGAGCTGGCCCGAGTCGAGACCAAGGAGCAGATCGCCCGGGCCGGCAAGGGCGCCGGTGCGTTCGGCGCCGCCGGCGCGGTGGGCTTCGTCGCCCTCGTCCTGTTGGCCTTCGCGGCCGCGTGGGGCCTGGCCGAGGTCATCGCCACCGGCCTGGCTTTCCTCCTCGTGGGCGTGGTCTTCGCGGCGGTGGCCGGCGCCCTGGCCGCCGCCGGCAAGGCGAAGTTGGCCAAGTTCAGTCCCGTCCCCCAGCAGACGGTGCAGACGGTGAAGGAAGACGTGGAGACGGCCAAGGAATCGCTGCAGCGGGGCGTCAGCAGCCCCGAGCCGAGCAACCCGTACGACGCATGGGGAAGGCACTGACATGGACAGGAGCCCCGAAGAGCTCAGGAGCGAGATCGACGACATCCGCGAGGACCTCGGGGAGACGCTCGAGGCGGTCGGGGACCGGGTGGCCCCCAAGAAGGTGGTGGCCCGGGCCAAGGCCGACCTGGCCGACAAGGTCGACGACGTGAAGGCGAAGGTCAGCCCCGCCCGGCTGGCCCGACGAGGGGCGGACGCCGTCCGCCGGGGGGTGCACACCATGGTCGGCAGCGACGACACCGCCAGCAACGGCAGCGGCCTCGGCGGCCGCGGCACTGGCAGCACCAACGGGAGCGGCGGCCAGATCGCCGGCCTGGCCGACTCCGCCCGGGGCCGGGGCCAGGCCCTGGCCTCGCAGGCCGGTTCCGCCGCCTCGTCGGTGGCCGACGAGGTCCGAGGTGCGCCCCAGGCGGCTCGGCGGGGTGCCCAGGGCAACCCCATCGCCGCCGGCCTGCTGGCCTTTGCCGGCGGCTTCTTCGCAGCCGCCCTGCTGCCGCCCAGCGAGAAGGAGAAGGCCCTCACCGACAAGGCCAAGACCAAGCTCGAGCCCGTCACCAGGAGCCTGGCCGAAGCCGGCAAGAGCGTGGCCGGCGAGTTGCAGTCCAGCGCCAGCCAGCGCCTCGAGCAGGTGAAGGGGGCGGCCACCGAGGCGGCGGCCGAGGTCAAGGGCCAGGCGGAGTCGTCGGTGAGCACCGTGAAGGAGCAGGCCACGGAGGCCACCGAGACGGTGGCCGACGAGGCCAAGGCCGCCACCGGCCGGGTGAAGCGCCAGGCCAAGGGCTCCACCGACGCCGTCAAGGGCGAGGCCAAGGGCGCCGCCTCCCAGGTGAAGGCGGGCGCCAAGCGCACCTCCAGCACCGCCCGCCGGTCGGCCGCCGGCGGCACGCGCCGGCGGGCAGCGCTGGGTTCCCGTTGAGCGACGGCGGGCGGCGGTAGCGTCCGCTCGCCATGCGCATCGCCGCCCTCGACCTGGGCACCAACTCCTTCCACCTGCTGGTGGTGGACGCCCACCCCGACGGCACGTTCGTGCCCCTGGTGCGGGAGAAGGAGATGCTGCGCCTGGGCGACGACGTCAGCCGCCAGGGTCGGGTGGGGGAGGCGGCCGCCGCCCGGGCGGTGGAGACGGTGCGCCGCTTCCGGGCCCTCGCCGAGGGGGTGGACGCCGAGGAGGTGGTGGCGTGCGCCACCGCCGCCATCCGGGAGGCCGAGAACGGCGGGGAGCTGGTCGACCGCCTGGAGGCCGAGGGGGGAGTGCGGGTCTCGGTGATCAGCGGGCTGGAGGAGGCGCGCCTCATCTTCGAGGCGGTGCGGGCCAGCGTGATTCTCGACCCCGGCCCCGCCCTGTGCCTGGACCTGGGCGGCGGCAGCCTGGAGCTCTCGGTCGGGGACCGCCGGGGCCTGGTGTGGTCGTCGAGCGTCAAGCTCGGCGTGGCCCGCCTCACCGCCGAGCTGGTGGCCTCCGACCCGCCCTCGGCCGACGACGTGCGCCGCCTGCGGGAGCGGGTCACCGCCGGCCTCGCCCCGCTGGCCGACGAGGTCGCCCGCTTCTCACCGGCCATGGCCGTCGGCAGCAGCGGCAGCTTCGAGGCGCTGGGGCGGATGGTGGCGGCTCGGCGGCCGGGAGCGGTCCCAGTGTCCCTGAACCAGCTCCGGTTCCGGCGCGACGAGCTGCTGGGCGTGCACGAGCAGCTCCTGGCCCTGCGCTCGGCCGATCGGGCCCGCCTGCCGGGGTTGGACGCCCGCCGGGCCGACATCGCCCCCGCCGCGTCGGTGCTCCTGCTGACGGCCATGGAGCTGTTCGGCTTCGACGAGCTGACGGTGTGCGAGTGGGCCTTGCGGGAGGGCATGGTGCTCGACGCCATGGCGCGCCACGACGAGGCCGACTGGAGCGGCGACCCGGGGGCCATCCGCCACTCGTCGGTCCTGCGCCTGGCCCGGGACTGCAACTGGGACGCCGGCCACAGCCGCCAGGTGACGGGGCTGGCGCTCGCCCTGTTCGACCAGACCCTGGAACTGCACGGCCTGGCGGCTCCCGACCGCGAGCTCCTGGAGCACGCGGCGATGCTGCACGACATCGGCGAGCACGTGGCCACCGAGTCCCACCACAAGCACACCGCCTACCTGATCGCCCACGGCCGGCTCCGGGGGTTCTCGCCCGACGAGGTGGCCGAGCTGGCGGCGGTGGCTCGCTACCACCGGGGGGGCGAGCCCAAGCCGTCCTCGGACGCCATGGCCGGCGTGACCGCCGACCGGCGGGACGCGGTGTCGCGCCTGGCCGCGCTGCTGCGTGTGTCGGACGGCCTCGACCGGGGCCGATCGGCAGCGGTGGCCGGCATCGACGTGCGGGTGACCGCCTCCAAGGTGCGGGTGGACGTGGCTGCCGGCAGCGACATCGACGTGGACCTGTGGGGCGCCCGCCGCAAGCGGGAGCTGTTCGAGCGCCTGTTCGACCGCCGCCTGGAGCTCGTCCAGGCGTAGGCCCGCTCCCGTCCTCCTAGCATTGGGGTCATGACCGCGGGCGGTGGCTGGCAGCCGCTGCGCAAGCCCGACCGGCCCCGCATGGCCGATACCGCCTTCGCCCGCCTGGCCGCCGCCCACGTCCTGTCCATCGCCGGTGACACCCTGGTCACCATGGCCCTGGCCGGGTCGCTCTTCTTCTCCATCTCCCCGGGGGCGGCCCGCAACCGGGTGGCCCTCTACCTGCTGCTCACCATGGCGCCGTTCGCGGTGGTCGCCCCCTGGCTGGGCCCGTTGCTGGACCGCAGCCGGGGCGGCCGGCGGACGATGGTGATCGCGTCCAACCTCGGGCGGGCGGTGGTCTGCGCCCTGATGAGCCGCCATGTCAACGGGTTGTTGCTGTTCCCCGAGGCGTTCGTGGCCCTCGTTCTGTCCAAGGCCTACCTCGTCACCAAGAGCGCCCTGGTGCCGGCCACCGTCCCGGGGGCGGCCGATGGCGAGCTGGTGGAGGCCAACTCCCGCCTGGCCGTGCTCGCCGTGCTGGCCGGCTTCGTGGCCGCTCTCCCCGGTGCCGCGGTGCTCAAGCTGCCGTTCCTGGGTGCCGCCTGGGTCATGCGCCTGGCCGCCCTGGTGTTCGCGGCGGCCACCGTCGCCGGCTTCCGCCTCGTGCGCCCCCCCGAGGGCGACGCACCGCTGTCCACCGTGGCCGAGGAGAAGGCCGAGCTGCACGCCGCCAGCATCCGCCTGTCGGTCACGGCCATGGCCGTGCTGCGGGCGGCGGTCGGATTCCTCGTGTTCCTCACCGCCTTCTCGTTCCGCCGGAGCCACGCCCCGGCCTGGTGGTTCGGGGTGGTGCTGGCGGCCAGCATGGGCGGTTCGTTCGTGGGGGCGGCGGCCGCCCCCTGGCTGCGGGGCCTCGGGCGACGGGGGCGGCGGGGGCGGGCGAGCGGCGGGCGGGACGCCACTCCCGCCGAGGAGCGCATCCTGGCCGGCTCGCTGCTGGCGGTGGCGGTGGTCGGCGGGCTGGCGGCCCGGGCCGGGAGCCGTCCGGCGGTGGCGATGGTGGCCGGGGTGCTGGGCGTGGCCGCCGCCGCCGCCAAGCTCGCCTTCGACAGCATCGTCCAGCGCGACGCCCCCAACGCGGTGCGGGGCCGGACCTTCGCCCGCTTCGAGACCCGGTTCCAGTTGGTGTGGGTAGCGGGGGCGGCGGTACCGGTGGTGGTACGGGTGGGCACCGGCCCGGGCCTGGCCGTCGTGGCTCTGGGCGCCGGCCTGGCCTTCGTCGCCTACGTGGGCGGGCTCTCAGCAGCTCGCCGGACGGCCGCCGCGCCGCCCCGCCGGTCGCTGAGCCCGCCGGGGGGATGAGCGAACGGCCGGCTCACGGGGGCTGGGGGTCCCGTGAGCCGGCGATGTGGCACGTCACTCAGTGCCGCTAACCCCGCTTGCCAAGAGGGTTGATGGGCACCGGCGCCCGGCGTCACTCGGGCAGGTCGATGCGGGCCAGCCACAGGCCGGGAGCGTCCAGCTCGGCCGGCGTGGGCAGCTCCCGCTCGCTGTGCCACAGGCGGGCCAGGCCCTCCTCGCCGGCCCGGTCCACCACGCCCTCGGCGAATGCCGCCCCCTTCTCGTACTGGCCCCGGTCGAGGGCCAGGCCGAGGAGGCGGCCGGCGAAGCGGTCGCCCTCGGACGCCTCCACCCGCCGCCGGCGCATGGCCTCGGTCACCATCTGGTAGGCGCCCACCAGGCCGTGGCCGACGAGGTCCATCACGTGGTCGACGTAGCCGGCGACGGTGGTCGTGAGGGTGCCCAGGCGGACGAGCACCTCGCGCTGGGCGTCGGTCTGGATGGCGCCCAGGAGGGTCTCGGGGTTGCCCAGCACCCGCTGGATGGCGGCCGGGTCGGTGGGGTCGAGGTCGCCGAAGCTCTGCTCCACGGCGTCGGGGTTGACCTCGAAGCGGCTGACGTACTCGTCTACCAGGGCGAGGAGGCGGGCCCGCACGTGGGGCCGCCCCAGCACCGCGTGGGTGGCCACCTCCCGCAGGCAGACCCACATGCGCAGGTCCGGGCCGGGCAGGCTCCACTCAGTGGCGAAGGCGTCCATGTTGGTCGGCACCACCAGCAGCTGGTCGGCCGCCATGCGGGGCAGCGGCAGGTCGTACTGGCCCATCGAGCGGCGGGCAAGGTGGCCGACCATGTACCCCGACTGCACGCCCAGCAGCACGGGAACGAGGATCTTTCCCAGCCCGCCGAGCAGGTCGGTGGTGGGATCGGGCTCCGGCTCCGGGGCGGCGAGGGGAGAGTCGCCCAGGGCCTTGGCCAGGCGCTCCAGGGGGCTGCGGTGGGCCTCCATGCTGTGGAGGGCCCAGTCGCCCCGGGTGACGGGGAGCACGCTCAGCACCCCTCCGGCGATGGACGTGGAAAGGCCGGTGGCCTCGCCCACGTGGAGGTCGGCGGCCCGCAGCAACTCCTCCAGGCGCAGTCGCTCCAGGGGCTCCACGTTGGGCTCGGAGACCCCGTCGGTGGCGATCCACTGGGCCGTCTGGCGGGCGACGTCCCAGTTGACCGGCCCCTGGCCGCCGAACCAGCGGGCCAGGTCGCCGAACATCGGCCAGCCCTCGAACGGGTTGGGGCCGTTCGGCGGCTCGCTGCTCACCACCCCGATGGTAGGCGGCCCCGGGCCGTTGGGGAGGCGGGCCGGCGGCCGGTCAGGAGGTGGTGGGGCGGTCCTCCAACGTGACGGCCAACGTGCGGTGGTGGCCGTCGCGGACCACCTCCACGGCCACGGTGTCGCCCGGGGCGTGGTCGCGCAGGGCGACGGCCAGCTCCCCCATGGAGTGGACGGCCTTGCCGGCCAGGGCCACGATCACGTCCCGGGTGGCGATGCCGGCCCGGTCGGCCGGGCCGGCGGCCGCCACCTCGGCCACCATGGCGCCCCCGTCCAGGTCGAGGGTGGTGGCGGTGGTGCCGTCGAGGTCGCCGCCCTCGATGCCCAGCCAGACGTGCACGACGGTGCCGGTGCGGATCAGCTCGTCGGCCACCGACCGGGCCACGTCGATGGTGGTGGCGAAGCCCAGAGGACCGCCGCCCACGTCGCTCGAGGCCACCGCGGTGGTGATGCCCACCACCGCCCCGTTGACGTCGAGCAGGGCGCCGCCCGACGACCCCGGGGAGACGGGGGCGTCGGTCTGGATCATGTCGACGAGGGTGGTGGAGGAGCCGAGGGGGCGGATCTGGCGGTGCAGGGCGCTGATCATGCCGCCGGTGACCGACGGGCCACCGGCCAGGCCCAGCGGGAACCCGATGGCGATGGCCGGTTGCCCGACCCGCAGGTCGTCGCCGGTGCCCAGGGTGGCCACCGGGAAGGGCCCGCCGTCCAGTTTGACCACCGCGGTGTCGGTCCCGGGGTCCGCGCCCACCAGGCGGGCCGGGAGCTGGCGGCCGTTGGCCATGGCCACCGAGATGGCGGTGGCGTCGCCCACCACGTGGGCGTTGGTGAGGACGTAGCCGTCGCTGCGGAAGACCACCCCGGAGCCGGTGCCCGTGTGGTCGCCGGCCTGCACCGAGAGCTGGACGATGGACGGACGGATGCGGTCGGCGATCTCGACCACCGGCGACGAGGGCACGGTGGAGATGGCCTTGGGCTTCACCATCTGGCGCTCGACGGCGGCGCCCGACGACGCGTGCGACCGGGTGCCGAGCACCGCCACCACCAGCCCCGAGGACACGAGGCTGGCCACCAGGGCGGACAGACCGGCCACCAGCCAGACCGGGTACGGCCGCGAGGGGGTGGCCCCCGGCGGCGGCCCGCCTCCCAGCAGTTGGCCCACCTCCGACGGGTGGCGCCACAGGCGGTCGTCGGGCGGGGGCGGCTCCCGGTAGAGGGGGGAACCGTCCTCCGGCTCGACGAGCTCCATCCGCCGTAGGGTACCGGCGGGGTCGGCGAATTCCCCTGCAGGACGCCCGGTTCCGGTCGCGGGAGCTTGGGCGGCCTTCCCGGTACGATCGGAGGCCGTGTCCACAGGATCTCCGGAGGCGTCGGGGTTCCACGGCCGTTCGCCGGCGCCGCCCGCCGCGCCCGTCCCGTCGGTGCGCGCTCCCGCAGTCGGGCCGGTGGCGGCTCCCGCCGTCGGGCCGGTGCTCGGGCCGGTGCCGGCCGGGCCGCCGAGCCGGGACTGGCTGGGGCTGGGCACCGACCCGCTGCCGGTGACCGACGCCCTGGCCTGGGCTTCGCGCCCGGACTGTGGCGCCGTCGTCCTCTTCTCGGGCACGGTCCGCGACAACGCCCCCGGGCGGCCGGGCGTGACCGCCCTGGAGTACGAGGCCTATGACGCCGAGGTGGTGCCCCGGCTGGCGGCCATCGCCGCAGAGGCCCGGCGGCGCTGGCCGACCACCGGCCGCCTCGCCCTCCTGCACCGCAGCGGCCGCCTGGCTGTCGGGGAGACGTCGGTGGTGGTGGTGGCCTCCTCCCCCCACCGCCACGAGGCCTTCGCCGCCGCCCGGTTCTGCATCGACACCCTCAAGGCCACCGTTCCCATCTGGAAGCGGGAGACCTGGGAGGGCGGGGAGGACTGGTCGGCGTGCGCCTTCCCGCTGGCCGAGGTCCCGGCGACCGACGCGCCGGAGGTCGAGGCCTCATGAGCAATCTCGCCTACCTCGGCGTCGCCGTGGTCATCAGCCTGGTGGGATGCCTGGTGCTGTGGCTGCGCACCCGCCGGCCGAGGTCCATGGAGCACAGCATCCGGGAGTTCAGCCGCGAGCTGGACGCCCTCGCCCCCCCAGACGGCGGCCCGGCGGACCGGTCGCCACGACCCAGGGGCAGGCGCGCTGGCTAGGGACCTGGCCATCGACCTGGGCACGGCCAACACCCTCGTCTACGCCAAGAGCCGGGGGATCGTGCTCAACGAGCCCACCGTCATCGCGCTCAACGTCCAGACCAACGACGTGCTGGCCATGGGCCAGCAGGCATGGCACATGATCGGCCGGACCCCCGGTTACATCCAGGCCGTGCGCCCGCTGCGCAAGGGCGCCATCACCGACTTCGACATCACCCAGCGCATGATCCGCCTGCTCCTCCAGCGGGCCGGGCTCTCGCGGTTCCAGCGCCCGCGGGTGCTGTTGTGCGTGCCGTCGGCCATCACCGAGGTCGAGCGCCGGGCGGTGAAGGAGGCGGCCCGCCAGGCAGGGGCGGCCGACGCCCAGCTGGTGGCCCAGCCCATGGCCGCCGCCATCGGCGCCGGGCTTCCCATCCACGAACCACTCGGCAACATGGTGGTGGACATCGGCGGGGGCACCACCGAGACGGCCATGATCTCCCTCGGCGGCATCGTCGCCCTCCAGGCCATCCGCGTCGGGTCGTTCGACATCGACGCCTCCCTCCAGGCCTACGTGCGGCGCGAGTACGGCATGGCCATCGGCGAGCGCACGGCCGAGGAGATCAAGCTCGCCATCGGCTCCGCCTACCCGGTCAACGACGACGTCAAGGCCGAGGTGCGGGGCCGGGACCTCATGTCCGGGCTCCCCAAGACGGCCATCCTCTCGCCCGAGGAGGTGCGCGATGCCATCGACGAGCAGGTGCGGGCCATCGTCGACTCGGTGATCAACTGCCTGGGGTTCGCCCCGCCCGAGCTGGCCCAGGACCTCATCATCCAGGGAATCCATCTGGTGGGCGGCGGGGGCTTGCTGCGGGGCCTGGACCAGCGCCTGGCCGAGGAGACGGCCCTGCCTGTCCACCTGGTGGACGCCCCCCTCGAGTGCGTGGTGCTGGGTGCCGGCAAGTGCCTGGAGGCGTTCGAGTCCCTGAAGGTCCTCTTCATGGGCGCCGAACGCTAGGTCGCCGCCTCCAGCAGTCGCCCGCCGGCCCCCCCCGGGCCGTCAGCACCTGCCGGTCGGCGCCTGCCGGTCGGCGCCTGCGAGGTCGGCGCCTGCCGGTCAGCGTCTGCCGGTCAGCGTCTGCCGGTCAGCGTCTGCCGGTCAGGTCTTCTGCCGCCTGGCGGACCTGCCAGTCGCGGTCGGAGAGAGCGGCGTCCAGGGCGGCGTCCACATCCGGGTCCGAGAAGGGGGCGAGGGCGAGGATGGCGCGGCGGCGGACGGTGGCCTTGTCGGTGGTGGCGGCGAGGATGGCGGGAAGGCCCCGTGCGTCGCCGATGGCGCCGAGGGCGGCCACCGCCGCCTCCCGGCACAGGGCGTCACGGTGGCCGGCGGCCACCGCGGCCAGGGCATCGACGGCACCGGCAGCCCCCGCCTCCCGCTCGCCCAGGGCCCAGGCCGCCACCTCCACCACGGTCGGATCGTCATCCGCCAGGAGCGGGAGGAGGTCGACGGCCAGGAACGGCACCGCCACCTCGCACGCCCGGCGACGGACGCCGGCGTCGGGGTCGGCGAGGGCGGCGGCCACGTCGGCGGCACCGGCCGCCCCCGTGCGGGCCAGGGCGGCCAGGGCGGTGGCCCGCACCGCAGGAGCGGGGTCGCCCAGGAGGGCGCCCGCGGTTGCGTGGTCGCCGGCGTGGCCGGCCAGGGCGGCGGCCCGCCGCCGGCCGGCCGCCCGAAGATCACCCGCCCCCTCATCGCCGGCCACGCCCGTACTCGGCTCCCGCCCCCCATGGGCCGCCGCCGGGCCGCCGCCGCCGTCCGCCGCCGCGCCGGTCTCAGCCACCGGGCGAGCCGGTCTCGGGGCGGCGCCCGGGCGCCTTCCTCGGCGACGGTCGTCGTGCCACCATGGCGACGTGTTCGCCAGCGCCGGGCGGAAGGAGCGGGCCCGGCCGTCCCCCGCCCGCTCCTGGGTGCCGCCGCTGGTGGGGGCGGTGGTCGTGGTGGCGGCCGGGTGCGGCGGGCGGTCGGCGCCCGCCAGGGTGGCCCTGGCCACACCGCCGCTGCCCAAGACGATCCTGGCCGGCCCCGGTCTCACCTCCACCACCATCCCGCTGCCCCAGCCCATCGCCATCCCCGACGACCCCTACGCCCCGGAGCCGGTGGTGCGCATCGGCACCATGGAGATCCCCAAGATCGGGCTGGTGCACCCCATCTACGACGGCGTGACCCTGCACAACATCGACCTGGGGCCGAGCCACTGGCCGGGGTCGGCCATGCCCGGCCAGCCCGGCAACGCGGTGTTCGCCGGGCACCGGGTGACCCACGACCACCCGTTCCGTCACCTCGACGAGCTGGTGGCCGGCGACGAGGTGATCTTCACCGTCAACGGCACCCGCACGACCTACCGCGTCACCGGGAACCTGGTGGTGAAGCCGTCCGACACCTGGATCGCCGACCAGACGCAGGCGCCCACCGCCACCCTCTACGCGTGCCACCCGCCGGGCTCGGCCGAGTACCGCTACGTGGTGCAGATGGCGCTGGCCACGACCTGAGCCGGCGGCTCGGGGATGCCCCGGACCCGGCGGCCGGGCCCCCGGAGGCGGGCCGGGGCCCATCAGCCCACGGCGTGGCGCAGGGCCCGGGCGGCCAGGGCCAGCCCCATCCCGACGGCCATGGCCACCAGCCCGCCGACGAAGGCCACCAGGACGACCAGGGCGAGGGCCGACCGCACCCGCACCCACACCCCCGCTCCCATGCGCGGGGCCCGGCGGCGGGCCGGGGGCCTCCGGCGGCGGGCGGTGGGGACCGGGCGCGGACGCCGGGAGCCGTCCCCAGGCCCGAGGCCCGGCCGGAACGCCTCCCCGTCGTCGGGGACGCCCCCCTCGTGGTCACCGACGCCGACGTCCACCGGGATCCCGGTGTCACCCCTCGGGACCTCGGCCACCGGCTGGTCGGCGGAGGCGGCGGCGAGCGGTGGCCTACCGTCCACCCGCTCCGGCCCGCGGCGGGTACGCCAACCGGGCGTGGCAGGCTGGTCGGGGTCGCTCAGGGCGATCCTGACGACGAGCACGGTGGCCGCCGCGACCACCACGACGCACACCAGGAACGTGGACACGACCGACCCGATGCTACCGGGCGCCTCCCAGGCGCCGGGTACCGCCTCCCCGCCCGACTACGGCTGGCCGACGCAGTCGGCCACCGCCGCGCCCCCCGCGCCCGCGCCGCCCGATCCCGCCGACCGCATCGGCGGCCCGAGCCGCAGGCGGCGGTGGCCGGTGGCGGTGGCGGCCGTCGCCTCGGTGGTGGTGGTGGCGGCGGTGGCCGGGCTGTTGATCCGCATCCCCTACGACACGATCGCCCCCGGCTCGGCTCGCCGGGTCGACGACCTGATCGCGGTGAAGGACCACCCCACGTATCCGGCTGCGGGACGCGTCCTGTTCACGACGGTGTCGGTGCGCGACCGCGTGGATGTGTGGGAGGCGCTGGCCGGCTGGCTGGACCCCAACGTCGACGTGTTGAAGGAGAAGGACGTCACCGGCAACCAGCCTGAGGCTCAGTTCCACCAGGAGAACGTGGCCGCCATGGCCGACTCCAAGGCGGCGGCCGAGGCCGTCGCCCTCCGGCACCTGGGCTACACGGAGCTGGGCGGTGGCGCCCAGATCGTGTCGGTGCAGAGCGGGCTGCCCGCCTCCGCCTCCCTGAAGGCCGACGACGTGATCGTGGCCGTGGACGGCACCCCGGTGACCGGGCCGGCCGACGTGCGGCCTCTCATCCAGAAGCACAAGACGGGCGACGGGATCCGCCTGAGCATCGTGCGGGGCACCGCGCCGGCCGCCGACATGACCGTCACCCTGGGCGCCGACGGCACCGGCCAGCCGCTGCTCGGCGTGCTGCTCACGACCAAGTTGAAGCTGCCCTTCGGCGTCACCATCGACTCGGGCAACGTCGAGGGGCCGTCGGCGGGGCTGGCCTACTCGTTGGCCCTCCTCGACGTTCTCACGCCCGGCGAGCTGACCGGGGGCGTCAAGGTCGCGGCCACCGGCGAGCTGGCCGCCGACGGCAGCGTGGCTCCCATCGGCGGCGTGGCCCAGAAGGTGGTGGCCGTGGAGCGGGCGGGCGCGACCATGTTCCTCGTCCCCAAGGACAACTACGCGGAGGCGAAGGCCCACGCCGGCGGCAGGCTCCGGGTGGTGGCCATCGGCAGCTATGACGACGCCCTGCGGGCCTTGGGCGGGCTCCCCGGGAGCAATGCCGCATCGTTCGCTCAGGCCGGGGGCGGCGCCAGCTGACAGGGGTACCATCGGGCCCACGACGTTGTGGGCCCCGGCGTGGGCCCGAGAGAAGACCCCTGCGCAATCCATGAGCCACCTAAGAGCGGACGCGTGCGGGAGGCGATGGCCGGTCGGGGCGTCCCCGGCTGACGGAGGTGGCGGCGGGGGGGCCGGCCCGGGTGTCCTGGTCGGCGGCCTTCCCGGTGCCCGGCGCCGCCGGTGGGCGCCGGACCGGTGACCAGCTCCGCCGCCGTCCTGCGGTTCTCGGCCGAGTTCGCCACCTTCCTCGTGGCCGTGGCGGGGGCGGCCATCGTCCTCCTCCGACCCCGCCTTTTGGGCGTGGGCCGCCAGGCCCGGGTCGCCCTGGGCGCCGGCTTCCTGGCGGTGGCGACGGCCGCCTTCCTCCACGGCTCACTCCTGTTCGAGGCGGGCGACGTCCCAGTGATCATCGTGCGCAGCGCCGGCATCGTGCTCCTGGCCGTCGGCACCCTGGGCTGGGGGGACGATCGGGCCACCCGGCGGGTGGTATGGGGCGCCCTGGTCCTCCTGGCCATGGCCGAGGTGGCGGCCGGCGCGGGGTTGACGTCGGCGGTGGCGGACGGCGCCCGGGCCCTCGGCGCCCTGGGCCTGGGCGCGGTCCTGGTGAGCTCGGCCCGGCGGTCGATCCCGGCGCGGGTGGCGGTGAGCACCGCCGCCGCCCTCTTGCTGGTGGTGCTGGCCGTGTCGGTGGCGCTGTCGGCGGTGATCTCCAACAACGTGCAGAAGGACGCCCTGCGCCAGGCCGACGCCCGGGCCCGCACCGAGGCCGACGAGGTCGGGTCCTCGGCCGAGCCGGCGGCGGTAACCAGCGCCGCGCTGGTCGGGAGCATCCTCCAGAGCCGGCTCCTGGGCCTGCTGCAGGCACTGGCCGTCCAGGGTGGGCCCAGCCCGGACCTCGACGCCGCGCTCGACAACCTGGTGGCCAACAACCTGCTGCCCAGGGAGCCTGTCCTCTACGTCACCGCCTCGCGGGCCGTCGTGTCGACCCGCCGCCTCACGCCCGTGGACGCCGAGGTGGTGGCCGGTTCGGAGGCGGTCACCGAGGCCATGGCCAACAAGGGCCAGAGCGGGACGGTCGCCGTCGTGGGACGCCAGGCGGTGGCCCTGGGGGCCCAGGCCGTCATCGCCGCAGTGCCCGAGGGCATCCAGGCCATCGGCGTGGTGGTCGTGGGCATCCCTGTCGACGACGCCTACCTGAACGTCCGGGCCCGCAACGACCCCACCGTGAGCCTGGCCGTCGTGGCGCGCGAAGGCAGGCTGGCCGGCTTCGGGCCCCACCTGCCGGCCGCCGGCGTGCAGGCCGTGGGCCGGGCCGCCCTGGCCGCGTCGTCGGGAGAGGCGTCCTCCGTGGCCGGCGGGTCGTTCCTGGCCGCCCGGGCGGTGCGGGCGCGCGACGGGACCCCGGTGGTGGCGGTGGTGGCCTCCACGCCCACCACCGCGGTGGACAACACCCGGGCGTCGCTGTTTCGCACGCTGTTCGTGGTGGCCCTGGTCACCGCCCTGGCCGCCTTTCTGGCCGCCCTCCTCGTGGGCGAGCGAATCGGTGTCGGACTCCGCCGGCTGACCGACGCCGCCGAAGGGGTACGCCGGGGTGACTTCGCCACCAGGGTCACAGTCGCCAGCAAGGACGAGCTGGGCGTGCTGGGCTCCACCCTCAACACCATGGCCGGGTCCATCGAGACGCTCACCACCGAGCTGCGCCAGAACCGGGACGAGGAGGCGCGCCTGCGGGGACGGCTGGAGGCGGTGGTCGGGGGGATGGGCGAGGCGGTGGTGGCGGTGGACGAACGGGGGCGGGTGACCACCTTCAACGGCGCCGCCGAGGACCTGTTCGGGGTGGCGGCGGCGGCCGCCGAGGGGCGGCCGGCCGCCGACGTGGTGCAGGTGGTGGCCGAGGACGGTACCGACCTCACCCCCCGGCTCTCGCGCTCCATGGGCGAGCGGTGGGGCGCGGCGGCGGTGGTGCGACGGGCCGACGGCGTGGCCGTGCCGGTGGCGCTGTCGGCCGGCAGCCTGGGTGGCCCGTCGGGGGACGGCGGTGGCGTCTGGGTGCTGCGGGACATGCGCGCCGAGCGGGAGGCCGAGCGCACCAAGGCCGACCTGCTGGCCAACATCAGCCACGAGCTGCGCACCCCCCTGGTGCCCATCAAGGGGTACGCCATGATGCTGCGCCGGGGCACCCTGCCCCCGGCCGACGCCGAGGCCGCCCTGGGTGCCATCACCGACGCCGCCGACCACCTCGAGCGGGTCGTGGGCCGGTTGCTCCAGGTGGCCTCGGGGGCGGCGGTGGAGGACGAGCCGGTGCGCCGGGCGCCCACCGACGTGCGCCCACTGGTGGACTCGGTGGTGCGGCGCTGGAAGGCCCGCGAGGGCCGGCGCCACCCCATCACTCGCCGCGTCGCCCGCGGCCTCCCGGAGTTGACCGCCGACCGCCGGAGCCTGGAGGAGTCCCTCGACGAGCTCATGGACAACGCCGTGAAGTTCTCGCCCGAGGGCAGCCGCATCCTGGTGGCCGCCCGGCTGTCGGAGGACGGCGACGGGCCGG
>JBHELO010000156.1:0-18855 GCA_046263055.1 Acidimicrobiales bacterium | reverse complement strand
CCGTGTGGGACTGCCGTCGGTGGTGGGCGAACTGCTGGCCGGCTTCGTTCTCGGGCCCAGCCTGCTGGGCAACGTCGCCCCGGGCGTGTTCACCTCGATCTTCCCCCAACGCCCGGAGCAGGTTCACCTCCTGGAGGTCGTCTCCTGGCTCGGGGTGATCATGCTCCTGATCCTCACCGGCCTGGAGACCGACGTGGGGCTCATCGCCCGCAAGGGCAAGGGGGCGGCGGCCATATCCCTGGGTGGCATCGCAGTGCCCTTCGTCACCGGGGCCGCCCTGGGCTTGGTGCTCCCCACCGACTTCGTGGCCGACCCCCACAAGCGCCTCGTCTTCGCCCTCTTCATCGGCACGGCCATGAGCATCTCCGCCATCCCGGTGATCGCCAAGGTGCTCATGGAGATGAAGATCATCCGGCGCGACATCGGCCAGATCACCCTGGCGGCGGGGATGATCGACGACACCGTCGGTTGGATCCTGCTCTCGGTGGTGGCAGGGCTGGCCAGCAGCGGCACGATCAGCCCGCTCACCGCCGGCCGTTCGATCCTGTACGTGCTCCTGGTGCTGGGCGTGGCCTACACCGTCGGGCGGCGCCTGGTCAGCCTGCTGATCCGGACGCTCGACAACCAGATCGGCGGCGACATGGTCAAGATCACCGCCCTCATGGCCCTGGCCCTGGGCTTCGGAGCCATCACCCAGTTCCTGAGGCTGGAGGCGGTGCTGGGCGCGTTCATCGCCGGAATCCTCGTGGGCCAGGTGAAGCGCTTCGACGAGCGCCTCCGCCACACCTTCGAACAGGTGGCCCTCGGCGTGTTCGCCCCCGTGTTCTTCGCCGCCTCCGGACTGCGGGTGGACCTCGGCCGCCTGGCCGACCCCAAGGTGCTGGGCGTGGGACTGCTGGTGCTGGCCATCGCCATCGTGGGCAAGTTCGTCGGGGCCTACGCCGGAGCCCGCGCCACCCGCCTGGGCCACTGGGAGGCGCTGTCGCTGGGAGCGGGCATGAACGCCCGCGGGGCGATGGAGATCATCGTGGCCACCATCGGCCTCAGCCGGGGCATCCTCACCCCCGAGATGTACTCCATCATCCTCATGGTGGCCATCGTGACGTCGCTGATGGCCCCGCCCATCCTGCGCTGGACGCTGGCCCACGTGGAGCCGAGCGTAGAGGAGAAGGCTCGCCTGGAGGCCGAGGACCGCCGGCGCGAGGGTTTCGTGAGCAACCTCAAGCGGGTGCTGCTCCCCGTCCGCCGGGAGGGCGACGCCGACGTGGCCGCCAAGCTCGTGCGCTTGCTGGTGGCTGACGAGGAGGTGGAGGTCACGAGCCTCTACCTCCACCGCCAGGGCGACGACGCCGGGCCCGAGCGGGCCAAGGAGGCCATCGACACACAGCTCGACAAGCCCCGCACCCGCGTGGCGGTGGAGGAGGAGCGCCCGTCGGAGACGATCCTGGCCGAGGCCAGGCGGGGCTACGACCTCATCGTGCTGGCCGCCAACGAGCGCCACACCGACGGCGGGCCCAGCATGTTCGACCGCTCGGTGGACGAGGTCATCCAGGGCTCGCCCTGCCCCCTGCTCGTGGTGAGCTCGCCCGAGGGCGACGACCGGGAGTCCCGCCTCGCCCACCTCCCCGGCGAGCACATCCTCGTGCCCATCTCGGGAGCCGACACCGACCGCTACGCGGCCGAGGTGGCGTTCGCCATGGCATCGGCCGCCGGAAACGGCACGGTCGTGGACCTGGTGCACGTGGTGAGCGGCCCCCAGCACACCGTGCGCATGGGCAGCTACACCGCCATCCTCCACGCCGTGGAGATCGGCGAGGACGTGGTGGCCAACATCGCCGAGCTGGGCCGGGCTTCGGGGGCCACCGTCGAGACCGACGTGCTGGTGGCCGACCAGCCCGAGCACGCCATCGTGGAGCGGGCCGAGCGCCGGGCCGACCTGGTGGTGATGGCCAGCAGTCGCAAGCCCGTGACTCAGCGGGCGTTCTTCGGCCACCGCATCGACTTCGTGGTGGGCCACTCGCCCTGCCCGGTGGTGGTGGTCAGCGCCCGCTGACCCCGACCACGGCCCCACCCTTCGGCGATCCCGGGTTGCGCCGCCGGGTGGCGTCCTCTACGAGGCCTTGGCCACGTGCCAGATCCCGCCGACCCCGTCCCCCTTCGTGTCGCCCGCTGCGCTGTCGCCCGCGTAGGCGTACAGGGCCTTTCCGTTCAGCAGCACCTGGAGCTTGGTGGCGTCGTCGGGACGAGCGGCGGTGGTGAGGGCACCGCTGACGCCATTGGGAGCCTGCGGCCCACTGCCCCCTGCGGCCATCACCAGGGGCGGCCACGTGGAGGCGCAGCCCCCGGTGCACGAGCTGGCGCCCGCCGGATCGGTGTCGCGGGTGTACAGCGTCTTGCCGCTCGCCGGATCGGTGAGGATCGAGCCGAACTGGGCGTTGGTGGCGACGGCGACGGTGGCGGCCGCGGTCGTGGTGGTGGTCGCCCCGGCGCCCGCCGCGGTGGTCGGCGAGGACGTCGACGTCTTGCTGCTGCTGCTGCACGCCACCAGGGCCACGCCCGCCACCGCGACCACCGCCATCGGGCGCAGCCACGCACCCCGACCGATCCGACCCCGACTGCTCCTCGGCTCTCTCATCCGGTCCAGCCCCCTTCCACGCTGCGGCGTGCCCGAGCGGCCGCCCATGTACTGAGTACGGCGGGCGGGACCGAACGGTTCAGACTGGGCCGGGCGGCCGGGAGCCCGAACGGCTCGGCGGGGATGCCGACGGCTCTCTGTGCTGCAAGCCCGTCGCGGTTGGCGGCTCCTAGGGTGGCGGGGTGGCCGTCCGGCTGCAGTTCATCCCCCGCCACCAGCCTCCGGACCTCCTCGACCTGCCGTGGGCCGTCCCCCTGGCGGAATGGGAGCACTCCCGGCTCGTGCGCATGGCCCAGGGCGTGAGCCGCCACGTGGTGCGCTTCGTGAGCGACCGCGACCGCGTCTACGCCCTCAAGGAGACCACCCCGCCCGACGCCGAGCGGGAGTACGGCATGCTCCGCCTGCTCCGCACCGAGAACCTGCCGGTGGTCGAGCCCGTCGCCCTGGTGACGGGCCGGGAGACGCCGGGCGGCGAGCCGCTGGGAGCGGTGCTCGTCACCCGCTACCTGGACTACTCGCTGCCCTACCGGTACCTGTTCGGCGTGGAGGGCGGCTACGGCCTCGGCCACCGGCTGGTGGACGCCGCCGTGGTACTGCTGGCGCGGGTCCACGTGGAGGGCTTCTACTGGGGCGACTGCTCCCTCTCCAACCTCCTGTTCCGGCGGGACGCGGGATCGCTCATGGCCTACCTGGTGGACGCCGAGACCACCGAGCACCGGCGCCCGCTGCCAAACGGGATGCGGGAGGCGGACGTGGCCCTGGCCCGAGAGAACGTGGCCGGCGGGCTGTTCGACCTGGAGGCGGAGGGCCTCCTCTCGCCCGACGTGGACGTGGTGGCCCTGACCGGGCTGCTGGAGGAGCGCTACCGGCTGTTGTGGGAGGAGCTGACGGCCGCCCTCGACCTGGACGTGCGGGAGCGCCACCTCATCGAGCGCCGCATCCGCCGCCTCAACGAGCTGGGGTTCGACGTGGGCGAGCTGGTGGTGGAGCACGACGCCGCCGGCGACCGCCTGCGGGTCACCCCGGCGCTGGTGGAGGAGGGCCACCACTCCCGCGAGCTGCGCCGCCTCACCGGCCTCGAGGTGCAGGAGAACCAGGCCCGGCGCCTCCTCAACGACATCGCCTCCTTCGGCGCCCACCTGGGCCGGATGGAGGGCCGGTCCCCGCCCCAGGCGGTTGTGGCCGCCCGGTGGATCGCCGAGGTGTACGAGCCGATCGTGGCCCGGGTGCCGGCCGAGCTGCGGGGGCGGTTGGAGCCGGCCGAGCTGTTCCACGAGCTGCTGGAGCACCGGTACTACCTGTCGGAGGACGCCGGCCACGAGGTGGACAACGCCACCGCCCTCCGGTCCTACCTGGACTCGGTGCTGCGCTTCCGGCCCCAGGAGCGGGTGGTCTTCGTGCCCGAGGAGTAGAGCCGGCGCGAAGTGGTAACAAGGTGCGCAGCCGCGTCCGTTCGATCCGGGCCCGGCCGGGCGCCGGGATGTCGGCGCCAGTCGAGGGGGTACCGATGCCGACCGAGCGGAGGCGGGTGGCCAGGAGGCAGAGGGCGGCAGCGGTGTGCACGCTGGCCCTGCTGGCAACCGTGCTGGCGGCGTGCGGCGGCAGCTCGGGCGTCCCCACCCTGAACTGGTACATCAACCCCGACAACGGCGGCCAGGCGGAGCTGGCGGCCAAGTGCTCGGCCGCTTCGAACGGCGCCTACCGCATCAGCACGTCGGTGCTCCCCAACGACGCCACCGCCCAGCGCGAGCAGCTCGTCCGCCGCCTGGCGGCCAAGGACTCCTCGATCGACCTGATGAGCCTCGACCCCGTGTTCGTGGCGGAGTTCGCGGCGGCCGGCTTCCTCCGCCCGTTCACGCCCGCCGAGGCCGCCGACCTGACGGCCGGCGTCCTGTCGGGCCCCATCGACTCGTCCACCTGGAACGGCAAGCTGGTGGCGGCCCCCTTCTGGGCCAACACCCAGCTCCTCTGGTACCGCAAGTCGGTGGCCCAGAAGGCGGGCATCGACCCCACCCGCCAGCCCGTCACCTGGGACCAGATCATCGCCGGCGCCAGCCAGACGGGGACCACGGTGGAGGTGCAGGGGAACCTCTACGAGGGTTACATGGTGTGGATCAACGCCCTGGTGGCCTCGGCCGGGGGCAGGATCCTCGACAACCCGGAGGCCGGCAAGAACGTGAGGACGGCCATCAACTCCGACGCCGGCCGCAAGGCGGCGTCTGTCGTCCGCGAGCTGGGCCGGTCGAAGGCCGCCGATCCCGCCCTCTCGACCACCGACGAGGAGGCGGCGAGGGCCGCCTTCGAGGGCCCGACCGGTGGGTTCATGGTCAACTGGGCGTACGTCTACGGCGCGGCGTCGGAGGAGGTGTCGTCCGGCTCGCTCAGCCCGTCGGTGCTGGCCGACATCGGGTGGACGCGCTACCCGCGGGTGGACGCCGGCACCGAGAGCAAGCCGCCGCTGGGCGGGATCAACCTGGGCGTGGGCGCTTATGGCGCCCACAAGGACCTGGCGGTGCAGGCCGCCCGCTGCATCACCACGCTGCCGAGCCAGATCCAGTACATGCTCAAGTCCAAGAACCCGGGGGCCCGGGCGGCGGTGTACGACGACCCCCAGGTGCGCCAGACGTTCCCCATGGCCGACGACATCCGCCAGTCGATCGACTCCTCCGGCCCCCGTCCCAAGACGCCCTACTACACGGACGTGAGCTCGGCCGTGCAGCGCACCTTCCACCCCCCGGCCTCCGTCGATCCGGCCAAGGCCCCGGCCGAGGCGGCCAAGCTCATCAAGGACGTCCTGCACGACAAGGTGCTCCTGTGACCGTCACCGCCACCGCCGCCCCCGCCATCGGGGTCCCCACCACCGACCGCACGCGCAGCGAGCGGCGCCTGGGGTGGAAGCTCACCGCCCCGGCGGTGATCGTGATGCTGGCCGTCACCGCCTACCCGATGATCAACGCGGTGTGGCTGTCGCTCTACAGCTACCGCCTCACCGACCCCGCGGCCCGCACCTTCGTGGGCCTGCGCAACTACGGCGTGGTGCTCACCGACTCCCTGTGGTGGCAGGACGTGGTCACCACCGTGATCATCACGCTCGTCACCGTGGCCATCGAGCTGGTGATCGGCTTCGCCTTCGCCATGGTCATGCACCGGATCGTGTTCGGGCGCAGGCTGGTACGCACGTCCATCCTCATCCCCTACGGGATCATCACCGTGGTATCGGCGTTCGCCTGGAAGTACGCGTTCTCCCTCGACACGGGTTTCGTCAACAGCTGGTTCGGCCTCGGGAGCTTCGCCTGGTTCGGGCACCGGTGGTCCTCCCTGTTCGTCATCTGCATGTCGGAGATCTGGAAGACCATCCCGTTCATGTCCCTGCTCCTGCTGGCCGGGCTGGCCCAGGTGCCCCAGGACCTGCAGGAGGCGGCGGCGGTGGACGGGGCCACGTGGGGCCAGCGCCTGAAGCGGGTGACCCTGCCGAACATGAAGGCCGCCATCCTGGTGGCCGTCCTGTTCCGCACCCTCGACGCCTACCGCCTGTTCGACAACGTGTTCGTCATGACCTCGGGGGCCCAGAAGACGGAGACGGTGTCCTTCCTGGCCTACCGCCAGACGATCAGCCGCACCGCGCTCGGCCTGGGGTCGGCGGTGTCGGTGCTGCTGTTCCTCACCGTCGTCCTGATCGCCGCAGTGTTCATCAAGGGGTTCAAGGTGGACTTCAGCTCGGTGAGGGGCGAGTGAACCGCCGGCGCGGCGTCCGCGGCGCGCTCACGACCTACGCCGGGCCCCTGCTGGTGGTGATCTGGACCCTGCTGCCGGTGGTCTGGATCCTGTCGCTCTCGTTCAAGCCCGAGACCGACATCAACAACCAGAAGTTCCTGCCCAGCTCGTGGACTCTGCAGAACTACCGGACGGTGTTCCGCACGCCGCTGTTCACCAGCGCCCTGCGCAACTCGATCGTGATCTCCCTGATCGCCACCGTGCTGTCGGTGATGATCGCCACCGTGGCCGCCTACGCCATCGCCCGCCTCCAGTTCCCGGGCAAGAAGCTCATCCTGTCCATCGCCCTGGCCATCGCCATGTTCCCGGCCGTATCCCTCGTGGGCCCGCTGTTCAACATCTGGCGGTCGGTGCACCTCTACGACACCTGGCTGGGGCTGATCATCCCCTACATGTCGTTCACCTTGCCGCTCTCCATCTGGACCCTGTCGGCGTTCTTCCGGGAGATCCCGTGGGAGATGGAACAGGCCGCCCAGATCGACGGCGCCACCCCGTGGCAGGCCTTCCGCAAGGTCATAGTCCCGCTGGCCGCCCCGGGCGTCTTCACCGCCGCCATCCTCGCCTTCTTCTTCGCCTGGAACGACTTCGTGTTCGGGATCTCCCTCACGTCCACCAACCGGGCCCGGCCGGTGCCGGCGGCACTGGCGTTCTTCACCGGCGCCTCCCAGTTCCAGCGGCCGGCGGCGGCCATCACCGCCGCCGCCGTAGTGGTGACGGTGCCGGTGGTGGTGCTCGTCCTGCTGTTCCAGCGCCGCATCGTGGCCGGCCTCACCGCCGGCGCGGTCAAGGGGTAAGGAGAACCATGGCCACCATCGGCCTCCACGACATCGTCAAGACCTACGGCGACGGCTTCCCGGCTGTCAACGACGTGAGCCTCGACATCGGTGACGGCGAGCTCATGATCCTGGTGGGGCCGTCGGGGTGCGGGAAGTCCACCCTGCTGCGCATGATCGCCGGCCTGGAGGACATCACCTCGGGCGAGCTCCTGATCGACGACGAGCGCATGAACGAGAAGGCGCCTCGGGAGCGCAACCTGGCCATGGTCTTCCAGAACTACGCCCTGTACCCCCACCTCACCGTCTACGAGAACATCGCCTTCCCCCTCCGGCTCCAGAAGCGCCCCGACGACGAGATCCGCTCCAAGGTTCACGACGCCGCCACCACCCTGGAGCTCACCGAGCACCTCGAGCGCAAGCCCAGCCAGCTCTCCGGTGGCCAGCGCCAGCGGGTGGCCATGGGCCGGGCCATCGTCCGGGAGGCCAAGGCGTTCCTCTTCGACGAGCCCCTGTCCAACCTCGACGCCAAGCTCCGCGGCCAGATGCGCACCGAGATCTCCCGACTGCAGCGCCGGCTGGGCATCACCACCGTGTACGTCACCCACGACCAGACGGAGGCCATGACCCTGGGCGACCGGGTGGCGGTGCTGCGCAAGGGCGTCCTCCAGCAGGTGGCCACGCCTCGCGAGCTCTACGAGCGGCCCGTCAACCTGTTCGTGGCGGGGTTCATCGGGTCACCGCCCATGAACTTCGCTCCTGCCACCGTGGAGAAGGGGGCGGTCGTCCTGCCCTTCGCCCGGGTCCAACTGGCCGACGCCATCTGCGAGCGCATCGCCGACAAGCAGCTCCTCATCGCTGGCATCCGCCCCGAGCACTTCGAGGACGCCGCCCTCGTCGACCACAACGTGTCCGACCCCGGCGTCACGTTCAAGGCCGCCGTCGACGTCACCGAGTGGCTGGGCAACGAGCTGTACGCCTACATCCCCTTCGAGGCCCCCGCCGAGGTCACCGACCGGCTGAAGTCCCTGGCCCGGGAGCTGGACAGCGAGTCCCTGCGCACCCAGCTGGTGGTGTCCCTCGACACCGCCAGCCACATCAAGGCCGGCGCCCAGGCCGACCTGTGGTTCGACGCCAGCCGCATGCACCTGTTCGACCCCGCCACCGGCGACAACCTGACGCGCGACCTGCTCTACGCCGACGCCTGAGGGCCCCCCGGCCCGGGCCCGAAGGTGGCCGAGCCCAGGCCGGGGCCGGCGGGCAGGGTGGCGGCGGCGCCCGTTCCCCCCACCGCCGACAGGACCCGGCGCTGCCGCCCGCCCCCTCGGCGGCCCCCGCCCACCGCGGTGGCGCCCTCGACCAGCCGGGGGTCGAGCAGATCGCGGATGCCGTCGCCGGCCAGGTTGAACGACAGCACCAGGATGGTGATGGCCAGCCCCGGCCAAACCATGAGCTGGGGGGCCCGGTCCAGGTAGGCCTTGGCCTCCGACAGCATGGCTCCCCACTCGGGCGTGGGCGGGGCCACCCCGAACCCGAGGAACGACAGTCCCGAGACCGCCAGCAGCACCCGGCCCAGGTCGAGCGTGCTCAGCACCACCAGCGGCCCCACCAGGTTGGGAGCCACGTGGCGGGCCACGATCCGCCGGCGGGAAGCGCCGGCGGCCCGGGCCGCCTCCACGAACTCGCGCTCGCGGATCGACAGCGTCATGCCGCGCACGATGCGGGCGTAGTTTGGCCAACCCACGAGGGCGAGGGTGACGATCAGGGTGCGCAGGCTCTGGCCCAACAGGCCCACCACCACGAGGGCCAGGATGAGAGTGGGCAGGGCCAGCAGGACGTCCACCACCCGCATGATGACGGCGCCCGCCACCGGGCCGTAGGCGCCGGCCACCAGGCCCATGAGCAGCCCCATCACGCTGATGCCAGTGGTGGCGGCCACCGCCATGCCGATGGACAGGCGGGCGCCGAACAGGATGCGGGACAGCTCGTCGCGCCCGAGGTTGTCGGTGCCGAGGGGATGGGCCGGGGTCGGCGAGGCGAAGCGGTGCAGGAAGTCCACCTTCACCGGGTCGGCGGGCGAGAGCAGGGGGGCGGCGACGGCGGCCACCACGAACAGCCCGACGACGACCAGGCCGGCCACCGCGGCGCGGTCGCCGGCCAGGCGACGCAGGGCCCGGCGGCGGCCGCTCGGGACCGGCTCGGCGGCGTCGGCGGCCCCTGGCCCGGGCCCTGGCTCAGGAGCCGGCACCGCCACCGTCCACGCGGACGCGAGGGTCGAACAGCCGGTAGGAGAGGTCGACGACGAGGTTCATCACGATGTACACCGCGCCGGCCAGCACGACCACCCCTTCGATCATCGGGTAGTCGCGCTGGGAGATGGCCTCAAAGGCCAGGCGTCCCAGCCCCGGCCAGGCGAAGATGGCCTCCACGATCACCACGCCCTCCAGCAGGCCACCGAGGAGGCCGCCCAGATAGGTCACGACCGGGATGGCGGCGTTGCGCAGGCCGTGGCGCACCACCACCCGCCAGGGGGAGAGGCCCTTGGCGCGGGCCGTGCGCATGTAGTCCTCCGTGAGCACCTCGAGCAGGCTCGACCGAAGGAGGCGGGAGACCACCGCGATGGGGAGCACGGCCAGCGACACCGCCGGTAGGACCACGCTGGAGGGGCCCGTCCTGCCCGCCACCGGGAACAGGTGGTACCGGGTCACGAACACGATGATCAGCACGTAGGCCAGGAAGAAGCTGGGGACCGACGCCCCCACCAGGGCGAGCACGCGGAGGAGCCCGTCCGGCCACCGCCGGTGGAACACGGCGGCCACCACCCCGAGGGGGGCGGCGGCGGCGATGATCAGGACGAAGGCCACCCCCGCCAGCTCCGCCGATGCACCGGCGGCGCCACCGATCTGGGCCGCCACCGGGGCCTCGTTGGAGAACGAGGTGCCGAGCTGGCCGTGGGCGGCGCCCGCCAGCCAGCGGCCGTACTGCACCAGGAAGGGTTGGTCGAGGTGGAGCTGGTGGCGGGCCTGGACGACGTCGGCGTCGGTGATCTCCCGGTTGCTGAACCGCCGCTTGGCCAGCTCGACCGCAGGGTCGCCGGGCGCCACCGAGACCAGGGTGAAGACGAGGAACGACAGGGACAGGAGGGTGGGGACGGCGACGAGCAGGCGGTAGGCGGCGTAGCGCCCCACCTAGGTGCCGCCCAGGGTCACGGCTCGCCCGACGTCACGACCGGCCGGGGGTCACGACGTGCTCTTGGTGAGGCTCACCCAGCTCTGGTTCGTCTGCGACGGGTGAGGGTCGCCCAGGTTGACCGCCTTGGTCATCCCGTAGATGCGGTACAGACCGGCCACCGGGACCACGATGTACTGGTCGTCGACGAGGATCTTCATCATCTGGGCCGACAGTTGCTGCACCTGGGCGTGGTCGGCGGCGGCCAACGACTGGGCGGCCAGGTCGTCGAACATGCCTCCGGGCGCGAACTGGGCGGTGTTGGGGTTCTTGGAGTACATGCGCAGGACGGGCAGGAAGGCGGGGTTTCCGTCGTTCTGGTTGGGCGGCTCGAAGTCCAGGTCGTAGTCGCCGGCCCGATAGAGCTGGTTGCGGGTGGCGGTGTCGGGCGTGGCCTTGATGACCATGTCGATGCCGACGTCTTTCAGTTCCGCCTGGAGGAACTGCGGGGCCGCCGGCTGGATCTCCGGCGTGCCCAGGTAGGTGAGCGAGAGGCGGCGGCCGTCCTTGACGCGAATGCCGTCGGAGCCCACCTTCCACCCGTCGGCGTCGAGCACCGACTTGGCCTGAGCGGGGTCGAAGGGCACCGGCGTCACGATGTTGGCATAGGGGCCGAGCACCGACTCCGGCCCCATCCACCGGCCCTGGTCGGCGTTGCCGTCGAAGACGGTGTTGACGTAGGCCTTGCGGTCGATGGCCAGGGAGACGGCCTTGCGGATGGACAGGTCGGCGCCCAGATCGTGGGGCGGGGTGCCGCTCTTGTTGATGTAGATCAGCTCGTTGCGCCCGGGCTTGGACGACACCACCCGGAGGTTGGGACCGGCCTTTACGCCGCTCACGGCGTCGGGCGGCAGGTCGAGGATCATGTCCTCCTGGCCCGACTTGAGGGCCTGCAGCCGGGTCTGGTTGTCGGGCAGGAACCGGATGGTGAGCTGGCGCACCTGGGCCTTCTGGGGGCCCCAGTACAGGTCGTTGCGGACCAGGGTGACGCTCTCCTTGGGCTTGTAGTCCACCACCTTGAACGGCCCGGTCCCGACCTCGGGCAGGGTGTCGAAGTTGTTGCCCCGGGGGACGATGGCGCCCTCGGGGTGCAGGACCTGCTCCGGAAAGCGGTTGTTCACGCTGGTCGGGGTGAAGTCCACCGTGAAGTCGTCGACCTTCTTCACCGAGTCGTCGCCCAGGGTGTTGGAGCCGTCGCCCGTCTTGCCCGTCTTCTGCTTCTCGGCCCACGTCCACATCACGTCGTCGGCGGTGAAGGGCTTGCCGTTGGAGAACACCACCCCTTGGCGGAGGTGGAACCGCCACGTGGTCGGGGGGACCAGCTCCCAGCTGGTGGCCAGGCCGGGCTGGAGCGAGTAGTCCGACCCCAGCACCACGAGGGTGTCGAAGGTCCCGACGTTGAGGGGGTAGGCGAAGGTCGTGGACTTGTCGGCCTTGCCCTGGTCGGGCCAGGTGTCCTCACCGGCACCGATGCGCACCTCGGCGTTGGGATCCGCCTTTCCCGCCGACGAACTGCCCGAAGCCCCCTTGCTGCCGCCCCCGCCGCAGGCCACAGCCAGCATGGCGACCAGCACTGCTCCCAGGAATGCCTTGCGACCCACGTCCACTCCCCACCTGCTCGGCCCGTGTAGACGGGCACATCATGTCGACGGCCACGGATCATAAGGTGCACACCTGTCGTAGAGGTAGGTCCCGGGGACATATAGCCGCGGGCAGGGCGAGAGCGCCCCACCTAGGAGGCCGGAGGCGGGCGGTAGCCTCACGCCATGGCGCCCAACCTGCGCTTCGTCATCCTCGGGGGCGGCCCGGCCGGCAACTCGGCGGCCACCACCGCCGCCCGCCTGGGGGCCGACGTCACGCTGGTCGAGCGGGACGTGGTCGGGGGTGCGGCCCACCTGTGGGACTGCATCCCGTCCAAGGCCATGATCGCCACCGGCGGGGCCATCTCCTTCGCCCGCCGCTCCCACGGCATGGGCCTGGCCCGGGGCGACGCCACCATCGACCCCGACGCCCTCAAGACCCGCATCGCCGGCATCGAGGACCACCTCAACCGCTCGGTGGTGGACCTGCTCACCAGCCAGGGCGTGCGCATCATCCGGGGCCAAGGCCGCCTGGCCGGGCCCCACGACGTGGTGGTGGACACCGGCGTGGGCACCGAGGAGGTCACGGCCGACGCCATCCTCGTGTGCACGGGCAGCCGCCCCCGGGTGCCCGACTGGTGCGAGCCCGACGGCGACCGCATCCTGACCACCCGCCAGGCCTATCCCCCGCCGGTGATCCCCGAGCACCTGGTGGTCATCGGCTCAGGCGTGACCGGCGTGGAGTTCGTCCACATGTTCCGGTCGTTCGGCAGCAGCGTCACCCTCATCGTGAGCCGCCAGCAGGTGCTGCCCGACAAGGACCCCGAGGCCGCCGCCGCCCTGGAGGACGACTTCCTGCGGCGGGCCATCGTCCTGCTCAAGGGGGCCCGGGCGGTGGGAATCGACCGGGGGGCCGACGGCGTGGCCGTGCGCTGCGACGACGGCCGGGTGGCCAGGGGCAGCCACGCACTCCTGGCCATCGGCGCACTGCCCAACACCGAGGGCCTGGGCCTGGAGGCGGCCGGCGTCGAGCAGGACCGGGGCGGGTTCATCCCCGTCAACCACCACTGCCAGACCAACGTGGCCCACGTGTACGCGGCGGGCGACGTCTCCGGCAAGCTACCGCTGTCGTCGGTGGCGGCCATGCAGGGCCGCAAGCTGGCCGAGCACGTTATGGGGCTGCACACCCGCCAGCACCGCCACCTCGACTACGACAAGGCGGCCCAGGCCATCTTCACCGAGCCCGAGATCGCCGAGGTGGGCGTGGCCGAGGCCGAGGCGTTCGCCGCCGGGCGCAAGATCCGGGTCACCAAGGTGCCCTTCTCGGCCAACGCCAAGGCCCTCATCAACGACGACCCGCGGGGCTTCGTGAAGATCGTCTCTGACCCCGCCACCGGCGTGGTGCTGGGCGGCTCCATCGTCGGCCGCCACGCCGCCGAGCTGATCTCCGTCGTCGCCCTGGCCGTCAACGCCAACCTGAAGGTGGCCGACATCTTCGAGAGCCTTCTCGTCCACCCCACCCTGGCCGAGTCGCTCGCCGAGGCCGCTGACTAGGAGGCGAGGGACGGTACCCGGGTCCCCCGGGCCGGCCCCGGCCGGTGACCGCGCCGGCCCCACCACCGCCGACCCTCCCGCCCGGCCGGCGCGCCGCGGGCACCCATGGGCGGCCGCCGGCGCGGGCGCCGGGGGCCTGGCCTGCCTGGTGCTCGAGCTGTGGTTCAGCCACATGGGCGGGATCCTGGTGGGGCGCTACCGCATGCTGGGCGTGCTGGGCCTGTGGTGGATGGCGTTCGCGGCCGCCGCCTGCTGTGTCGTCCACCTCCCCCGCCGGGGGGCGATGGTGGCGGTGGTGGCCGGGGCCGCGGTGTTCACGTCGGCGGCGTGGGTGCGCGGCCCCCAGACCTCGGACGACCTGTACCGCTACGCGTGGGACGGGACGGTGCAGGCCCACGGCATCGACCCCTACCGCTACCCGCCCGACGACCCCCACCTGGCCGCCCTCCGCGACCCGTGGCTGTGGCCCAGCCCCCGCACCTGCGCGGTGCTGGGCAAACCGGTGAACTGCACGCGCGTCAACCGGTCGGGGGACCGCACCATCTACCCCCCGGTGGCCGAGGCATGGTTCCGGGTGCTGAGGGCCGTGCTCCCGCCCGGCACCCGCGAGCGGGGCTACCAGGTGGCGGCCGGGCTGGTGGGCCTCGCGCTCACCGCCCTGCTGTTGGCCGCCCTCTCCTCGGCCGGCCGCAACCCGGGGTGGGCGGTGCTGTGGGCGTGGTCGCCGATCGGCGTGGCCGAGACGGCCATGGACGCCCACGTGGACGTGCTGGCGGTGGTGGCGGTGGTGGCCGCCCTGTGGGCGCTGTCGCGCCAGCGGGCGGCCCTGGGCGGGGCCCTGCTCGGCGTGGGCATCGCGATCAAGCTCATCCCCGGCCTGCTCCTCCCGGCCGCCGTCCGGCGCCACCCGCTGCGGGTGGCGGGCTCGGCCGCCGCCGTCGTGGCCCTGAGCTACCTCCCCCATGTGCTGGCCGTCGGCCCCGAGGTGCTGGGGTACCTGCCGGGGTACCTCCAGGAGGAGAACTACTCGGCCGGGAGCCGGTTCCTGCTCCTCCGCCTGGTCGGGCTCGACGGCGGCGTCGCCCAGGTGGTGGCAGTGGCCGTGCTGGCCGGGGCGGCTGCCGCAGTGGCCCTCTGGCGGGAGCCGGCCCCGGTGCTCACCCGGGCCCGGTGGATGGTCCTGGCGGCGTTCCTCGTGGCCACGCCGGTCCAGCCCTGGTACGGCGAGATCCTGGTGGCGGTGGCCGTGCTGGACGGGGCCTGGGAGCTGCTGGCGGTGGCCGCCGCCGCCTATCCCCTCTACTTCGGCACCATCGTGGACGTGGCCGCCCCGGGCTACGGGGAGGCGTCCTACGGCATCGCCGCCCTGGTGGTGGTGGTGGCGGCCTGGTGGCGGTGGCGGGCGTCCCGTGGCGCGCCTCCCGGTACGCGCCGAGGGCGGCCGCCCGCAGGCGGCCGCCCTCTGGCCGAAGTGGGTGGTGCCGGCTCCTAGGCCTTGGGGGCGGGGGTCCCGTTGGCGGTCACGTGGACCACGCCCAAGACGATGCCCTTGGCAAAGAAGGTGACGCCGAAGTACTTGTTGAGGGCGTCGGCGCCGACCTGGGACAGCTTGGCGACGGTGCCGTCCAGCTTGGTGTTGCCCGAAGCGTCGGTGCTGATCGCCAGGTTCGACCCGTCGAGGTCCAGCACCTGGGCCTGGCTGCCACCCGTCACCGTGGCCGTCAGGGTGGAGTCACCGGGGTTCACGAAGAAGTCGGTCAGCTCCAGGGACTTCCCGCCGGCCGTGAACTTCAGGCCACCGGAGTGGCTGAAGGCGCCCCGCACGTAGTCGGGCTCGGTGGTGGGGTACACCGCCACGTAGCCCTGGGTGATGGGGAAGCTGGCGGTGCTGCCGGTCACCGTGGCCGGGGCGACGGGGGCGACGGCCACGTTCTTCTGGGCCAGCACCTTCATGGTGCCGGCGTCGAGGTCCACGGCGGTGTTGGCGCCCTTCAGGGTCAGGTACTCGGCCGACGCCGCGCCCTTGGGACCGGGCGTGCCGGTGGCTGTCACGTGGACCACGCCCAAGACGATGCCCTTGGCGAAGAACGTGACGCCGAAGTACTTGTTGAGGGCGTCGGCGCCGATCTGGGACAGCTTGGCGACGGTGCCGTCCAGCTTGGTGTCGCCTTGGGCGTCGGTGCTGATCTGCACGTTGGTGCCGTCGAGGTCGAGGATCTGGGCCGCGCTTGCGCCGCCGACCGTGGCGGTGAGGGTGGAGTCGCCCGGGTTGACCACGAAGTCGGTCACCTCGAGCGTCTTGCCCCCGGCTGCGAACTTGAGCCCGCCGCTGTGGTTGAACGTGCCGCGGATGTAGTCGGCCACAGTGTTGGGGTACACGGACACGAAGCCCTGGGTGATCGGGAAGGTGGCGGTGGTGACGCCGCCGTTCGTGGTCACCTTGGCGGGGTCGACCGGGGTCACGGTCACGTTCTTCTCGGTCAGCGTCTTCAGGGTGCCGGCGTCGAGGTCGACGGCGGTGCTGATGCCCTTGAGGGTCAGGTACTCGGCGGCCGGACCGGCGGTCTTGGCCGCTCCCGAGCCGCCCGATGTCGTCGCCGACGTACCGGAGGAGCTCTTGGACGATCCGCCGCACGCCGCCAGGCTCAGGGCGGCGGCGGTGACGACCGCCAGGGCCACCGTCGGGCGGCGCAACTTGCCGAATGCTCTCATCGTGGATCCTTCGCTTTCTGTTCTCATGGGGACGGCCCTGCTCGATTGCTCGACCCTGTGCCATGTCGCCCGGTCGACGCACCGTTCGACGCCTGTGGGGCGCCGCCTTCCGGTGCCAGGAGGCCGTTCGCCCCCTCACACCGTGTCCTCGATTTCGTCGCTGACCCGACCGGTGGATGACCACCGGCCCACCGGCCCCTGTTCGGGGGTCGGCCTCGAGGGTGGCCCCCTCCTCGGGGTTCGCCGCCCGCCGTTGCCGCCAGGAGCTCGCGCCATCTGGCCACCGGGGACCTGACGGGCTGGCTGGAGGGGGACGCTCACGGGCCGGTGAGGCGGCCGGGGTGGTCCCCCTTCAGCCGATCACCACCACCACGTCGCCCGCTCCCACCGTGTCGCCGGGGGCCACCCGCACCTCGGCCACCGTGCCCGCCCGGTCGGCGTTGACCAGGTTCTCCATCTTCATGGCCTCGAGGACGCACACCGCCTGGCCGGCGGCCACCGTGTCGCCCGGTTCCACCAGCACCTCCACGACCGTCCCCTGCATGGGCACGGCCACCTGCCCGGGCGCGGTGGTCGCGCCGGTGGCGGCGCCGTGGCGCCGGGGGCGGGCGGGCGCCGGCACCGCCCCCGTCCGCCCGCTGCCCTCGGGAGGCCACACCCGCACCCGGTACCGGCGCCCGTCCACCTCCACGTCCAGGTCCCGCCGGCCCGCCGCCTCGCCGCCACCCGCCTCGGCCCCGCCGCCTTCCCGGGAGGCCACCCCGGACAGGTCGAGCACCTCGTCCACCCAGCGGGTGGAATGGGTGCCGGCCACGAAGTCGGGGTGCTCCAGGATGGCCAGGTGGGCGCCCACGTTGGTGGCCACGCCCTCGACGACGGTCTCCCGCAGGGCCCGCACCAGCCGCCGCCGGGCCTCCTCCCGATCGGCGCCCCACGCCAGGATCTTGGCCACCAGGTTGTCGTAGTGCTGACTGACGCTGTCCCCCGCCGCATAGCCGGCGTCCACCCGCACGCCGTACCCTCCGGGCAGCACCATCCGGGAGATGGCGCCCGGCGAGGGCAGGAACCGGCCGCCGGCGGGGTCCTCGGCGTTCAGCCGGCACTCGATGGCGTGGCCCCGGTGCTCCACCGAGTCCTGGGTGAACGACAGCGGCTCGCCGGCCGCCACCCGGAGCTGCTCGGCCACCAGGTCCCGCCCGCACACCAGCTCGGTCACCGGGTGCTCCACCTGGAGGCGGGTGTTCATCTCCAGGAAGTAGGACTCGCCGTCCTGGTAGAGGAACTCCACGGTGCCGGCGTTCACGTAGCCGCAGGCCCGGACGACGGCCAGGGCCTGGTCACCCAGCACCCGGCGGTCGGCGTCGGGAAGACCGGGCGACGGCGTCTCCTCCACCAGCTTCTGGTGGCGCCGCTGGCACGAGCAGTCCCGCTCGCCCAGCCACACGGCGTTGCCGGCGCTGTCGGCGAACACTTGCATCTCCACGTGGCGGGGCCACGTGAGGTAGCGCTCGAGGTAGACCTCCGAGCGCCCGAAATAGGCATGACCCTCCCGGCGGGCCGCCTCCAGCGAGGCCGCCGCCTCGGCTTGGCCGGCCACCACCCGCATCCCCCGGCCGCCGCCTCCATAGGCGGCCTTGATGGCCACCGGCCAGCCGTACTCCTCGCCGAAGGCCACCACCTCGTCGGCCGACTCGGTGGGCGACGCGGTGCCCGGTGCCACCTGGACGCCGGCGCCCATGACCGCCTGGCGGGACGAGATCTTGTCCCCCATGAGCTCCATGGCCTCGGGCGGCGGGCCCACGAAGGCCACGCCCAGATCGGTGACGGCCCGGGCGAAATCGGGGTTCTCGGAGAAGAAGCCGTAGCCGGGATGGAGAGCGTCGGCGCCGCTGCGCCGGGCGACGTCCAGGATGGCCTCGGTGTTCAGGTAGCTCTCCGCCGCCGTGCGCCCCCCCAGCGACCACGCCTCGTCGGCCAGGCGGACGTGGAGGGCATGGCGGTCGAGGTCCGAGTACACGGCGACCGTGGCCACGCCCAGCTCGCGACAGGTGCGCATGATGCGCACCGCGATCTCGCCCCGGTTGGCTACGAGGACTTTGGAGAACACCGGAGGCCCTTGGCGAACACGGCCCTATCGTGGCAGGGATGCCGCCCGGCCAGGCTGGACCCTCGGGTGCGCGGCGGTTCGCCGATGTCCGCCACTTGGCCGAGGTGGACTCCACCAACCGGCTGGCCGCCGACCTGGCCCGGGGCGGTGCTGCCGAGGGCGTGGTGGTGGTGGCCGACCACCAGACGGCGGGCCGGGGTCGGCGGGGCCGGTCCTGGGAGGCGGCGCCCGGCTCGTCGCTCCTGGTGTCGGTGGTCCTGCGCCCCCCGCCGGGGCCCGCCGCCGGCCTGGCCACGGTGGCCGCCGCCCTGGCCGCGGCCGACGCCTGCCACCGGGTCGCCGGCTTCGCGCCCGGCCTCAAATGGCCCAACGACGTGTTGGTCGGTGGGCGCAAGCTGGCCGGCATCCTGGCCGAGCTGGTCCCCATCGGGCTCCGCTCGGAACGGTCGCCGGCGGCCGGCGGGCCCGAGGCGGCGGGCGGGGCGCCGGCGG
>JBHELO010000155.1:0-6064 GCA_046263055.1 Acidimicrobiales bacterium | reverse complement strand
GTCATCTGGACCGGCCTCCCGGGCCGCTCACTGTCATCTGGACCGGCCTCCCGGGCCGCTCACTGTCATCTGGACCGGCCTCCCGGGCCGCTCACTGTCATCTGGACCGGCCTCCCGGGCCGCTCACTGTCATCTGGACCGGCCTCCCGGGCCGCTCACCGGGGGGTGGCGACGGCGACGGGGCGTTCGGGGCGCACGCCCGCCCCTCCGCCCGTCTCGGCCCGCCGGCGGGTGATCTCCCCGGTCCGGATGAGCTCGTGCAGGGTCAGGATGGAGTGCATGAGCGTCTCTGGCCCGGGCGGGCACCCCGGGGTGTACACGTCGACCGGGACGACCTGGTCGACGCCCTGGACGATGGCGTAGTTGTTGAACATGCCGCCGCTGGACGCACACACGCCCATCGAGATGACCCACTTGGGCTCCATCATCTGGTCGTAGACCTGGCGGAGCACGGGGGCCATCTTCTGGGACACCCGCCCGGCCACGATCATGAGGTCGGCCTGGCGGGGCGAGGCCCGGAACACCTCCATGCCGAACCGGGCCAGGTCGAAGTGGGCGGCCCCGGTGGCCATCATCTCGATGGCACAGCAGGCCAGCCCGAAGGTGGCCGGCCACACGCTGTTGCGCCGGGCCCACTTCACCAGCTCCTCGATGTTGCCGGTCAGGAAGTTGTGGTTGAGGTCGGCCAGGCCCATCAGCGCCTCCCCCCGCCCACCGGTTCGGCCGGCAGCCGGCCGACGTCGCCCACCCTACGGACGGTGGACTCGGTGGAGCGCCCGGGGTCCCGGGCGCCGACGCCGGTGTCCAGCGGCCGGGCCCGGTTGGTCGGCCCCCAGTCCAGGGCCCCCCGACCCAGCAGGTACACGAACGACAGGAACACGGCGGCCGCGAAGGCCAGGATCTCCCACAGGCCGAAGGCGCCGAGCTGGCGGTAGACGATGGCCCACGGGTACAAGAAGATGATCTCGATGTCGAAGATGATGAAGATCATCGCCACCAGGTAGAACCGCACCGGGAAGCGCTGGGCCGGCTCCCGGTCGGGCACGATGCCGCACTCGTAGGGGGCGACCTTGGCCGCCGTGGGCCGTTTGCGCTGGCCGAGGATGCCCGACGCGGCGAACGAAAGCCCTGCGAACAGGGTGGCCAGGATCAGCAACACCAGGAGCGGGAGGTACTGGGCCATGCGGTCCACCGGAGCTTACCCGGCCACCGCGTCGGAGGTTCAGGAACCGACGCCGGCGCCCGCCCGTTGGGCCATGGCCTCCCTGTCGCGGATGTGCAGCCGGTAGCAGATGATCCCGAACAGCAGCCCGCAGGAGATGCACACGACGGCCGGGTGCTCGCGCACGTTGCCGAGGTCGCGCACCATGAGCACCGACACCGGAGTGGCGCTGGGATCCACGGTGGGCTTGGGCGGGGCCCCGCCGGGGGGCGTGGGCTGGACGAGCACCGCCTGCACGGTGATCACCAGGTAGTGCGGCGAGTGGAAGACGTTGAACGGCCGCATGTTGAGGAGGTGGAAGGGACCGTAGGTGTCGCCACCCTTCTCGGCCGCGCCCACCACCAAGAAGTTGGACGAGCTCTTGAAGAGGGACTTGGTGCCCACGATGCGGGCGTCAACCACGGCCTGGGCGTCGGCCGCCTCGGGGGCGGCGATGTCGAGCTTCGTCCAGCCTGCGGGGTACCGGGCGGCGGCGGCCTGCCGCGACGACTGGGCGACGTCGCCCACCACCGTCTCCACGCCCTTCCAGGTGGGGGCCAGGCCCATCGGGCCGGTGCCGTAGGCCCACCACACGGCGCCCAGTGTGAACATCCACCCGAAGAAGCCGGCGGCGGCCAGAAGGAAGCCCAGGCGGCTGCCCATGTTGGTGGAGAGCAGCAGGAACCCCGAGCCGGGGAGAATCACCACCGCGATGGCCACGTACAGGGCGCCCTTGATCTGGGGTTCCCACGCCAGGGCGCCGAGGAGGCCGAGGGAGTGCATCACAGCGTCCGTTCATAGTCGACGATGGCCGAGATCTGCTCGGGCGTGAGCATGTTCTCGAAGTGGGGCATGACGCCCTTGCTGATGCCCCGCACCCCGTACTGCTTGCCGACCTCGGCCGTCTTGGCCACCCAGTCGATCTGGAGGGCGGGCGTGGGGAACTGGCGCAGCGTGCTGCCGTTGTTGATGGCCGGCCCGAAGGCCCCACCGCCCGTCACGCCGGGCTCACCGTAGGACCACCCGATGGTGTGGCAACGGGCGCAGTTGGCGTCGAACAGCTTGGCTCCGTCGGTGCCGTAGGTGGCCACGGCGTCGGCCTTCACCTTGTTGGGGTCGAGCTGGATGCTCTGAAGGTAGGCGATGAGGTCGGAGAGCTGCTGGTCGTTGAGTGCCCCCCCGCCCGTCACGCCCCACGCCGGCATCGGGGTACCGGCCCGGCCGTAGGTGAGGATGAAGAGGACCTCCTCGGGCCGGTACCGGAGCATGACGGTGTTGAGGGCGGGGGCCGCCCACCGGACCTGGCGGGCGGGAGCGTCGGGATGGGCGGGGTCGGAGATGGTGTAGGAGGCCACGCCGCCCACGCCGTTGACGCCGTGGCAGGTCTCGCAGCCGTAGTGCGGCTCGCGCGGCGTGGGCGGATCGCCAGGGGTGGCCTGGAAGGCCCGCTTGCCCCGCAGCACCGCCTCCTCGTCGAAGTACTTGACCCCCCGCTCGAGGCCGGGGCCCCGCTGGCGGAACGGCTCCCGCAGCCAGTACACGGGCAAGCCGATGGACACCACCACCAAGGTGCCGAAGGCCCACCACAGGTAGCGGGTGAGGCGGGGGCCCTCCATGCCCTCGTCGTCCAAGTACTGCTTGCGGTTGGGCGCGACCTCCAGCTCCTCGCCGGGCACATAGGTCCGGCGGGTGGAGACGATGATGTAGAGGACCCAGCCCGCGAGCATGACCAGCACGACCCACGTGCCGATCCGCCGCTGCTCGGATGTGGCTGCGAGGAGGAGGTTCACTTCTCGGCGCTGCCCCCGACGCAGTGCGGGCCCTCGGCCTCCTGGCCGGTGGTGTTGGTACCGATCGGCGGGCCCTGGATCACCTGCTTGGTGTCCACCGTGACCTGCCCCCCCTCCACCGACACTGCGAACCGGTCCAGGCCCCGGGGAGCGGGGCCGCCCTTCTTCTCGCCCACCCGGTTGTACTGGGAGCCGTGGCAGGGGCACTCGAACCACTGCGACGTCTTGCACCACGGCACCCGGCAGCCGAGGTGCACGCACTTCTGGTAGAGGGCGACGACGCCGTCGTTGTAGCCCTCCAGCACGGCCGAGTAGGCCTGCACGCTCTTCGCCTTGACCACCGCCTCCTTCGGGTACGGGTTGATGTAGAACCGCCCGCTGGCCAGGTAGAAGGGCTCCTTCTTGTCGTCGATCTGCTTGAGGATGTCGTCGAGCTTGCCGGCCCGGATCTTGGAGCCGAACCCGCCCGAGAGGCTGGGCCACAGGAAGGCCACTGAGGCCCCCCCGAAGGCGGCGAGGGTGAGGCCGAAGGCGGTGATGATCCCCCGGTTGAGGACCTGGCGGCGGGTGACGCCGAGGGTCTCCTCGTCGGGGGGCAGGGCGGGCGGCGGCGGCGGGGCGGCGACGTCGGGGGTGTCGCTCCGGCGCTGGCGCTCGAGGGTCACCGCCCGCTCGATCTCCCGCCCGGTGCGGGCCGGGGCGCCGGCGGTGGTGGTGGCCAGGGCGGTGCCCACCCGGGCGGGTTCCCGCTCGACCGCCTCGGGACCGCCGGTGAGGGCCTGCTGCTCGTCCCGCCGGCGGGCGGTGGCCAGGAAGAACACGGAGGCGGCCACCACCAGGCCGATGACGGTGATCAGGAAGATGACGGTGGAGTCCATGACGGTCGCGAGGCTCCTAGAGATCGAAGAACACGCCGTCCCGCCAGGGGAACGTGAAGTTGAAGCCGGGGCCCCGGAAGAAGCACCCGATGATGACGAGGACAGCCCAGAACATGAAGAACATGGTGAACAGGGCGATGGCGAACTTGCGGTCCTCGGGCTTGTTGGACGGGTTGCGGTCCGTGTAGGGCGCCAACATGAGCCCGAAGATCCCGATGCCGGGGATGGTGACCCCCGCGATCATCGGGTGGAACATGGTCAGGAGCTCCTGCAGCCCGAGGAAGTACCACGGCGCCTTGGAGGGGTTGGGCGTGAAGTTGTAGTTGGCCGACGCCAGCAGCGGGGCGTTGACCAGCGAGGAGAAGATCAGCAGGAACGCGCTCATCGCCATGCAGGCCACGAACTCGCCGATGAGCAGGTGGGGCCAGACGTGGACCTTGTCCGTGGGCGTGGCCCGGACGTCTTGGATGGACCCCGCCTTGACCACCGTGAGCAGGCGCTGGGTGTGGCCCTCCGGCCCCTTGGCCACGGGCGGCGGGGCAGTTGCCACCGCCGTCGCCGTCGCAGTGGCGGGGCCGGGCGAGGCGCCACCGGCGGCGGTGGCGGCCTGGCTGCGGGCGAGGAGGTGGGCGGGGATCTTGTCGGCGTCGCCGGCAGGAGGGGTGGCCGGCGCCGGCGCGCCGCCACCGGCGTCGGGCTCGCCGGGCACCGACAGGCCCAGGGCGGCCCGGCGCTCGCGGGAGCGGCGCAGGAGGTGTTCGGGGACCTCGGTCACGTCGCCTCCCTCACTACAGGGGCCCCGAGAGGCCGCCGTCCTTGCGGACTCTCCAGAAGTGGATGGCCATGAAGATGACGATGACGAACGGCAACATCAGCACATGGAGCACGTACCACCGCAACAGGGTGTCGGTACCGATCTCCACGCCTCCCAGGAGCACGAACCGGATCTGCGACCCGAAGACCGGCGTATACCCCATCATGTTGGTGCCGACGGTGACCGCCCACAGGGCCAGCTGGTCCCAGGGCAGCAGGTAGCCGGTGAACGAGAGCAGCAGGGTCAGGGTGAGCAGGACCACGCCGATGACCCAGTTGAACTCCCGTGGGGGCTTGTAGGCCCCGTGGTAGAAGACCCGGGACATGTGCAGGAAGACGGACAGCACCATGAGGTGGGCTGCCCATCTGTGCATGTTTCGTACCAGGAGGCCGAAGGTGACCGACGTCTCGAGGGTCTGGAGGTCGTTCCAGGCCTGCGCCGATGTGGGCCGGTAGAAGAACATCAGGAAGATGCCCGTCACCGTGAGGATGATGAACAGGAAGAACGACAGCCCGCCCAGGCACAGCGTGTAGCTGACCTTCACCGCGTGCCGCTTCACCTTCACCGGGTGAAGGTGGTACAGCAGGCTGTTCATGATGACGTAGGACCGGTTCCTCGGGCTGTCGGTGTAGCCCTTGCGGAAGATGGAGCCCGGCCGGAAGATCGACGTCCACGCCTGGGAGCTGCGCATCTTGTCGCCCACCGCTGCCAGGCGCTCACCCGGGCGCTTGTGGCCGTTCCCCGCGCCGTTCCCGTTGCCGTTCCCGTTCATCCGTCGGGCCACGGTCAGCGCCCCCCTGCGCACATCATCTAGAAGCGCATCCCGTAGGCGTAGCCGTGCTTCTCGTCACGGCCGTGGGGGTCCCCGTCCTTGGCCGCCACTCCCGCCTTGCCCATGACGATGACGCCGGTCGGGCAGCGGTCCACGCAGAGGCCGCAGCGGGTGCAGACATCCTCGTCGACGATGAAGACCACGTGGTCGTCTGGGTCCTCGCCCGGCTGGTCGGCCCCCACCGAGTCGGCGATGGTGTCGGTGGAGAGCATGTGGATGCACTTCCACGGGCAGATGTCGACGCAGCCCTCGCACATGATGCATTCGGACTGGTCGATGTGGAGGAACTGCTTGGGCTTGACCGCCTTGGACAGGTAGTCGGTGCCGACCTCCTGGAGGACGTAGTCCCCGGTGAAGGAGGGCATGGGGGGGTTGGCGTCGTTCTTGGCCATGGCGAGCTCCTTTCCCTCAGGCCCGCTTGACGAGGGGACGGCCGAACAGGGAGGTGACCTCGCCGCCGCCCGCCGCCTCGACCCGGCGGCCGCGCTTCTGCCAGACGGCCCACAGCACGACCTGGGCGGCCAGGGCCACCGCGTAGATGCCGACGGC
>JBHELO010000154.1:0-28393 GCA_046263055.1 Acidimicrobiales bacterium | reverse complement strand
GTCCTTGGCAGAGTGCACGGCCAGGTCGGCCCGGCCGTCGAGCACCGCGGCCTGCACCTCCCGCACGAAGGCGCCCTGCCCGCCCAGCTCCCACACCGGCACGTCCCCCCGGCGGTCGGCCGACGTCTCGACCAGCACCGGTTCCAGCTCGACGCCCAGCAGGGCGGCGACGTGCGACGTCTGGGTGCGGGCCAGCGGGCTCCGCCGGGTGGCGGCCCGCAGCAGCGGGCTCATGGGTCTGACCGGGAGCTAGTCCGACTAGAGATCGAACAAGTCTTGCAGGGCGCGCGACAGGCGCTCGCCCTTGGGTGAGCCGGCGGCGTCCTTCAGGCGCACGGTGGGCTCGTGGAGCAGCTTGGCGACGATGGCCCGGGTCAGGGACTCCACCGCCTCCTGCTGGCGGGGGTCGAGCCCGGCCAGGCGGCTCCGGTGGCGCTCCAGCTCCCGCCGGCGCACGGCCTCGGCCTGGGAGCGCAGGGCGGTGACGGTGGGGGCCACCGCGCGAGCCGCCACGTCGGAGAGGTAGGCGGCCACCTCCTCGTCCACCAGGGCCTCGACCCGGCCCACCTCCTTGCGCCGGGTGTCCAGGCTGGCGCCGGCGGCGGCCCGCATGTCGGCCAGGTCCACCAGGGTGACGCCGGGCAGCCCGGCCACCGCGGGATCCACGTTGCGGGGCATGCCCAGGTCCACGATCAGGAGCGGCCGGTCGGGCGTGGCCGAGCGGGCGGCGGCCAGGTCGGCCTCGTGCACCACCACGCCGGGGCCGCCGGCGGACGACAGGAGGAGGTCGGCACGGGCCAGCACCTCGGGCAGGTCCTCCAGGGCCACGGCCCGGCCCCCGACCCGCTCGGCCAGCGCCGCCGCCCGTTCCCGGGTCCGGTTCACCACCGCCAGGTCGCCGGCCTCGGATGCCCCGCCGCCAGCCGTCCTGGTCAGCGCCGAGACCATGCCCTCGCCCATCTCGCCGGCGCCCAGCACCACCACCCGGCGGTCGGCCAGGGGGCCCAGGCGCTGGCCGGCCAGGGCCACCGCGGCGTGGGCCAGGGACACGATCCCCCGCCCGATCGCCGTCTCCGCCCGGGCTCGCTTGCCCGCCTCCAGGGCGTGGCGGAAGAGGGCCGACAGGCGGGGCCCGGCCGTCCCCTCGGCCACCGCCCGCTCCCAGGCGTCGCGCACCTGGCCGAGGATCTGGCTCTCGCCCACGACGACGGAGTCGAGGCCGGCGGCCAGGGCGAACAGGTGCTCGGCGGCGCCTTCGTCGGTGTAGGTGTAGAGGTGGTCGGTGAACTCCTCCGGGGCCACGAACGCCTGCTCGGCCAGGAAGTTGCGCACGTCGGAGGCCGCCCCGTGGAACTTCTCGGCCACCACGTAGGCCTCGACGCGGTGGCAGGTGGACACCAGCACCGCCTCGCTCACGAACTCCCGGCCTACCAGGTCGGCCAGCGCCTTGGGCAGGCGCGCCTCCCCGATCGCCATCCGCTCGAGCAGGTCGAGGGGGACGGTGCGGTGGCTCAGTCCGAAGACGACGACAGACATGTCTCCAAGCGCTTTCTGGCCGAGTCCAGGTCACCGGTGCGGATGAGGGCGAGCATGTCGGAGTCGAGCGCCCTTCGCCAGTCGAGGGCGGCCGGGCTCTCGCCGCCGGCCTTCACGGTCGCCCGGTGGTTGGCCACCAGGTCGAGCAGGGCTTCGTACTCGGGGCCGATCTCAGCCTCCAGGCGCTCCCGCAGCCACCGGGCCACCGCCGGGCTGCGGCCGCCGGTGGACACTGTGAGCACCAGCGTTCCCCGCCGCACGACCGAGGGAAGGGTGAACGAGCAGTGGTCGGGGTCGTCGGCTCCGCACACCCACACACCGGCGGCCTCGCAGTCGGCGTAGACGGCGGCGTTGACCTCCGGCGAGTCGGTGGCGGAGATGACGAGGCGCTGACCGTCGGCGTCGCCGCGGCGGTAGGGCCGCTGGTCCACCGTCACCTGGGGCCGGCTCCGGATCTCGTCGCCCACCTCTGGGGCCACCACCCGCACCCGGGCGTCGGCGGCCAGCAGTCCCTCCACCTTGCGGGCGGCCACCGTTCCCCCGCCCACCACGAGGCACGGCCGGTCGGTCAGCACCAGGTTCACGGGATAGAGAGCGTCCAGAGAGGTCACGAGATACCCACGCCGGAGGCGTCCCCCGCCACGGCCAGGCCCATACCGTCGCCGTCGGGGGCCCGCAGGTCGGCGGCCCGGCGCTGCTGGTAGAAGGACAGGATCTGCAACTCGATGGAGAGGTCCACCTTGCGGACCGAGACGCCCCGGCGCACGGTCACTATGGCAGGGGCGAAGTTGAGGATTGAGGACACCCCGGCCGACACCAGGCGGTCGGCCACGTCCTGGGCCACCGCCGCCGGCGTGGCGATGATGCCGATGGCGACGCCCTCGTCTACCGCGATGCGGGGCAGCTCGTCGATGGAGCGGACGACCAGGGAGCCGACCAGTTCGCCCACCTTGGTGGGGTCGGCGTCCACCAGGGCGGCGATGCGGAACCCCCGGGCCGCGAATCCCCGGTAGTTGGCCAGGGCGTGCCCCAGGTTGCCGATGCCCACGATCACGACCGGCCAGTCCTGGGTGAGGCCGAGGATGCGTGAGATCTGCACCAGCAGGTACTCCACCTCGTAGCCCACTCCCCGGGTGCCGTAGGACCCGAGGTAGGAGAGGTCCTTGCGCACCTTGGCGGCGTTGACGCCGCCCATCTCGGCCAGCCGCTCGGAGGAGATGGTGACGGTGCGGGAGTCGGCCAGCTCCACCAGGGCCCGCAGGTAGACGGGTAGCCGGGCGACGGTGGCCTCGGGGATCCGCCGGCCGGCGCGGCTCCCGGCGGGGACGACCGGGCCCTGGCCGTTGGGCGGGCGCTCGGGGCCGGTGCTCCCCCGCCCGTTACCCATCGCCGGCCACGCCCCGTCCGGCTCGACCGCCCCGGCCACCGACCCCGAGCGGCCGGGGGCGGGAGGCCGACCCGGGAACCGCCCCGGGTCAGGGGTGCGATCGGACATCGCGGCCAGTGTACGCCCCCTCGTGCGTTCCTTCACAAGCGGTACCGCCAGGCGGGAGGCCGGCGGCGCCCCCGGGCCCCGGCGGGCCCAGGGGTCGGATGGGCGGCGGCCGACCATGGGCCTTGGCGTTGGCCTCGCTCGTCTCCGGTCGACCGGCTGGAGAGGGGGGCACCTTCCAAGGTGCCGATCGATCGGTCGAACAGGGCTGTGAGCGGAGCCCGGAGCGACGGTCAACGTTCGGCCGCCACCCGGCCGACCCATGGATCAGCAGGCTCCTAGGCTCGGGCCCATGACCACGCAGTCGGCGCTGGCTGCGGCGGCCGCCCTGGTGGCCCTCGCCTTCGCCATGTGCACCTTCGAACGGTGGCTGGCCAAGGGCCGCCGCCATGAGCTGGCGTGGTCGATCTCCCTCCTCATGTTCTGCGTGGGGGCCATGGCCCTCTGGTACGGGGCGGCCAGCGGGTGGACCGGCTTCACCTTCCGCCTCTTCTACCTGTTCGGAGCTGTGGTGGACGTGCCGTTCCTGGCCCTCGGGACCGTCTACCTCCTCGGGGGCCCGCGCCGGGGCGAAGTGTGGGCCGCGGTGGTGGGCCTGTTGAGCGCCTTCGCCGCCGGGGTCGTGCTGGTGGCGCCCCTCCGGCGACCGGTGCCCGCCCACCGCCTGCCCCAGGGGTCCGAGGTCTTCGGAGTCCTGCCCCGGGTGCTGGCGGCGGTGGCGTCGGGGGTGGGCGCCACGGTGGTCCTGGGCGGGGCGGTGTGGAGCGCGTGGCGCTTCTGGCGGGCCCGCCGCACGGCCGGGGGCCGGGGGTCCGCTCCGGCCGCCGCCCGCCTGGCCGGCGCCAACGTGCTCATCGCCGCCGGCACCCTGGTGCTGGGTGCCGGCGGGCTCTTCAACTCGGTACTGGATGCCATGGAGGCCTTCGCGGTCACCCTCCTGGTCGGCATCGCCCTGCTGTTCGGTGGCTTCGTGGCCGCCACCACCGCCGGCGCCGGTGCCCGGGCCCGGCTCGTGGACGCCGTCGCTGCGCCCGCCTCCGACGTCCCCGACGTGGCCACCGGCGCCGCCGCCCATGCCGGCGCCGAATCCCTGGGACATTCATAGTTGTCGCCCCGATCAGTGCGCAGTACACTTAGCTGTGCCAGACGCTTCGTGTAAGGGACGCCTAAACCGGGCGCCTGAGACGGGGACACGGCCGGCACCGTCGGCCGCTCTCCCGCTGCGGGCCCCGCACCAGCCGATCCGGAGGATCGCCTCGTGCTCGCCAACTTCCTCATCGGACTGCGGGAGGGCCTGGAGGCGGCGCTCGTGGTCAGCATCCTGGTGGCCTATCTGGTTCGCACCGGGCGGCGGGCCGCCCTGCGCTCCATCTGGCTCGGCGTGGCCGCCGCCGCCGCCCTCAGCCTGGCCGCCGGGGCGCTGCTGACCTTCACGTCCCACGAGCTGTCGTTCCGGGCCCAGGAGGCGTTCGGCGGCGGTATGTCCATCCTGGCCGTCGGCTTCGTGACTTGGATGATCTTCTGGATGCGCCGCACCGCGGCGTCCCTCAAGGGTGAGCTGCAGGACCGCCTCGACCTCGCCCTGGCCATGGGGGCCGGCGCCCTGACCCTCACCGCCTTCGTGGCCGTCGGGCGGGAGGGCCTGGAGACGGCCCTGTTCATCTGGACGGCAGTGCAGTCCACCGGCAACACCGTGACGCCGGTGGCCGGCGCCCTGCTGGGCCTGGGCACCGCCTTCGTGCTCGGCTACCTCGTCTACCGGCGGTCGGTCCGCATCAACCTGGCCCGCTTCTTCCGCTACACGGGCGCCGGCCTGGTGGTGGTGGCGGCCGGCGTGCTGGCCTACGGCTTCCACGACCTCCAGGAGGCCGGGTACCTGGCCTTCGGCGGCCTCGGCCACGTGGTGGTGGACGCCACCGGCGTGCTGCCCCCGTCGAGCTGGTACGGCTCGCTCTTCAAGGGCCTGTTCAGCATCAGCGCGGCGCCCACCCGCCTGGAGCTGGGGGCGTGGATCCTGTACCTAGTTCCCGTGCTGGCCCTGTTCCTCCGCCAGCCCCGCAGGCCCCTCCCCACGGCCACAGCCCCCGTGGCGTCGAGCACAGCGGCACCCGCCGACGGCTTCGCCCCGTCACCTTCGGGCACAGCCGCACCGGCCGTCGCCGGGCGTCCCGGCGGCCAGGGCCGGTGAGCCGGCGGTGAGCCGGGCGCCCGCCGGCTCCGCTCCCGTCGTCGCCGTGGCCCTGGCCGGCGCCATGGCGCTGGGAGCCTGCTCGTCTTCCACCGCCTCGGGCCCCACGGTGGCCGTCACCGCCACTGACACCGCCTGCCAGGTGGGAACGGCCAGCCTTCCCGCCGGCCGGCACGCATTCTCGGTGCAGAACAACGGCAACCAGGTGACCGAGGTGTACGTGTACGCCGACGGCGACAAGGTCATGGCCGAGAGGGAGAACATCGGCCCCGGGACCAGCGCCCGGTTCACTGTCAGCCTCAGGGCCGGCACCTACACGGTGGCCTGCAAGCCCGGCCAGACCGGCACCGGCATCCGCCAGCCACTGACCGTCACCTGAGCGCGGCCGGGTCGGGCCTTCCACGTCCCACCCGGGCCCGCCGCCCTCCGCAAGGCAGCGCAAGGCCACCGACACGAAGTCCACCAACCACGAAGTCCATTAACAGCGAGGGCAGGGCGCTCAGCGCGGGGCGGGGCGGCGGTTGACCCCGGGAAGGCTCAACGGCGGAGGGTGATCCTCCCTGTTCCCGAGGTCACCCGGCCGACCACCGCGGCGGCGTGGCCCGACGCGGCCAGGGATGCCACGGCATCGGCCGCGGGGCCCGGCCCGGCGCCGAACAGGAGCCCGCCCGAGGTCTGGGCGTCGGCCAGGAGGGTCACCTCGGCCTCGCCGACGTCGCCGGCGTCGAGCACCTCGGCGGCCCAGGCCAGGTTCCGGCGGGTGCCGCCGGGGACCAGCCCCTGGGCGGCCAGCTCTCGCACGCCGGGGAGGACGGGCACGGCGCCGGCCTCCACCTCCACGTCCACCCCCGAGGCGGCGGCCATCGTGCGGAGGTGGCCGAGGAACCCGAAGCCGGTGACATCGGTGGCGCCGGTGGCACCGGCGGCCAGGGCGGTGGCCGCCGCCTCCCGGTTGAGGCGGGTCATGGACGCCACCGCCGCCTCCACCGCCGGCTGCGGCGCCACCCCTGCCTTCAGGGCGGTGGCCACGATGCCCACGCCGAGCCCCTTGGTGAGCACCAGGGCGTCCCCCGGCCGCAGCCCGGCGTTGGTGAGCAAGCGGTCGGGGCGGACCTCGCCGATGACGGCCAAGCCGAACTTGGGCTCGGGATCCTCCACCGTGTGGCCGCCCACCGTCGCCCAGCCGCCCTCGGCCGCCGTCTCCGCTGCCCCTTCGAGCACCGCCACAAGGACGTCGTCGGACAGCTCCTCGCTGTTCCATCCCACCAGGTTCAGCGCGAACAGCGGGCGGCCGCCCATGGCGTACACGTCACTGGCCGAGTTGGCCGCCGCGATGCGTCCCCAGGCCCGGGGGTCGTCGACGATGGGGGTGATGAAGTCGGCGGTGGCCACCAGCGCCCGGTCGGCGTCGAGCCGCCACACGGCGGCGTCGTCGCCGGTGTCGATCCCCACGAGGAGGTCGGGGTGGCCGGGAGGGTGCAGTCGACGCAGGACCTGCGTCAGCTCGCCGGGGGCGAGCTTGCACGCTCAGCCGGCGCCGTGGCTGAACTGGGTGAGGCGTCGGGACTGGGAAGCCATCGCCCGCAGACTCTCACGGACGCCGCCGCTACGCGATCGGCCCGGTACCGTGGCCGCCGTGGGCGAGCAGATCCGGGTCATGGTCGTGGACGACACCGACCACGTTCGGCGGATGGTCTCCACCATGCTCACGGTGGACGGGTTCGAGGTGGTCCACCAGGCGTCGAGCGGGGCCGACGCCCTCGAGCACGTGGACGTTGCCGACCCCCACGTCGTGATCATCGACTACAAGATGCCGGCCATGGACGGCCTGACCGCCGCCCGTCGCCTGCGGGAGCGGCGCCCGGGTCAGCTGGTCGTCCTGTACACCGCCTACGTGGACGCCGTCCTCCGCCAGGAGGCCGAGGAGGCGGGCGTGGCCCTGTGCCTGGACAAGATCGAGGGCCTGTCCTCTCTCGAGCGGGAGATCACGCGCCTGTGCGGCGGCTGAGCGGCGGCCGACGGCGCGCTACCGGCCCATGACGAGGAACTGGATGATGCCGGCCAGGAAGATGGCCAGCAGGAGGGCGGCCAGGGCGATGGTCGTCCCCCGTCTCATTCAGTCCCCCGACGCCTCGATGCGGACCTGGTCCCCGGGGGCCAGGCCCAGCTCGGCCGCCGCCGACCGGCGGTCGAGCACCACGGCCAGCAGGCCGTAGGAATCCACCACCAGGCCGACCTGGCCCGGCCCCAGCTCCGAGTAGGTGGCCACCCGGGTCACCGAGCGGGACCGCTCGCCCCGGCGGAGCACGACCGGTGAGCCGAGGTCGTCGATCTCCTCGGGGCCGACGTTGAGCTGGGCGTTGCCGAAGCGGTCCACCCACAGGACCTCGCCCTCCACCCTCCCGTCCTCGGCACGCGACAGCGGCACGATGCCGGGCATCAGGCTGTAGGGGTCGACCGCCTCCCCCAGCTCGTCGAGCTCCACGCCGGCGCACAAGTGGGCGGCCACCGGGCCGAACACGTCCCGCCCGGCGAAGGTGGGCCCCGGGGCGTCGAGGTGGAAGCGGGTGTCGGTGAGGGCCACCGCCCGGCGGGCGCCCCCGGCCAGGGCCACCGCCGGAGCGAGCAACCCGTTGTCGGGGCCAACCAGCACCGTGCGGTCGCCGGGCCCGTCGTCGCCACCCACCTCCACCGCCACCGCCCGGCGGGCGCTGCCCACCCCGGGGTCGACCACGGCCAGCACGATCCCCGGTGGCAGGTACTGGACGCTGCGGGCCAGCACGAGGCTCCCGGCCCGCACGTCGTGGGCGGCCACGTTGTGGGTCACGTCGATGACCGCGGCGGCCGGGGCGATGGCCCGGATCACCGCCTTCACCACCCCCACGAACTCGTCGTCGAGCCCGTAGTCGGACAGAAAGGAGACAGTGTCGAATCCGGGGGCCATGGCCGGCGAACCCTACCGCCGGGTGGCGGTTCGGCCGCCGGTCCCCGCGGGCGGCCGGGGCCGGACGATCCGGCCACGCCCGGTACACTCGCCACCGCGACGGGAAGCCGACGACCTGGAGATCCGGGCGCGGTGTGCTCTGGGGAAGCGCTAGGGGAGACGCCCATGAAGGTGGCGGTGTTCGGCTTGGGCTATGTGGGGACTGTCACCGCCGCGTCGCTGGCCGCCTCGGGGCACGAGGTGTGGGGCGTGGACCCGGAGGCCACCAAGGTGTCGATGGTCTCCGGCGGGCGCAGCCCGGTGGTGGAACCCGGCCTCCAGGAGCTGGTCGGCGAGACCGTGGCCGCCGGTTCTCTCCGGGCCACCTCCGATCCGGTGGCCGCGGTGGCGGGGGCCGACGTGTCCCTGATCTGCGTGGGCACCCCGTCGTCGCCCCTCGGGAGCACCGACCTGTCCTACGTGCTGCGGGCCGTCAAGGAGATCGGCCAGGCCCTTCTCGCCACCGAGTCCGGGCCCGACCCCTTCCATTGCGTGGTCGTCCGCTCCACCGTGCCTCCCGGCACCCTCGACGACTCCGTCCTCCCCGCCCTGGAGGCGGAGGTGGGCCGCCCCGTGGGCCACGGGTTCGGCGTGGCCGTCTGCCCCGAGTTCCTGCGCGAGGGATCGGGCGTGGCCGACTTCCTCGACCCTCCGTTCACGGTCGTGGGCACCGCCGACGCCCGGGTGGCCGACACCATGCGGCGCCTGCTGGCCTTCGTCGACCGGCCCTTCCACGCCGTGCCGGTGCGCACCGCCGAAGGGCTGAAGTTCGCCTGCAACGCGTTCCACGCCGTCAAGGTGTCCTTCGCCAACGAGCTGGCCCGCCTGTACCGGCCCCTCGGGGTGGATGCCCGGGCGGTGATGGACCTCTTCTGCCGGGACGACCGCCTCAACATCTCGGCCGCCTACCTGCGCCCCGGCTTCGCCTTCGGCGGCTCGTGCCTGCCCAAGGACCTGCGGTCCCTGCTCTACCTCGGTCGCATGAGCAGCGTGGACACCCCGCTCCTCACCGCCACCATCGTGTCCAACGAGGTGGCGGTTCGGGACGTCGTGGCCCGGGCGGTGGCCAGCGGTGGCCGGGAGGTCGCCCTGCTGGGGCTGAGCTTCAAGTCCCAGACCGACGACCTCCGGGAGAGCCCCAACGTGGAGCTGGCCGAGGTGCTGGTGGGCAAGGGCTTCGGCGTGCGCATCTACGACCCGGTGATCCAGCCGTCGCGCTTGATGGGCGCCAACCGCCAATACGTGGAGTCCCGCCTCCCTCACCTCCAGCGCCTCCTCGTGGACTCCGCCCCCGAGGCCCTGGCCGGCGCCCATGTGGCGGTGGTGTCCTCGCACGCCCCCACGGTCGTGGAGGCCCTGGTGGCCGACCCCCCGCCCCTGCTCCTCGACCTCACCGGCCGCCTGGGCGACGAGGTGGAGCGCCTCCCGGGCTACCAGGGGGCGGGCTGGTGACGACCGCCGGACGGTCGGGCCCCGACGCCGACCGGCCCCGGGTCCTCATCATCGTCCAGAACCTCCCCGTCCCCTTCGACCGCCGGGTGTGGCTGGAGTGCCAAGCCCTCGTCGAGGCCGGCTACGGCGTCTCGGTGGTCTGCCCCAAGGCCCCCGGAGACCCGACGAGCGCCGTCCTCGACGGCGTGGAGCTGGAGAAGTACCGTCCCTGGCCGCCGGTCACCGCCAAGCTCGGCTTCCTGGGCGAGTACCTGTGGTCGTTGGCGGCCACCGCCTGGCTGGTGGCCCGGGTCCGGCGCCGCCACCGCGTCGACGTCGTCCAGACCTGCAACCCGCCCGACATCTTCTGGCCGCTCGGCCTGGCCTGCCGGGCGTGGGGCGGGAGCCGGTTCGTCTTCGACCAGCACGATCTCTGCCCCGAGCTCTTCGAGTCCCGGTTCCCGGAAGGCAGCCGCCTCGTCACGAGGGCCTGCGCCTGACGGAGTGGGCCACCTACCGCACCGCCGACCACGTGATCTCCACCAACGAGTCGTACCGGGCGGCAGCCCTCGGGCGGGGGGGCAAGCGGCCCGACGAGGTCACCGTGGTCCGGACCGGGCCTGATCCCGACCGCCTGCGCCGCCGGGACCCCGACCCCGCGGCCCGCCGCGGGCATCGCCACCTGGCCGCCTACATCGGCGTGATGGGGCCCCAGGACGGCGTGGACGTCGTCCTGCGGGCGGCGGCCGTCGTCGTCCACGACCTGGGGCGGGAAGACATCGGCTTCACCCTGATCGGGTCGGGCGACGCCTTCACCGAGCTGGTGGCGCTGTCCGAGCGGCTGGGCCTCGCCGACCATGTGCACTTCACCGGCCGGGCCCCCGACGAGGAGGTCTTCCGGGTCCTGTCCACCGCCGACGTGGGCCTCTCGCCCGATCCCAAGAACCCGCTCAACGACGTCTCCACCATGAACAAGACCATGGAGTACATGGCCTTCGAGCTCCCGGTGGTGGCCTTCGATCTGGTGGAGACCCGGGTGTCGGCCGGCGACGCCGCCGTGTACGTGGAGCCCAACGTGGTGGAGGAGTACGCCAAGGCAATCGTCGCCCTGGTGGACGACGAGTCGCGGCGCCGGGAGATGGGCGCCGCCGGCCGGGCTCGGGTGGAGGAGCACCTGGCCTGGCACCACCAGCGGGCCGCCTACGTGGGCGTCTACGACCGGCTCGTCGGCCGCCGGGGGCGGGCCGGGGCCGACGGCGGGCCGGGCCCCGACGCCCAGCTCGCGGCGCCGACGCCGGACCCACAGGGCTGAGGAGCGACTCCCGTGTGCGGCATCGCCGGGTGCTACCGGCAGGAAGGGGGCGAGCGGCTGGCCCGGGCCATGATCGACCGCCTCGCCCATCGCGGCCCCGACGGCAGCGGCGTCTTCGCCCACGCCGACGGGCGGGTGGACGTGGCCCTGGCCCACCGCCGGCTCTCCATCATCGACCTGTCCGAGGCCGGGGCCCAGCCGTTCTCGGCCGGCGGGCTCACCATCACCTACAACGGCGAGCTCTACAACTACCGGGAGCTGCGAGCCGACCTGGAGGCGGCCGGCACCCGCTTCCGTTCCGCCACCGACACCGAGGTGGTGCTGGAGGCGTGGCGGAGGTGGGGGCCGGCCGCCCTCCACCGCTTCCGGGGCATGTTCGCCTTCGCCGTCTTCGACGAGGCCACCGGGGTGCTGGCCCTGGCCCGCGACCACCTGGGCATCAAGCCCCTCTTCCTGCTGCGCCGCCGGGGCGGGGTGGCGTTCGCCTCCGAGCTGAAGGCCCTGGCCGGCGTGTTCGGGGCCGAGCTGGCCGTCGACCTCGGGGCGGTGGTGGCGTCGATGCTCTACTACTGGGTGCCCGACTCCCGCTGCGCCCTGGCCGGCGTGGAGAAGCTGCCTCCCGGCTCGTGGGCCGAGCTCCGCCCCGACGGCACGTCGAGCGTCCACCGGTGGTGGAACGTGGCCGAGGCGGCGGCCGAGGCGGCGGCCGGTCCGCCCGCCGACATCGCCGCGGTGGTGGAGGCGTCGGTGGCCGCCCACCTGGTGGCCGACGTCCCGGTGTCCACCTTCCTCTCCGGTGGGCTCGACTCGAGCCTGATAACGGTGCTGGCCCGGCGGGCCGACCCCGCCATCGACGCCTACACCATCACGTTCCGGGCCGAGGACCAGCGCATGGAGGCCATGCCCGACGACGCCCACTACGCCCGGCTGCTGGCCGCCCGGACGGGCATCACCCTCCACGAGATCGAGATCGCCCCCGACATGGTGGAGATGCTGCCCCGGACCGTGGCCATGCTCGACGAGCCCATCGGGGACCCGGCGGCCATCAACACCGTGCTCATCTGCGAGGCCGCCCGGCGGGCCGGGGTGAAGGTGCTGCTGTCAGGAATGGGCGCCGACGAGCTGTTCGGCGGCTACCGCAAGCACTACGCCTGCCTGCTGGCGGCCCGCTACCGGTCGGTGCCGAAGGCCCTGCGCACCGGAGTGGTGCGACCACTGGTCGACCACCTCCCGGTGGCGGTGGGCGGCCGGGGCCTGCGCCTGGCCCGGTGGGCCAAGCGGTTCCTCTCGTTCGCCGAGCTGGACGAGGAGGCCGCCTTCCGGCGCAGCTACACCCTCTACGACGCCGACGAGCTGGGCGCCCTGCTCGACCCCGACCTCGGGGCCCACGTGGGCTCGGTGCTCGACGAGCACGCTCGGGTGTACGCCGACACGACCCTGGCCGACCACGTCAACCGCATGTGCCTGGCCGACACCCGGCTCTTCCTGCCCGGCCTCAACCTGGCCTACACGGACCGGGCCAGCATGGCCGCCTCCACCGAGGTGCGGGTGCCGTTCGTGGACGTGGAGGTCGTCAAGGCCGCCTTCTCGGTGCCGGGCACCGAGAAGATCGTGGGGCGCACGGCCAAGGCGCCCCTCAAGGCGGCGGCCGAGCGTTGGCTCCCGCCTGAGATCGTCCACCGCCCCAAGGGATCCTTCAGCGCCCCCCTGCGGGCGTGGGTCCGCCGCGACCTGCGCGACCTGGTGGACGACGTGCTCCTCGGCGGCGAGCTGGTGGGCTCCGGCCTCCTTCGCCGGCCCGCCCTGGCCCGCATGGTGGACGACGACCGCAGCGGCCGCGAGGACCGTTCCAAGCAGGTCTGGCAACTGCTGAGCCTGGAGCTGTGGTGCCGGGAGATGCGGGGCCTGGGCGTGTCCATGGACGCCGGCTCCGGCGCGGTGGCCGGAGCGGCCTGATGCGCCAGGTCGTCCAGAACTACAAGTCGGGCGAGCTGGCCGTCCTCGACGTCCCCGAGCCGGCCTGCAAGCCGGGCGGCGTGCTGGTGCGGTCGCTCTTCTCGCTCATCTCCACCGGCACCGAGATGATGAAGGTGAGCGAGGCCAGGCTCTCGCTGGTGGGCAAGGCCCGGGCCCGGCCCGACCAGGTGCGCAAGGTGCTCGACGCGGTTGCCGCCCAGGGCCCGGTGGCCACCTACAAGAAGGTCACCGACCGGTTGGACTCATACACACCCCTCGGCTACTCGTTGGCCGGCGTGGTCACCGAGGTCGGCCGGGGGGCCGAGGAGCTGCCCGTCGGCCGGGTCGTGGCCTGCGCAGGGAACGAGCACGCCCTCCACGCCGAGGTGAACTGGGTGCCCCGCAACCTGTGCGTGCCGGTGCCCGACGGCGTCGACCCCCGGCTGGCCTCCTTCACCACCGTGGGTGCCATCGCCCTGCAGGGCGTCCGCCAGGCCGAACCGCAGCTCGGCGAGTCGGCCTGCGTCATCGGCCTGGGGCTGGTCGGCCAGCTGGTCGTCCGCCTCCTGGGAGCGGCCGGGGTGCGGGTGGTGGGGCTCGACCCGGCCGCCGACCGCTGCGCGCTGGCCGAGGCGGCCGGGGCCCTCGCCGCCACCCCGCCGACGCCCGAGGGCATCGACCGCCTGGAGCGGGTCCTCGGGGCGGCCACCGGCGGGCTGGGCGCCGACCACGTGCTGCTGGCCGCCGGCGGCGACTCCAACGACCCCGTCCACGTGGCCGCCCGCCTGGCCCGGGACCGGGCCCGGGTGGTGGACATCGGCAAGTGCCGCCTCGACCTCCCCTGGAACGAGTACTACGAGAAGGAGCTCGACGTCCGCTTCTCGCGGTCCTACGGGCCCGGGCGCTACGACGCACGCTACGAGGTGGAGGGGATCGACTACCCCCCCGGCTACGTGCGCTGGACGGAGCGCCGCAACCTGGCCTGCTTCCTGGACCTGGTGGCGGCAGGCGACGTCGACCTGGGGCCCCTCGTGTCGGGGGTGTTCCCGGTGGATTCGGCGGTGGACGTGTACGGGCGCCTGGGCTCCGGTGACCTGCGGGGTGTGGGGTTCGTCTTCAGCTACCCGGACCCGCCCGCCGGCGGAGCCGGCGGCGCGGCCGCCCGCCCGGCGGTGACCCTCGCCCCGGTGCCGGACCCGTCACCGACCACCCCGCCCGCCGTCGCCGTCGCCCCACCCCCCCGCCGAGCCCGCCCGGTCGAGGGCCCGCTCCGCCTCGGGTTCCTCGGCGCCGGCAACTACGCCTCGTCCATGCTGCTGCCCCACCTGAGCGGGCGGGAGGGCGTGGAGCTGGTGCACGTCACCACCACCACGTCGCTGTCGGCGGCCAACGCCCAGCGCCGGTTCGGCTTTGCCGGCGCGTCCACCGACGCCGGGGCGGTGCTCGACGACGACTCCCTCCACGCGGTGTTCGTCGTCACCCGCCACCGCACCCACGCCGACCTCGTGTGCCGGGCCCTGGAGGCAGGCCGGGCGGTGTTCGTCGAGAAGCCTCTCGCCCTGTCACCGGCCGAGATCGACCGGATCCTGGCCACGGTGGAAACCACCGGCAACGATCGTCTCATGGTGGGCTTCAACCGCCGGTTCGCCCCCTTACTGGGCCGGCTCCGGGAGCGCTTCGGCCCCACCGCCCCTCCCACCGTGGCCCGCTACCTGGTGAACGCCGGGACCCTCGACGGCCGGAGCTGGTACGCCGACGCGGCCGCCGAGGGCACCCGGTTCGAGGGCGAGGGCGGGCACTTCATCGACACCGTGAGCTGGTGGTTGGGGGCCACTCCAGTGGAGGTGGAGGCCACGGTCGTGGCCGAACCCGACGACTTGGTGGTGACCCTTCGCTACGAAGACGGCTCGCTGGCCACCATCGACTACCTCACCGGCGGCAACCCCCGCTTCCCCAAGGAGACCCTCGAGGTGGTGGGTGGGCGGCGCAGCGCCCGCGTCGACAACTTCCGGACCGCCACCGTGTGGTCCGGGCGCCGGCGGCGGGTGCTGCGGGCGTGGAAGGGCCCCGACAAGGGCCAGGCCGCCCAGCTCGACCACTTCTTGGACGCCGTCCGGTCGGGGGGGCCCATGCCCATCCCCCTGGCGTCGTTGGTGGCCACCACCCGGGCCACCCTGGCGGTCACCGCCAGCCGGGGCAGCGGCCGCCCCGAACCCGTCTGACCGCGCGCCGTGCGGCTCGACTGGTACTGGCGGCGCCTGCGCCGCATGTCGACGGCCGAGGTGGCCGCCCGGGCGCGGGCCGGCACCCTCCACCTGGCCTGGCGCGGGCGCCAGCTTCAGGCCGGCGACGTCGACGGCCTGCCACCGCTCGACACGGCCCCCCGGATCCGGCCGGCCGCCCTCCCGGCGGGGGCGGCCGCAGCGGTGCCCGAAGCCGCCCGGCGGGCGCTCCTGGCGGCGGGCGACCGGCTCCTGACCGGGTCGTGGACCATCCTCGGGGTGGAGCGCCACGACCTGGCCGACCCCGACTGGTTCCTGGACCCGATCACCGGCCGCCACGCGCCGCGGGACCAGTACTGCTTCTCGATCGAGCACCGCTCCGAGGCCGAGGTGGGCAACGTCAAGCAGGTCTGGGAGCTCTCCCGCCACCACCACGTGACCGTGCTGGCGGCGGCGTGGGCCGTCGGCGGCGACGACCGCCATGCCGAGATGGCCGCCCGCCATCTGCGGTCGTGGTGGCGGGAGAACCCCAACCTGTCGGGCATCCACTGGACGAGCGGCATCGAGATCGGCGTCCGCCTGCTCTCCTGGGCATGGGCCCGGCGCCTGCTGGACGGCTGGCCGGGAGCGGCCCGGCTGTTCGAGCAGGACGACCTGGCCGCCCGTCATGTCCGGTGGCACCTGGAATGGCTGGCGGCGTTCCCGAGCACCGGCTCGTCGGCCAACAACCACGCGGTGGCCGAGGCGGCCGGCGCCCTGGCGGGGGCGTGCGCCTTCCCGTGGTTCGCCGAGACCGACCGGTGGCGGGCGGAGGCCGCTGCCCGCCTGGAGGCGGACCTGGCCACCAACACCTTTCCCAGCGGCGTCAACCGGGAGCTGGCCTCCGATTACCACTGCCTCACCGCCGAGCTGGCCACCGTGGCGGCGGTGGAGGCGGCGGCGGCCGGATACCCGCTTGGCGGTGGCACCTGGGGCCGCCTGGCTGCCGCCTTCGACGCCGGGGCGGCCATGGTGGACGAGGGCCTCCGGGGCCCCCGCCAGGGTGACGGCGACGACGGCCGGGCCCTGCTCCTCGACCCCCCGAGAGCCAATCGCTGGCCCTCGTTCCTGTCCCTCGGGGCGGCCGTCGTCGGCCCTGGCGACTGGTGGCCCGCCCTGCCCGAACCCGACGTCCGGGCCACGCTGGTGGCGGCCCTGGCGGCGGGGGCGACGGGGGGCGGCCCTGCCCGCCCGGTGGCCGACGGGCGGCCGTCCGAGCGGCCGTCCCACTTCGCCGACGCCGGGATGACCCTGCTGCGCACGCCGCCCGGCGGCGCCGCGGAGGTCTGGTGCCGGGCCGACGCCGGTCCCCACGGCTTCCTCTCCATCGCCGCCCACGCCCACGCCGACGCCCTGAGCGTGGAGGTCCGCCACGGCGGCGTGGACGTGCTGGCCGACCCCGGCACCTTCTGCTACCACGGCGACCCGGAGTGGCGGCGCTACTTCCGCTCCACCGCCGGCCACAACACTGTGGAACTGGGCGGCGAGGACCAGTCGGTCCCCGGCGGGCCCTTCCTGTGGGTGGACCACGCCGCCTCCCGGGTGCTGTGGCTGGCCACCGCCCCCGGCGGCGGCGTCGGCTCGTGGTCGGCCGAGCACGACGGCTACCGCCGCCTCGACCCCCCCGCCACCCATCGCCGCACGGTCCGCCTGGACGGGGCCCGGCGGCGCCTGGAGATCGTGGACCGGATCGAACCCCCCGGCCGCCACCCCGTCCGGCTGTCGTTCCACCTGGGGCCGGCGGTGGAGGTCACGCTCGACGGCACGGACGCCGGGCTGCGGTGGCCACCGGCCGGCGGGACGGCGGGGGGGACGGGCGGGACGGCCGCCCTGCGGCTGCCCGCCGGTCTGCGCTGGCAGGTCGTGAGGGGCGCCACCGATCCCGTGGAGGGCTGGTACTCGCCGGCGTTCGGCGTCCGGGTTCCGGCCGCCACCCTGGTCGGCATCGCCGTGGGCGCTCCGGGGGCGGACCTCGTCACCGTTATGGAGTTCCGGCCCTGACGGGCCGGCGCCGGCACGGCCCGTGCCTCGATCACGCGGTGGCGGTGGGCGTCAGGACCCCCCGCGGCCGAACAGGAGGACGGGGATGGCCTCGGCGATGATGGTCCGAGAACCCTGCGCAGCCACCGCCCGACCCGGGTGAGCCGCGGGTCGTCGCGGATCTTGAACCCCATCCTCTCGTTGCGGTCGAGGAGGGTGGTCCGCAGCCCCTCGGGGTTGGACACCATGGTGCGCCGTCGACCTGGGGCGGGGTCGGGAGGGGTAGAGCCACGCGCCCCCCCCGCCCCGGCGGCGCATCGGGCGCCGTGACGTTGTTCCGAACCTGTCAGTGCCAGCGTGACCGGGGGGCCGCGGTGGGAAGGCGCACCTCGACGTTCAGGCCGTCGGCGGGTCGAGCCTTCCACCACCGGCCCCAGCACCGGCGTGGGCCTGCTAGGTGATCGCCCGCCGGAAGGAGAGCGGCAGCCGGCTGTCGTTGGGCACCGACGCCCCTCAGCCCGCCTCCGTGTAGGTGCTGGCCAGGTAGCGATCGACGTCGTCCTCGCGGACCCGGTAGGACTTGCCCACCCGGACGGCGGCCAGCTGGCCGCCCTTGATCAGCCGGTAGACGGTCATCGTGGAGACCCGGAGAAGGCCGGCCACCTCTGCCGCGGTGAGGTACCGGGCGCGCGCATCGGACTGCACCGTCATTTCTCCCCTCTTCGCTCCCGGCACCCTACGTCGCGGCCGACGGGAAGGAAAGAGGCGATCAGGCCCGGCCCAGCTCCCGGGAGCGCGCCGTGGCGGCGGTCACGGCGTCGAGGAGAGCGGCGCGCACGGCGGCCGCCTCCAGGGCCCGCAGCCCGGCGGCCGTCGTCCCCCCGGGGGAGGTGACCGCCGCCCGCAACTCCTCGGGGGTCGAGCCGGACTCGCTGAGGAGGCGGGCCGACCCGAGCAGGGTCTGCACGGCCAGCGCTCGGCTGACGGGGCGGGGCAGGCCGTTGAGGACGCCGGCGTCGATCAGCGCCTCGGCCACCAGGAACACGTAGGCCGGCCCGGAGCCGGACAGGCCGGTGACGGCGTCGAGGAGGGGCTCGGGGACCCGGGCCACCACGCCGACGGCCGAGAGGATGCCCTCCGCCCAGTCCAGGTCGTCGTCGCCGGCAGCCGCCCCGGCGGCGATGGCGGCCGCCCCGCAGCCGACCACCGCCGGCGTGTTGGGCATGGCCCGCACCACCGCCGCCTCGTCGCCCAGGGCGGCCTGGAGGCGGGCGAGGGTCACGCCGGCGGCGATGGACAGGACCCGGCGGATGCCGGCCTCGGCCAGCGCCGCGCAGGCCCCGTCCACGTCGTCCGGCTTGACCGCCACCACCGCCCCGTCGGCGGCGGGCACCGCCTCGGTGACGGCGACGCCGGGGAGCTCGGCGTCCAGTTGCTGGCGACGCCCGGCCAGCGCCTCGACCACCGCCAGCTCGGCGGCCGGCGCCCACCCGGCGGCCACCAGCCCGCCCACCAGGGCGCTCCCCATCTTCCCGCCACCCACCACGACCAGCCGGAACGCCATGGGGCCAGGCTAGAGGCCGGGCCCCGCCGGGGCTCGACCCTCCGGGTCAGGGAAGGAAGTTGAGTGGGTTCTGCGGGTTTCCGTTGACGCGCGTCTCGAAGTGCAGGTGAGGCCCGGTGCAGTGGCCCGAGCACCCGACGTAGCCGATGACCTGGCCCTGGGCGACCGTGGCCCCGCCGCTCACTGCGAACGAGCTCTGGTGGGCGTAGAGGGTGCTGAAGCCGCCACCGTGGTCGATGACGGTGAGGTTGCCGTAGCCGCTGGCGTCGGAGCTGGTGGAGATGACGGTACCCGCCTTGGCCGCCCGGATGGGCGTGCCGTAGCCGGCCCCGATGTCGATGCCAGTGTGCATGGCCCCCCAACGCATGCCGAACGGCGAGGTGATGGGGCCGCTGGCGGGCCAGATGAGCCCGGACGCTGAGGCCGGCGCCGAGCCGCCGCCCCCACCGACGCCGAGCGCGCCGAGCGCGCTAGGCGCGCTAGGGGCCTGGCGGGACCGGATGAGGTTCTCGATGCTGGCCTCGTCGCGGGCCAGGGCGGCCACCTCGGCGGTGTACTCCGAGATCCGGCCGTCGAGGGCGGCCTTGAGGCGCGCCTGGTCGGCACGCGCCTTCTGCAGGTCGGCCAGGTGAGCGGCAGCTGATTGGCGACGGGCCTCGGCCTGGTCGCGGAGGCGGGCCAGGTCGGCCTGCTGGGCCTGCTCGTCCTGGCGGGTGCCCCGCAGCTGGCCCAGGACGTCGGTGTCGGTGCTGGCCACGTGGTCGAGGAGGGCCTGGCGGACGCTGGCCGCGCCCAGGTCGGTGGAACCCAGTATGCCGAGGAGGGCGTCGCCCCCCGGGTGGACGTAGGACCGCACGGCCATGGCCGAGGCGGCCGCCCGCAGGCCCGACATCCGGGACTCGGTGGCCGCCAGCTTGGCCTCGGCCGTGCCCACCGCACCCTGGGCCACGCTGGCCGCCTGCTGGGCCGCCTCCACGCTGGAGGACTGGGTGGCCACGCTGGTGTCCAGGTCTCGCAGCGCCCCCTCCAGCGCCTGGTCGTCGGCCTTGGCGGCGTCCAGCTTGGCCGCCGCTGCCGCCTTCTTGGCCGCGTTGGCCGCGCTCCGGGAGTCCAGGGAGTCGGCGAACCCGGGGATGGCCAAGGCCATCACCACGGTGAAGACGAGCGCGGCAGCAGGGAGCCTGGTCTTGGTCATTCGGCGGGGGGCCCGTCGGTCGACCCCTCGCCGGGCCGCCCGAATCGTGCGAGGAACGCTACCCAGCAGGCGGTCGGGGACGCAAGCCTTCTGTCGTCCTACCAGGGCAAGGGCCCGAGGAACCTCCCGGCACGGTCGCACTTCCCCGAACAACCGCTCCGTTCCGCCCCTCGGGCCACCGCCACCATAGCCGCGCCTGGCGCGGGATGCAACCGGAGGACACCAAATGACAGAAACCCGCGGGACGGCCGGCGGACCACCACCCCGGTCGGCCACCCCTTCATCCCTGCCGCCGTCCACGGGAGGCAGTCCCCGCGAGGTCAGGGCCTCCCAGCCTACCGGCACTCCACCAGGTCACGGGCGGTCAGGTCGGCGTAGAGGCGGCGGAGGCGGGCGGCGGTGATGGACCAGCTGAACCGCCGGGCCCGGGCGGCGGCGGCCGCCCCCATGCGGGCGGCCAGGGACGGGTCGTCCACCACCCGGGCGGCGAAGGCGGCGAAGGCGGTGGCATCCCGCCCGTCCACCAGGTACCCGGTGATGCCGTGGTCCACCAGGGTCTGGAGGCCGCCAACGGCAGCGGCCACCACCGGCGTGCCGCAGGCGGCCGCCTCCAGGGCCACCAGCCCGAACGATTCCGAGCGGCTGGGGACCAGGCAGGCGTCCGCCGCCCGGTACCAGGCGGCCAGGCGGGCGTGGGGCTGGGGGGGCACGAAGCGCACCGACGCTCCCAGCTCGAGCCGCGCCACCAGGTGCTCCAGGCGGTGACCCTCGGCCTCGCCGTCGGGGCCCGACGGACCGCCCACCACCACCAAGGTGACTCCCGGGATCCGGGCCGCCGCCTTGATGGCCACGTCCACGCCCTTCAGGGGCTGGATGCGGCCCACGAACAGCAGGACGGGGCCGGCGCCCAGGCCCAGCTGGGCCCGGGCCGCCGCCCGGTCACCGGGGGCGAAGCGCTCGTGGTCCACGCCGGGCGGGACAACCTCCACCCGCTCGGGACGGGCGTCGTAGAGGTGGGCCAGCTGGTCACGCTCCTCCCCCGAGGAGGCGAGGATGGCGTCCGAGCAGCCCACGACCTCGGCCTCGGCCCGGGCCCGGTGCTCGCTCTCGAACTGCGCCGCCTCGGCCTTCACCCGGGCCAGGGTGTGAAAGGTGCTGACGAGGGGCAGCCCCAGCTCGTGCTTGAGGGCGTGGCCCGCCACCCCCGAGAGCCAGTAGTTGGCGTGGATGAGGTCGGGCGGCCCGGCCGCCACCAGCCGATCCAGCACACCGGCGGTGAAGGCGCCCACCAGGTCGGCCATGTCCTCCCGGTCGACGGGGCCGGGCGGGCCGGCGGGCACGTGGTGGACCCGGAACCCGGGCTCCACCGCCACAACTGGGGGCAGCCCGGGGCGCCACGAGCGGGTGAAGACGTCACAGTCCACGCCGGCCCGGGCCAGCGCCGAGGAGAGCGAGTGGACGTACACGTTCATCCCCCCGCCGTCTCCGGCACCGGGCTGGGCCAGCGGCGACGTGTGGAACGACAGGACGGCCAGCCGGCGCACGAGCGGGAACCCTAACGGCTGGTCAGGGTGGTTCCTGACCGGCTGGTGACAGCCGCCCGGGCGTGACGGCCGGGCGGACGGCCCGTCAGCGCAGGACCGAGTCCACCGTCGCCTCGCCGGTGCCGTAGCGGCGGGTCAGCTCGGCGCCCAGCACCTCCAGGCGGTCGAACAGGGCCCGGCGACGTTCGGAGTACTCCCGGTCGAGGGCGGCCAACCCGTCGGCCAGGGCCCGGACCTCGTCGTCGGAGAGGTCGGGCAGCGAGGCCAGGCTCCGGGGGCCGAGGGCGGCGTCCAGCTCGGCGGTGACCTCGTCCACGTCGGGAGGGGCGACCCGGGTCACCATGCGGGCGTGGCCGGGGGCGTGGACGTTCTCGGCCAAGACGTCGCGCAGCCCCTCGACGAGGCCGCCAAGGTCGGTCGGGTCGCCGCCCGCCGCCCGCCGGCCCAGCTCACCCACCACGATGTCGATGCGGCCGTGCACCAGGCGCCGGAGGTAGGAAACCTTCTGCTCGACGGCCGTGCACTCGTCCCGCAGGGCCCGGACCTCGGGAAGCGGGCGCTCGGACAGGTCGCCCAGGAACTCGGGGGCGAGCACGTGGTCCAGCTCAGCGCGCAACACGCCCCGAGCGTACCGCCGACCGGCGGGATGCCGGGGCGTAGCGGTACACGACCCGGCCCCGCAGGTCGGTGGGCGGAACGGGCCCGAAGGTGCGGCTGTCGGTGCTGGCCGCCGGGTTGTCGCCCAGGACCGTCAGCCCGGCGGGCACGACCCCGGCCAGGCGCTTGACCACGGTCCGGCTCCGGCGTCGAGGGTCGGCCACCGCCACCAGGTCCCCGGGCCGGGGCCGGCCGCCCCGCCACAGGAGGAGGCGGTCGCCGGGCTCCAGCGTGGGGCGCATGCTGTCGCCCACCACCTCGACCCGTCGCAGGCGCCCGGCACCGGCGATCACCCCGGCGGCGACCACCCCGGCGGCCAGGGCCAGCGCGGGCAGGGCCAGCGCGGGTACGCCCCGCCGAGGCCTGGCCGTCACCCGCGATTCAGGTGATTAGTGTGCGGTATGGACCTTGACCCGAGAGGTCCGAGTTCGAGACGTCCGGATGCGAGACGAAGGAGCACAGAATGCCCATTCTCACCGGCCTCAGCGCCCTCGTCGACCGGATGTGGCCTCTCCAGCAGGTGCACGCCCACTGCGACCTGCCCTGTGGGGTGTACGACCCGGCCCAGGCTCGCATCGAGGCGCAGTCGGTCAGGGGGTGCCAGGAGAAGTTCCAGGCGTCCGATGACCCGGTCTTCCGCCAGCGGGCCGTCCTGATCAAGGAGGAGCGGGCCGACCTGGTGAAGCACCACCTCTGGGTGCTGTGGACCGACTACTTCAAGCCCGAGCACCTCGAGAAGTACCCCCAGCTCCACCAGCTGTTCTGGGACGCCACCAAGGCGGCCGGCGCGGCCAAGAAGTCCGAGGACCCGGCCTCGGCCGACGCCCTTCTGTCGCTGATCGGCGAGATCGACACGATCTTCTGGGAGACGAAGAAGGCGTAGGCCGGCGTCGGCGGAGGCGGCCGCCGCACCGATCGGGACAGCGGTGGGCGTGAGCGGCCGGCCCGCCCGCACCGTGGTGCTGGCCGCCGTGCTGCCCGCCGGGCTCCTGGTGGTGGGGCCGGGAGGCCTCGCCCCCTTCGGCCCCGCCAAGTGGTGGGCGGTCTCCACCCTGGCCGCCGCCGGCGTGGCCCTCGCCGCCGGTCGGCCGGGGCCCCCGGTGGCCCGCCGCCCGGCGGTGGCGTGGGCCGTCTTCCTGGCCCTGGTGGCGGTGGCCGCCGTCGCCGGGGTGGACCGGCTCTACGCGTGGACGGGCACCCCCGAGCGCAACCTGGGCGTCCTCACCTGGGCCCTGTGCGGGCTCTGCTTCTTGGCCAGCCAGGGACTCGGCGACGAGGGCGACGCCCGCCTGGTGGCCGGTGCCGCGGTGGTGGCCGGGGCGGCCTACGGCGCCTGGTCGGCGGCCGAGGCGCTCGGGTGGCGGCCGCTGGCCGTGGAGGGGTCGCCGGGACGGGTCCTGGGGCCCCTGGGCTCGGCCGCCTTCACCGGCGCGGCGGCCGCCCTGCTCCTCCCGCTGGCCGCGGGCGTGGCCCTGGACCCCGACTGGGCCCGGCGGGCCCGGGTCTTCGCCGCCGGGGCCGGGGCCCTGCTGGCGGTCGCCCTGGTCGGCTCGGGCGCCCGGGCCGCATGGGTGGGAACCGCCGCCGCCCTGGCCACGGTGGGCTGGCTCCGGCGGGCGTGGGTGCGCACCCACCTCCGCCGGGTGGCCGGCGGCGCGGCCGTGGCCGTGGTGGCCCTGGTGGCCCTGGGGGCGGCCACCGGGGTGGGCGGGCGGGCCGGCGACCTGTTCCACCGAGAGGGGGCCGGCGGCGCCAGCCGCCTGGACGAGTGGCGGGTTGCGGTCCGGGTGGTGGCCCGCCACCCGCTGGTGGGCGTGGGGCCCGAGGGCTACCGCATCGCCTTCGCCGAGGGCGTCGACGCCGCCTACGAGCGGGCTCACGGCCGGGCGGTGCTGCCCGATCGGGCCCACGACGTGCTCCTGGACGTGGCCGTAACCGCCGGCGTGCCCGGGATGGCAGCCTACGGGGCCCTGATGGCCCTCGTCGGCGCTCCGCTGCTGCGGGCGGTCCGCCGTGGCCCGCCATGGCTGGCGGGCCTGGCCACCGGCCTGGTGGCCTACGGCGTGGGCGAGCTGTTCCTGTTCCCCGTCGGGGTGGTGGAGCCGGGCGTGTGGCTCGTGGCCGGGCTGGTGGTCGCGTCGGTGGCCCGGCCCGAGGAACAGGTGGCCCTTCCCGTTCCACCCGGCGCCCGGGCAGTGGCTGGTGGCTTAGCGGCGGTGGCTCTGGTCGCCGGTGGGCTGGACGTGGCCGCCGACCGCCAGGCCCGGAACGCGCTGGCCTCCCTGGCCGGCGGGCACATCTCGGCCGCCGAGCGGGAGGCGGAGCGGGCCGTCGCCCTCCGGCCCGACCAGCTCCGCTACCGGCTGGCGGCGGCCCGGGCCCACGCCGCGTCGGGCACCGACGAGGGCATGGCGGCGGCCCTGGCCGACCTGCGCTCGGCCCTGCGCGTCTCGCCCCGGGACCCGGTGGTGACCGCTCAGCGGGCGACACTGCTCCTCGACCGGGCGACAGCCACCGGGCGGCCGGCCGACGTGGCCGCCGCCCGCGCCGCCCTCGTCCGGCTGGTGACTGGCGACCTCCACAACGCCGAGCTGCAGCTGCGCCTGGGGGTGGCCGACGCCTTGGGCGGCGACGACGCCGGGGCCGAGCGGGCGTGGCTGGTGGCCGAGGACCTGGCCCCCGCCAGCGCGGCGGCGCCCACCGACCTGGCCACCGCCTACGCCCGTCAGGGTCGGTGGGCGGACGCCCGCGCCGCCGCCGAGCGGGCCCTGCGCCGCCGGCCCGGCGAGCCGCGGGCCCAGGAAGTGGTGGACGAGGCCACCCGGCATGGAACCTGACGGGCCCCCCGTTCGTCTCGGCACCGTGGACGCGACCCCGGCGGCGACGCCCCCGCTGGCCTCCCCGGTCCCGCCGACGGCAGCGACGGTGTCACCCGTGACAGGAGTGGCGGTCCCGGTGACAACTCCCATGGCCGTGGACGAGGGCCTGGCCGCCCGGGCGTGGGGCGACGACTCCTTCACCGACTTCTACCGGGACCGACGCGATCGCGTGGCTCGGGCCCTGGTCGTCACCCTGGGCGACACCGACCTCGGGGCGGAGGCGGCCGACGAGGCCATGGCTCGCGCCTACCAGCGCTGGTCCCGGGTGTCGGTGCTCGACAACCCTGCCGGCTGGGTCTACCGCGTCGGCCTCAACTGGGGGACGTCGACCCTGCGGCGGCGCCACCGGGCCCCCGATCCGTCGGCCGACGGCCCGCCGGAACCGCCCGGCCCCGCCGACCCCGACGTGCTGGCGGCGGTGGCCGAGCTGGACGTCCGCCAGCGCGCCGTGGTCGTGTGCCGCTACCTGCTTGGGTGGTCCGAGGCGGACACGGCGGCCGCGCTCGACACGCCGGTCGGCACCGTCAAGAGCCGGCTCCACCGGGCGTCGCGCCGCCTCGCCGCTCGCCTCGCCCACCTCGCACCCGGAGGCCTCGCATGAACGACTTCGACACCCTCGTGGCCGAAGGCCTGGCCGCCTCCGCCGACCGGCTGCCTCTACCCCCCGGCGACGTCCGGGCGGTGATGGCCCGCGGCGGCGGCCGCCGGCGTCGCCGGCGGGCCGCGCTCTCGGCCACCGTGGTGGTCCTCCTGGTGGGGGCGGTGGCCGGCGTCGACGCCACCCACCGGTCACCCCGTCCGGCCCGGGTGGCAGCCGGGGGATCGACCCTCCGGCGCGGTGACACGGGCATCACGTGGCGCCACGCCCTGTCGCCCAGCGGCCTCGGGCCCGCCACCGCGATCGTGGGCGACGGCACGCTCTACGCCCTGTCCACCGCGCCGGGGCAGGCGGCCGACGCCGCTTCTGCCACCCGCCAGGTGCTCTACCGCTCGGCCGACGGGGTGGCGTGGAGCCCGGCCACCGCCGCGCCACCGGACCTCTACGTCTCCGACCTCTCGGCCACCGGCGACCGCCTGTACGCGGTGGGTACCGGCCCCGCCACCGCCCGGACGGGCGCCCATTCCGCCCCCGGGCTGGTGGCGGACTGGTCGGACGACGGGGCCTCCACCTGGCACGAGGTCAGCCTCCCGCTGGACGTGGCCGGGATCGCGGCCCGGTCGGGCGCCGGCGGGGTGGCCCAGACCTCCGTCGTGGCCGGGCCCCGGGGGGTGGTGGTGCTGGCCACCCTCACCGCAGACCTCGACCTGGCTCCCCTGCTCCCGGCCGGGGTCACCGTCCCCAACGGATGGGCGGTGTCGGCCACGGGCGTGGACCTGCTCGGCACCGGTCCGCCCTGCCCGACGGGCATGTCACCGACGCCGCCGGGGCATTCGGCGCCCACCACGGCCGTGGCCCGCCCCGGGCCCGGAGTGGCGCCTGGGCCGATCGAGGCGATCACCTGCTACGCCGCCGACGGATCGCGCCGCACGACGACCCCCCAGGGGGCTTACGGGGTGAGCAGATCGTTCAGCTGGGACCAGCTCGGCGTGACCGCCGACCTTGCCACCGCCGTCCGGCGGGGGACGGTTGCCTTCTGGTCGGCCGACGGCTCAAAGTTCGAGCGGATCGACCTGCCCGGCGGTCCCGCCAGGCCGACCGGCGCAGTGGCCGACGAGACTGGGTTCACGGTGGGCATGCAGACGATCTCCCCGCTGGCGCCGTCCGGCAGCACTGCCATGCTGCGGTCGGCCGACGGGCGGCACTGGGCCTCCGAGCCGGCGCCCGGGACGGCCGACGTTCTCGGCGAGCTGGGAGGCAGGGCGGTGGTCGTGGGCACCTCCGGGCCGGCGGGTGGCGACATCACGGTGTCCAACCTCGACGGCAGCGGGAGAGCGGTGCGCCTGGCCGACGCCCTCGATCCGGCGCTGGCGGCCCGGTCGTACCTCTCGCTCGACGGCGCCGCCGTGGGGCCCCTGGGCGTGGTGGCGGTGGTGACCGCCGTCCCCGACCCGGTGGCGGCGGCCGGCGGGATGACCGTCTCCGCCGGCGGCTACACACTGCGCATCTCCACTGTCGGGGGTACGGCCACAGTGGCGGACGCCACTGGGACAGTGGTGGCCAGCACCGCCGCCCTGGGCCGCGATGACGACGCCCTCCAGCTGAACTGGACCAGCGGCACCGCCGTCCTCGCCGACCCCGCCACGGGTGCGGTGCGGGCCAGGTTCGACGTGGGCCCCTTCGTCCGGGCCAGCCAGGCGGAGCCGCCGGCATCGGTGCCCCGGATGGTGCTCTTCAGCCGGGACGGCGTGACGTGGTCCAGCCAGTCCCTCAGCGACCTGGTGGGCCGGGCGGTCCCACGGACGGCGGCGGTGGCGAACGTGGCCGTGACTCCGGACCGGGTCCTGGTCGCCGTGGTCCCGCCGGCGGCGGGCCCCGGACAACCACCCGAACGGCCAACGGTGCTGGTGGGCACGGTCTGACCCGGCTGACCCTCCGGGGGACGCCCGGCCGGCCGGCTACTTGAGGATGACGGTCACCAGCCAGGCCCACGCCGGGCCCAGCAGGATCAGGGAGTCGAGCCGGCGCAGCCCGGGGGCGTCGGCCTCCCGGCGGCCGAGGAGGGCGGTGCCCACCAACGGTCCCAGGGGGGCGAGGACGGCGGCCAGCAGGCCCAAAGCCAGGGGCGTCCCCGAAGGGAACGGGGGCACCAGGACCAGGGCGGCCAGGATGGTCACCGGCATGAGGGCCACGATGCCGGCCGCCGGGCCCTCCCAGGCGGACGCCGCCCCGGTGCCCACCACGTAGGCGCTGGCGTCGTAGATGCAGGCACAGGCCAGGAGGTAGAGGGCGGCGTCCGCTCCCACCTCCCGGGTCAGCACCGGCGCCGCCGCCGCCGCCCCCATGGCGACGCCGATGAGGAAGGCCAGCGAGAGGTTGACGGCCACCCGGCGGTTGCCGATGAGGGTCCGGCTGAGACCCGCCAGCACCAGCCCGGCCACGACGCCCAGGGCGGCGGCCCGGCCCCCGGACACGGCCGCCGCGGCCAGGGCGGCCGCCACCACGGCGGCCAGGGCCGGGGGCGGGCGCTGGTCAAGGGCCCGCCGGCAGCCGGCCGCCTGGGAGGCGCCGACGAAGGCGGCCGCTCCCAGCCACGCCGCCAGCCACGGCGCCCCGGCGATGGTGGCGGCCACCGCCACCACCGCCCAGGCCAGGCCGATGCGGCCGTGGGGCCGGTTCGTGTCGTGCACGACGGCGAGGCGGGCCAGCACCGACGGGCGTCGCTCGGCGGCCACCGGTCCGGAGGGCGGCTGGCTCCCGGTGTCGGCGGTGGTGGCGGTGGTGGGCGGGGCGGCACCGTCGGCGGCGGGCGGGGCG
>JBHELO010000153.1:0-13520 GCA_046263055.1 Acidimicrobiales bacterium | reverse complement strand
GGTGGAGACGGAGGGCGACGCCCGGTCGGAGAGCGGCCTCTCGGCCCACGTGGAGATGGCCGGCCCGGGTGGCGACTCTCCCGCCCCGCCCACCCTCGTGGACAACGTGGAGACGCTGGCCAACGTCCCCCGGATCGTGGCCCGGGGGGCGGCCTGGTTCCGTACCGAGGGCACGGAGAGGTCCCCGGGGACGATCGTGTGCACCGTCACCGGGCGGGTCCGCCGCCACGGGGTGGGTGAGGTGATGATGGGAACGCCCCTGCGCGAGGTGCTCGACGACATCGGGGGCGGGCCGCTGCCCGGCCACCGCATCACTGCGGTCATGTCAGGAGTGGCCACCGGCCTGATGACCGGCGACATGCTCGACACGCCGGTCAGCTACGAGGCCATGGCCGACATCGGCAGCGGCCTGGGCTCGGGGGGGTTCATGGTGTTCGACGACACGGTGGACATGGTGGCGGTGGCCGCCGGCGCGTCGCGCTTCCTGGCCGTGGAGTCCTGCGGGCAGTGCACGCCGTGCAAGCAGGACGGGCTGGTGCTGGCCGACCTGTGGGCCCGGCTGTGCCGCAACGAGGCCTCCCGGTCCGATCTGGAGACCATCCGCAAGCGGTCGCACACGGTCGGGGAGCGGGCCCGGTGCTACCTGGCCCTCCAGCATGAGGCGGTGGCGTCGAGCGTCCTCGAGCGCTTCGGCGCCGACGTGGAGGCCCACCTCCGGGGCGCGGCGGCGCCGGCGGAGCCCGCCCTGGTGGCCGAGCTGGTGGAGATCTCCGACGGCCGGGCCACCTTCGACGAGCGCCACCTGGCCAAGCAGCCGGACTGGACGTTCGACGGCGAGTACTCGGGCAAGTCCCCGGCCGACCGCTTCGCCGAGCACCGGGACCACCGCGCCGCCCTCGAGGACTGACGGCCCGGCGAGGGTTCGGCGGCGGCCGGCGGGGAAGGGTGCGCCCATGACGTTCCCCGCCGGCGGCCACACCGACACCGTCCCCTTCACCGTCATGGACGAGGCCATCCACCACCTGGACACCCCGTCGGAGCCCTGGAGCGTGGAGGTGGAGGTGGCGGTGGCCGGGCGCATCGACCCCGCCCGGCTGCGGTGGGCCCTGGGCCAGGCCCTGGCCCGCCACCCGATGACCCGGGCCCGGTGCCTCCCGGCCCGGCGCACCGACCGCACCTACACCTGGGAGCTGACGCCGGTGGCCGACCTCGACCCGGTGTCGGTGGTGGACTGCCCGGGGGAGGCGGCGCTGGCCGAGGCTCGTGACCGCCTGGTCAGCCTGAGCGTGCCCCTGGCCGAGTCACCGCCGTTCCGGCTCCGGGTGGCCCGTGGCACCGGGGGCGACCGGGTCCTGCTCAACGCCAACCACGCCGCCTTCGACGGGTTCGGGTGCGTGCGCCTGCTCCAGTCGGTGGGACGCATCTACGAGGGGCGTGACGACCCCCTGCCCGACCTGTCCCTGGCCGACGCCCGCGACGTGGAGCGCCACCTGGCCGCCGGGAGCGCCCGGGCCTGGTTCGAGCGCCTTTGGGCCCTGGCCGACAAGGTGGCCGACGAGGTGCGGGCCCCGGCGCGCCTGGCCCCCGACGGCGGGTCCGACGAACCCGGCTACCGGCTGGTGCACCGGACGCTGAACGCCGACACCACCCGCCGCCTCACCGACCACCACCGCCCGGGGACCGTCAACGACGCCCTGATGGCCGCCCTTCACCTGGCCGTGGACCGGTGGAACCGGGAGCACGGGGCCGCCACCGGGCGGGTCGGCGTGCTCATGCCCGTGAACCTGCGGCCCAGGGAGTGGCGCAACGAGGTGGTCACCAACTTCGTGCTCATGGCCCGGGTGGCCACCGACGCCGAGGACCGCCACAGCACCCAGGCGGCGCTCGAGGCGGTGGCCGGCCAGACCACCACCATGAAGCGCTGGGGTACGGGCGCAGCCCTGGTGGAGGTGCTGGGGCGGACCCGCCGCCTCCCGCTGTGGGCCAAGCAGTTGCTGTCGCCGTTGCTGTGGCTGACCGGCAACCGGCTGGTGGACACCGCCATGCTGTCCAACCTGGGCCGCGTCGGCGAGCCGCCCGGGTTCGGCCCCACGGTGGGAGAGACCACCGGCCTTTGGTTCTCGGCCCCCTGCCGCCTGCCCTGTGCCCTGTCCCTCGGCATCGCCGGCGTGGGCGGTCGGCTCGACCTGTCGTTCCGCTGGCGGCGGCCGGCGGTGGGGGCGGCCGCCGCCCAGCGGTTCGCCGACCTGTACCTGGAGGAGGTCGGCCGCCTGGCCGTCGCCGACCGCATGGCCGCCTGACGCCCGGCGCCGCCCCGGGGCGGCCGGCGCCCGGTACACCCGTCTCCCGTCGGCGGCAGCCTGCCGGTGGGCTGTGGGGTCGGGCCGGGTCAGGGAGGCGTGGATCCCGGCGTGGTGGTGGTCGTGGTGACCGTCGGTCCCGGCGGCGTCGTGGTGGTGGTGGTGCTGGTGGACGACGTGGTGGACGACGGGACCGGCGCCGTCGACGGTGGCGGGGCGGTGGTGGACGTGGTGGAGGCGGGGATGACCGGCAGCGGGGCCGTGGTCGTGGGCCGAGCCCGGGTGGTGGGCGGCGCGGTGGTGGGGGCGACGGCCACCACCGTGGCCGGCCCGCCGGCGGGAGGTGCCGGCCGGACGAGGAAGTAGACGACCAGGGTGGCCACAAAGACGGCGGCCAGCAGGAGCGTCGACCGGCGGACCCGCCACACCATCACTGGGATCCCGTGGGGGCCGCCGCGTCGAGGCCGGTCGGGATGACGATCCCCTCGTCCCGGAACGCCAGGGCGATGCGGGAGCGCAGCTGCCGCCCGACCTCGAACTGCTTCCCGGGCTGGGTGCGCGCCACCACCTGCACCTTGAACTCGTCCACCTCGATGCTCTCGACGCCCATCACCGACGGACGATCGAGCATGAGGGGCCGCAACCGCTCGTCGGCGAAGGCGGCGTCGCCCACGTCCCGAAGGATGTCGGTGACCCGGCTGATGTCGACGGCGCTGGGCACCGGCACGTCCACCACGGCGCGGGCCCAGTCCCGGGAGAGGTTGGTCACCTGCTGGATCTGGCCGTTGGGGATGATGACCACCTCGCCGTCGGGCGTGCGCAGCCGCGTGACGCGCAGGGTGACCTCCTCCACCGTCCCCGCCACGCCGGTGGTGGAACCCAGCGCCGAGATGCGGATGACGTCGCCGAAGCCGTACTGGCGCTCGGCGATCATGAAGAACCCGGCCAGCAGGTCCTGGACGACCCGTTGGGCGCCGAAGCCCACGGCCACCCCCGCCACCGTGGCGGGAGCCACCAGGCTGGTCAGTGGCACCCCCAGGCGCTGGACCACGAGGACGCCGGTGACCGAGTAGATGAGCACCAGGGCCGTCCAGGTGATCACTTGGACGACGGCGTGGCGGTGCTTGGCCTCCTCGGAGCGCACGACGGCGTCCCCCGTCGCAGCCTGGGCGTCGATGCGCGAGGTCACCCTCTGGCCCAACCAGGCGGCGAACCGGGTCAGGAGGCTGGCCCCCACCACCAGGAGGATGATCTCCAGCCCGCTGCTGCGGGCCCAGCGGCTGACGTCGCTGAGGGAGGTGACGGCCAGGAGGGCGGGAGGTAGGGGCATGGGCTGGGGGCGACCTCGCCACGCCCGGGCACCGAAAGCCGGCGCCGGCGTGGCCCGGCTCCGAAGGTCCTGCCGCCGGCCGATCGCCCGATGGTCGGAGGGACGACCGCCCCGGCAACACGACCGACTCGGCGAGGTACGGGCCGCTCCCGGCACCCTATCCCAGCCCGCCCCGGCGGCCGGCGGCCTCGGGCAGGAGAGGCGCGCGCCAGTCGGCCCCCGGGTGGCGGTCCGCTGACGACATGGCGCCGACCGGAATGGCCAGCGGCCCGAGCGGGAAGGAGCCCAGGTGTGAGTGCCCTGGCCACCGTGGCGGACTGGGCCCGCCACAGCAGGAACTTCCTGCGCCCCCTCCCCGACGGGGACGACGAGGTCACCCTCCCGCCGCCGCTGCCCGACGGCAACGTGGTGTTCGTGCCCGAGCGGGGCGAGATGTTCGTTCGGGAGGCGCCGGGGGCGAGCCAGGGCCCGACCGTCCTCCTGCTGCACGGGTGGACCCTGTCGGCCGATCTCAACTGGTTCTCGGGCGTCTACGACGTGGCCACCCGCCGGGGGCGGATGGTGGCCCCCGACCTGCGGGGCCACGGCCGGGGCCTGCGCAGCACGGAGCCCTTCACCCTCGACGCCGCCGTCGAGGACGTGGCCGGCCTCATCCGCGAGCTCGAGCTGGGCCCGGTGGTGACCGTCGGGTACTCCATGGGGGGGTCGCTGTCGCTGCTGCTGGCCCATCGCCATCCGGAGCTGGTGGCCGGGATGGTGCTGGCCTCCACGGCGCTCCAGTGGCGGGCGTCGGTGCGGGAGCGGGCGGTGTGGGCGGTGCTGGGCGGCGTGGAGTGGGTCATGCGCCTGGGCGCCCCCGAGGGCATCACCGACCGCTACCTGCGCCAGGCCGTCGAGGAGGCTCCCGACCTGAAGCCCTACCGGAGCTGGCTCAAGGCCGAGGCCCGCCGGGGCGACCCGGTGGACATCGCCGCCTCGGCCAAGGAGCTGACGCGCTTCGACGCCCGCTCGTTCGCCGGGGGCCTCGAGGTGCCCACGGTGGTCGTGGTGACCTGCAACGACCACCTGATCCGGGCCGACAAGCAGCGGGCCCTGGCCGACGCCGTGCCCGGGGCCAAGGCGCTGGAGGTGCAGGGGGCCCACAACGCCTGGATGGTCAAGCCCGAGGAGTGGGCGGGGGCCATCGACGAGGCCATCGACCTGGTGCTCCAACAGATTGGCGCTCCGGCGCGTGGCCCCGCCACCAGCCGGGCCCTGGCGCCCGACGAGGTGCGGGCCACCAGCCGGCCGGCCGGGCGGCCGGGGCGTCGGCCCAAGGAATGACAGGCTTGTAACTGTCACAGCCGGTCGCCATGCTGGAGGGCATGGTCGCCCCTACCCTCGAAGCCGCCGCCGGCCGGCTGGCCACCCTGCTGACGGGCGGGGGCGGCGCCTTGGCCGACCCCACCGGCGTGGGCCTGGAGTTCGAAGCCGAGGTCCAGCTCCGGCCGCTGGCCCGGGCCGCGGCACCGGCCGACGTGTGGGCGGTGGACGGCGGGCAGGCTCTGGTGGCCGACGCCCGCTGCCTGCAGTTGCTGGTGGTGCGGGCCGGTCGGGTGCGCTTCCGGGACGGGGCCTGCGTGGTGGAGGAGGAGGGGGAGCCGCGGGCCGCCCTCCTGGGCGGTGGCGAGGCGGCCGCCACCCGCCGGGCCCTCGGGATGGGCCTCGCCCCCGACGCCAGCGTGGACGCCAACCTGGTGCGCGACTGCGAGGAGTGGCGGGCGGTGGCCGCCTCGGTGGAGCAGGCTGACGCCGGCGCCCTCGTCCTGGTGGACGGTGACCTCCAGCCCGACTGGCGCATCCCCTCGTCGTTCCTGGCCGGGCTGCTGGCCCGGGCCGCCGACCGGGGCGTCACCCTCGCGGGCGTCACCAAGCGGTCGTCGCTGGCCCGGGGCGGGGCGCCGCTCCTCGGCCAGCTGGAGGCGGAGGGGGAGGCCACGCTCGGGGCCCGGTCCCTGTGGTGGGCGCCGGTGGCCCGCACCCGGCCCGACGTCGGCCCCGGGCTCCAGGTGCTGGCCGCCCGTCTCGACCCCGACGCACGCTTCGCCTTCCGGGTGGACCTGGCGGCCACCGCCGATCCCGGGGCGGTGCTGGCCTCGCTGTCGGCCCTGTGCGACGACGCCGCCTTCCCGGGCTATCCCTATCCGCTGACCGTCGCCGATCGCCTTGCGGCCTGCCCGCCGTGGGTCCGCCACGACCTGTGGTTGCAGGTGGACGAGTGCTTCGACGCCGCCGGCGTCCCCCTCGACGTTCGCGACCGGGCCTTCGCCGACCGCCACGCCCTCATGGAGCGAGCGTGAGCGAGCGACCCGGCGAGCACCGAGCGAGCGTGAGCGAGCGACCCGACGAGCACCGAGCGAGCGTGAGCGAGCGACCCGACGAGCACCGAGCGAGCGTGAGCGAGCGACCCGACGAGCACCGAGCGAGCGTGAGCGAGCGACCCGGCGAGCACCGAGCGAGCGTGAGCGAGCGACCCGACGAGCACCGGGCGAGCGTGCGCGGGGCGGCGCCCAGCAGGGGTCGCCTGTTCGGGAAGAACGTGCTCGAAGGGGCCTTCCGGGCCGGGCCCGACGAGGACCTGTTCCTGGGCGAGCTGTTGGTGGCGGTGGACGAGGCCAACGGCCGGCGCTACGTGTTCCGGGTGGTGGACGTCACCTACGGCACCGAGCACCGCGAGCCGGGATGGGCCGAGCGGGTCGCGGGCACGCTGCTCACCGACGACGAGCGGGGCGAGACGGGCGCCCACACCCTGTACGAGCAGGGCCGGCGCACCTACCGGGTGGCCACCTGCCGGTGCCTCGGCTACCTGGCCGAGACCCCGGCGGGCACCGAGTTCCGCAAGCCCAAGAGCCTCCCCGCTCAGTTCTCCCGGGTCGTCGCCCCCGAGCCCGCCGACTTCGCCTTCCTCCGCTCGCGCATGGGTGACCTCCCGGTGGGGCTGCTGCGGTCAGGCGAGGAGGTGGTGGACGTGGAGGTCGGCATCCCCGGCGCCACCCTGGCCAGCCACGTGGGCGTCTTCGCCACCACCGGCATGGGCAAGTCCAACCTCATGAAGGTGGTGGCCGCCGGCGTGTTGAGAGCCCAGGGCCGCTACGGCCTGCTGCTGGTGGACCCCCACGGCGAGTACCGCACCGAGCTGGCCCGCCACCCGTGGGCGCCCGACCGCCTCCGCACTTATGCGGCCCGCTCGCTACCCGGCACCTCCAGCCTGCGGGTGGGCCTGTCGGAGCTGAGCGTGGACGACCTGCGTACCGCCTACGAATGGACCCGCCCCCAGGAGGAGGCCCTGTTCGAACTGGAGCGCCACTACGGCACCGACGGCCTGACCTGGCTGCTCGACTTCTCCCAGGTGGACGACCTGCCCGGCTTTCGCGACGTGGAGCTCACCGGCCGGGTGGCCCTCAACACCCTCCAGGTCGTGCACCGGCGGGCCCGGCGGATCGTGGAGCTGCCGTGCATCGCGGCCGACGCCCACGTGTCGGTGGGGGCGGCCGTCCTGCGGGACCTGCGGGAGGGCAAGGTGGTGCTGGTGGACGTGAGCGGCCTGGGCTCCACCGAGGAGGTCCTGGTGGCGTCGTTCCTCACCCGCCGGGTGCTCGACGAGTGGTCGTCGGCCTACCTCGACGACCCCGAGGCCCACCTCCGCCTGCCGGTCGTGGCCATCGTGCTGGAGGAGGCCCAGCGGGTCCTGGGCGGCTCCAAGGACCGGGAGTCCAACGTCTTCCCCCGGGTGGCGCGCGAGGGCCGCAAGTTCAAGGTCGGGCTGTGCGCCGTCACCCAGCAGCCCAAGCTCCTCGACGACGAGCTGCTCAGCCAGTTCAACACGTTCTTCATCCTCGGCCTGGCCGACGAGAAGGACCGCACCATCCTGCGGGGGTCGTCCAAGCAGGACATCAGCGCCCTGGGCCCCGAGATCCAGACCCTCATGCCCGGCGAGTGCCTGCTGGCCAACCTGGAAGCCCCCTTCGCCATCCCGGCGCGCGTCCGCCTGTACGCCGACGTGGTGCGCGACTGCCCGTCCCCACCCGCCCCCCGCCCCCGGGCCCCGGTCAACGCCGGCGCCTTCGTGGACTGACGATGAAGGTCGCGGCGCTGGGTGATGCCCACCTCGGGCGGTCCTACTACGCGTTCACGTCGCCCGACGGGGTGAACCGGCGCGAGCTGGACTTCGAGGACTCCTTCACCCGGGCGGTGGACCTGGCACTGGCCCAGGAGCCCGACCTCATCGTGTGGCTGGGCGACGTGTTCGACCATCCCCGGCCCACGTACCGCTCGTTCCGGGTGGCCCAGCGGGCCCTCACGCGCATCCGCGAGCACGGTGTGGCGGTGGTGGTCATCACCGGCAACCACGACACGCCCCGCCTGCCCGGCACCGGCAGCCCGTACACGGCGCTGGCCGACACGTTCCCGGAGTTCCACTTCGCGGCCCGCATGGCCTACGAGCGGGTGGAGCTCCCGGGCCTGGCGGTGCACGCCGTGCCCCAGATGCTCACCGTGGCCGACACCCTGGCCGCCCTGGAGGAGGTGGACAAGGCCCGCAGCCTGGACCGCACCGACCTGCTCCTCACTCACCCCCGCATCCCCCAGGTGGAGCCGCGCTACGCCGACATCAACGAGATCGAGGTGGACGCCAACGCCCTCAACTCGGACCTCGTGCTCCTCGGCCACTACCACTTCACCACCAAGGTCGGCCCGGGCATCTGGTACGCGGGTTCCACCGACACGTTCTCGTTCGCCGACGACCCCCAGGTGGCCAAGGGCATCGCCGTGCTCGACACCGACTCGGGCCAGTTCCGCCACCTCGCGCTCACCGGCCAGCGTCCGCTGGTGACGCTCGACCCGGTGCACGCCCTCGGGCTGTCGCCCGCCGAGGTCGGGGCGGCGGTGCTGGAGCGGGCGTCGTCGGTGCCCGACGGAGCGGTGGCCCGCCTGTACGTGGAGGGCGTGGACCCCGAGGCCTGGCGCCTCCTCGACCTCGACGCCGTGCGCCAGGTGGCAGCCAACGCCCTGCTGCTCAAGGTGGAGCCCAGCTTCGCGGCCACCACCAGCCGGGTGGACCTCCCCGACCTGGACGCCATGCCGTCCCGCTGGGCCCGCTACGTGCACGACCAGACCGACCTCGTGACCTTCGACCGCGACCGCATCCGCGACCTGGGCAGCGACTACCTGGCCCGGGCCGTGGAGGAGGCCCTCGACTGATGCCCATCCCGCCCCACCTCGCGCAAATCGCCCATGGAGGGACCGGTTGGGCGGGCGGCGGGCGCCCCGGGGGCGGCCCGTGAGGGTCACCCGCCTGTACCTGCAGAACTACCGGGTCTACGAGGCGCCCGTGGAGCTGGAGCTGCCGTCCGGCCTGGTGGGGGTGTACGGGCCCAACGGGGGCGGCAAGTCGGTGCTCATCGAGAGCATCCGCTTCGCCCTCTACGGACGATCCCGCACCGCCAACGACGAGGTGCGCACCGCCGGTGTGAAGGCCGAGTGCGTGGCGGAGGTGGAGTTCGAGCACGAGGGCCACCTCTACGTCGTGCGCCGGACGGTCGGAGGGGCCAACGCCACCGTGCGGGCCTGCGGGTTCGCCAACGGCTCCCAGGTGGCCGAGGGCGTGCGGGACACCACGCGCTACGTCCACTCCATCCTGGGCATGGACGACACCGCGTTCCGGGCATCGGTGTTCGCCGAGCAGAAGCAGCTCTCGGCATTCAGCAGCCAGCCCCCGCACGAGCGCCGCCGCCTGGTGCTCCAGCTCCTGGGCATCACCCCTCTCGACGCCGCCCGCGACAACGCCCGCCGGGACGCCCGGGCCGCCGAGGCCAACCACGAGCGCCTGCGGTCCCTCCTGCCCGACCTGGAGGCGCTGCGCGGCCAGATGGCGGAGTCCGAGGAGGCGGCGGCTGCGCTGGCCGAGGCGGCAACCGGCCACGAGGAGGCCGCCGCCGCCGCCCGCCTGGACCTGGAGGCCGCCACCGAGCGCCATCAGTCGCTCGACGCGACCCGCCAGGAGCACGGCCTGCTGGCCGCCGAGGCCCGCAGCATCGCGGCCGAGCGCGACCGGGCCGCCGGCACCGTCGCCCGCCTGGCCGCCGAGCAGGCGGCGCTCGACGCCGCCGCCGCCCGCCTGGCGGAGCTGGAGCCCCGGGCCGAGGGGTGGCGGGAGGCCGAGGCCCGCCTGCGCCTGGTGGAGGCGGTGGTGGCGGCGCGGGCGGTGGTGGAGGCGGCGGCCGTGCCCCCGGCGCCCGAGGCGCCCGACGAGGAGGGCACCGACGCGGCCCGGGCGGCAGGGGAGGCGGCCCGAACCGACCTGGCCGCCGTGAACGGCCGCCTCGAGGGGGCGAGGGCCGAGTTGGAGCGGGCCCGGGTCACCGTGGGCCGGGCGCCGGCCTGACCGGCGAGGCCGACTGCCCACTGTGCGGCCAGGCCCTGGGCGACGCCTACTCGGCGGTGCAGGCCCACCGGGCAGCCGAGCTGGCGGATGCCGAGGCCCGGGTGGCCGCCTTGGCGGCCGAGCGGTCGCGGCTGGCCACCCTGGCCACCGACCTCGTGCGCCGGGCGGGGGAAGGCCAGCGCGCCCTTCGCGAGGCCCAGACCCGGTGGGAGGCCCACCAGCGGGCGCTGGCCGAGCGGGCCCGGGCCGTGCAGGCATTGGCCGAAGCGGAGGGCGCCCTGGGGCGCAGCGCCACCGCCGAGGAGCGGGCCGAGCTGTCGGCCGACGTGGACCGCCGGCGCCGGGCGGCGGACGAGTGCCTCCAGCTCCGGGGTCGCCTGGAGCGCCGGGGCCAGGCGGCCGACGAGTTGGACGTCGAGCGCCTGCTGGTGGCGGACCACGAGGGACGCCTGGCCGCCATCGAGGAGAAGCTGGCGGCCCTCGACTTCCGGCCCGAGGACCTGGCCGCGGCCCGGGCCTCGCTCCACCAGGCCCGTCTGGACTCCGAAGAGGCGGCGGCGCGCGCCGCCGCCGCCCGCCTGGCCGCCACCGGCGCCCGGGCGAGGGCCGACGGGGAGCGCCGGCGCCTGGCCGAGGCCACCGATGCCCATGCCCGCCTGGGCGAGCTGGCCGAGGAGGCCCGCCACCTGAGCCGCGTCGGGGAGCTGCTCCACGGGTTCCGCAACACCCAGGTGGCCGCCGTCGGGCCCCGGCTGTCGGTGCAGGCGGCCGAGCTCTTCGGCGAGCTGACCGACCACGAGTACGACCTGCTCAAGGTCGACCCCGAGACCTACGAGATCCAGATCAGCGACGCAGGGATCGATTACGGGATGCACCGGTTCTCGGGCTCGGAGACCGACCTGGCCAACCTGGCCCTGCGGGTGGCCATCAGCGAGCACGTGCGCTTCCAATCGGGCGGTGCGGTGGGCCTGCTGGTGCTCGACGAGGTGTTCGGCCCCCTCGACGACGACCGCAAGGAGCGCATGCTCCTGGCCCTGGAACGGCTGCGAGCCCGGTTCCGCCAGGTCCTGGTCGTCACCCACGACAGCGAGATCAAGCACCAGCTCCCCCACGCGGTGGAGGTGGTGAAGCTCCCGGGCCGGCGGGCCACGGCCCGCCTGGTGGCGGCCGGCGCCTAGCGGCAGCCCTGGGGAGCTGGCGCTGCCTCAGACCCGGCGTAGTCGCGCAGGCGGCAGCGTTTCGGCCGGCAGGGAGGGTCTGCTACAACCGGGGATGGCCTTCATCCTCGACCTCGACGGCGTCATCTGGCTGAGCGACGACGTGATCCCCGGCTCGGCCGACGCGGTGGCGGCGCTGCGCGAGGCCGGGCACCGGGTGCTGTTCCTCACCAACAACTCGTCCCGGCCGGTGTCCTACATCCTCGGCAAGCTCTCGGGGATGGGCATCGACGCCGAGGCCGACGAGGTGGCCACCTCGGCCCAGGCCGCCGCCTCACTGGTGGAGCCCGGAAAGCGGGCCCTGGTGTGCGCCGGGGTGGGCGTGGAGGAGGCCCTGGCCGAGCGGGGGGCGGAGGGAGTGGTCGAGGGCCCGGCGGACGCCGTGGTGGTCGGCTACCACCGCGAGTTCGACTACGGGCGTCTGACCGCCGCCTTCCGAGCGGTGCAGGCCGGGGCCCACCTCATCGGCACCAACGACGACCCCACCTACCCGACCCCCGAGGGACCGGTGCCCGGCGGCGGGGCGCTCCTGGCGGCGGTGGCGGTGGCCACCGGCGTCGAGCCCGAGGTGGCGGGCAAGCCGTACCAGCCGATGGCCGAACTGGTGCGGGCCCGCTTGGGCGAGGATGTCGACGGCGCGGTCCTGGTGGGCGACCGCCCATCCACCGACGGCCTGATGGCCCGCCGCCTGAAGGTGCCGTTCGCCCTCGTGTTCACGGGCGTGACCGGTCCCGACGAGGTACCCGACGACCCCCCGCCCGACCACACCGCCGACGACCTCCAGCAGCTCGTGGAGCGACTCCTCGACTGAGGGGTGAGGGTCAGCCCGATCGTCAGCTGTCGGCGTAGACCCACGGATCGCGCGTCAAGTCCCGCAGGCGGTCGGCGCAGGGGTCGTTCACCGGCTTCCAGACGAGGGCGGCCTTGCCGGCCTTTTGCAGGCCGGTCACCGTGAGGTCGTAGCTGCCGATGGCGTCGTGGCAGGGCGTGGTCTGCAACTCCACTCGGCCGTCCTGGAGGGTGAAGCGCCCGCTCGACGCCCCGGAGCCGCCAGGCACGACGAGGGCCATGGTGCCGTCCTTGCGGAGCTGGAGGGTGGCGGTGTGGATCGTCCGGTAGATGCCGGAGACGTCGGACGGCCCGGCCGGGGTGCCCGCTGCCGGCGGTTTGACGTTCTCCACCTTGGCCACCTCCTTGTCCGTCCCGCACGCCGACAGGAGCAGGGCGACGGCCATCGCGGCCAGGAGGAGACGTCGGAGCGGCGCACAGGTCATGCTCCAAATCGTTGCAAACAAAGGGGTTCTTCGTCCAAGCGGGGCTCAAACCATTGTCCCACAAGGGAAATGCTTGACCTTGGGTGGCCGGTCAGCTCGAATGTCGTCGAGTAGCTGTTCCCGAACGGGAGGTCCTAGTGAACAAGGCAGACGTCGTCGACCGGGTCGCCGGTGCGGCTGGGCTGGGCCGGTCCCAGGCCGAGAGCGTCCTGGACGCGTTCTTCGACACGGTCAAGTCGGCCACCAAGGGAGGGGACAAGGTGGCGTGGCCCGGCTTCGGGTCCTTCTCCACCACCTCCCGCAAGGCTCGCACCGGCCGTAACCCGCGGACTGGCGAGTCGGTGAGGATCGCCGCCTCCAAGGCCATGAAGTTCGCCCCCAGCTCCACGTTGAAGGGCTTCCTCAACCCGGGGGCAGCGGCCAAGAAGGCGGCCGGCGCGGCCAAGAAGTCGGCGGGCGCCAAGAAGGGCGGCGGCGCCAGCGCCGCGCTCAAGAAGGCGGCCCCCGCAAAGACGGCGGCGGGCGCCAAGAAGGGCGGCGGCGCCAGCGCCGCGCTCAAGAAGGCGGCCCCGGCCAAGACGGCGGGGGGCGCCAAGAAGGCCACCAAGGCGACGAAGGCCACCAAGGCCACCAAGGGCCGATGAGGAAGGAACGCCAAGGATGACCCCGGTGAGGAAGGCGGCGGCGGCCGCCAGGCGGACGCCCGTCAGGCCGGCTGCCGCCGACAGGGCGCCGGCCAAGACCGCAGCCAGCCGGTCGCAGTCCGACGCCCAGAAGGCGGTGGCCCGGAACGTGGTGGCCAAGAAGTCGTCGCCCCGCACGGCGGCGGCCACACCCGGGACGACGCCCAAGAGGTCACCGGCCAAGGCGGCGGCGTCGCCGGCCGGCCGGGGCACCTCGACCAGAAGAGCGTTGAAGCGGGGATCCGGCGAACCCACCACCGCCTCGGCCACCAAGGCGCCGGCCGCGAAGGCGTCG
>JBHELO010000152.1:0-3170 GCA_046263055.1 Acidimicrobiales bacterium | reverse complement strand
GGAGATCTGGCGGGCCTCGTCCATGAGCTCGTCGTCCACGTGCAGGCGGCCGGCGGTGTCCACGATCAGCACGTCGCGCCCCAGCCGCCGGGCCTCCTCCACCGCGCCCCGGGCCACGGCCACGGGGTCGGTGGGCTCGCTGAAGACGGGCACGCCCACCTGGCCACCGAGGATCCGGAGCTGGTCGACGGCGGCCGGGCGCTGGAGGTCGGCCCCCGCCAGGATGGGGTTGCGGCCCTGCTGGCGGAACCACCGAGCGAGCTTGCCGGCCGCCGTGGTCTTGCCCGAGCCCTGGAGGCCGGCCAGCATGACGACGGTGGGCGGCCGCGATGCGTAGGTGATGCGCAGGCTCTCGCCACCGAGGCTCTCGATGAGCTCCTGGTGGACGATCTTGATGACCTGCTGGGCGGGGGTGAGGCTGGCCGACAGGTCGGCCCCGATGCATTCCTCCTTGATGCGGGCGATGAGGCCCTTGACCACCTTGAAGTTGACATCGGCCTCGAGGAGGGCGAGGCGGATCTCGCGCAGTACCTCGTCCACCTCGGCCTCGCCCAGGCGGCCGCGCCCCCGCAGGCGCTTGAAGATGGTGTCGAAGCGATCGGAGAGGGAGTCGAACACGGCGCCGACAGGTTAGGGCACGCCGGGCGACGGACCTCCCCGGCCATCGCCGGTCACGGGACCCAGCGGCCGCCGTCGGCCGCCGAGGCGTCGCCCGTGTCGGCCCGGACCACCCCCCCCCACACCACCAGCTCCCGGCCCGTCCACACCGCCGCCGGCCACCGGCGGGCGGTGAGATCGGCGGAGTCCAGCGGGCGCCAGCGGTCGGCGGCGGGGTCGTAGGCGGCGCCCTCACCGAAAGCGGCGTCGGGCTGGGTGGGCGACGCCCCCCACACCACCAACTCCCGGCCCGTCCAGGCCGAGGCGGCGTCCGACCGACCGTCCACCGGCGGTGCCGGCACCGGGCGCCAACGGTCGGCGGCCGGGTCGTAGGCGGCGCCGTCGTCGTGCAGGCCGCCGCCCGACACCACAAGCTCCGTCCCCGTCCAGGCGGCGGCGGCGCCGGCCCGGGGGGCCAGGGGCGAGGAGGCCAGGGTGCGCCAACGGTCGGCGGCAGGGTCGTAGGCAGCGCCGTCGGCCACATCCGCCCCGCCCCAGACCAGCATCTCCCGGCCCGTCCACGCCGTGGCCAGGCCGGTCCGGCCGGCGATCGGGGCAGGCGGAAGGGGCCGCCAGCGGTCGGCAACGGGGTCGTAGGCGGCGCCGTCACCGTGGCCGTCGCCGCCCCACACCACCATCTCGTTCCCGGTCCACACCGCTGACGCGCCCGCTCGGCCGGCGAGCGGTCCGGCGGCGATCGGCCGCCAGCGCCGGGCTCGGGGGTCGTAGGCGGCTCCGTCGGCCACCGGCACCGCACCCCCGGCCGCCCCACCCCACACCACCATCTCGCGGCCCGTCCACACCGAGGCCGGCGCCTCCCGGGCGGCCAGGGGCGACCTGGGCAGCAGGCGCCACATGTCGGTGTCGGGGCGGTAGGCGGCGCCGTCGCCCAGGACCAGCTCGCCCACCGGCCGCGGGCACTGCTCGCTGGCGCAGTTCCCGCCGCCCCACACCAGCATCTCCGCTCCCGTCCACACGGTGGCGGCCAGGTACCGCCCGCACAGCGGCGCGGCCGACACCGCCGCCCAGTGCCCGCCCGGCCCGCGGCCAGCCGGCTGGGGCCCGATGCCCACGTCGGGCGCCGGCCGGCTGGGGCAGCGGGTGGCCTCGGCACCCCGCCCGGCGGTGGTGCCCGACGAGGCGGACCGCCGGGTGACGGCGGCGCCCACGACCGCGGCGGCCAGCACGAGAAGGACCGCCACCCGCACCGCCCGACGGCCGCCACCTCGCGCCACCGGCTGGGGCTCGGCGTGGGCCGGGCACTTGAAGCCGACCGACGTGCGCACCGCGCAGCGGGGGCAGATCGGGGTGCCGCAGTCGGCGCAGGCCAGGCGGGTGGGGACGCCGTGGCGCTCGCAGGGGCGGGGCCCCGCCGGGGGCGACGGGGTCGGCGTCAGGAGAAGAGGGCCTCCACGAACTCGTCGGGGTCGAAGGCGACGAGGTCGTCCACCGTCTCGCCCAGCCCCACCAGCTTGATCGGGATCCCCAGGTCGGTCTGGATGGCCAGGGCGATGCCGCCTTTGGCCGTGCCGTCCAGCTTGGTGAGGACCACCCCGGTCACGTCCACCGCCTCGGTGAACTGGCGGGCCTGGGTGAGGCCGTTCTGGCCGGTGGTGGCGTCGATGACCAGGAGGACCTCGGTCACCCGCCCGGTGCCCTTCTCGGCCACCCGGCGCACCTTCTTCAACTCCTCCATGAGGTTCACCTTGGTGTGCAGGCGCCCGGCGGTGTCGGCCAGGACCAGGTCGGCGCCCCGGGCGGTGGCCCGCTCGACGGCGTCGAACACCACCGCCCCGGGGTCGCCACCTTCGGTTCCCCGCACCAGCTGGGCTCCCACCCGCTTGGACCACAGCTCGAGCTGCTCGGCGGCCGCCGCCCGGAAGGTGTCGCCGGCGGCCATGATCACCGAGCGTCCCTCGGCCAGCTGCTGGCGTCCCACCTTGCCGATGGTGGTGGTCTTGCCCACGCCGTTGACCCCCACGAAGAGCCAGACATTGGCCGACCCCGGCTCGAAGCGCAGGCTGCGGTCGGCCACCGTGAGCGACTTCTTGAGGTCCGTCTTGAGGGCCTCCAGCAGTTCGACGGGGGTGGCGATGGCCTCGGCCTTGACCCGACCCCGCAGGTCGTCGAGGAGGGCGCTGGTGGTGCCCATCCCCACGTCGGCCCGCACCAGGGCCTCCTCCAGCTCGTCCCACGTCTCGTCGTCGATCTTCGTGCGCGACCGGACCGACCCCAGATATCCGGCCAGCAGGGCCCGGGCCTTGCCCAGGCGGTCGCGAAAGCCGGGGCGGGGCGGCGCCTCCGGCTCGGCTTCGGCCTCCGGCTCAGGGACCGCCTCGGGCACCGCCTCCAGGGGCGGGGCGGCGGGCGCCTCCTCGGCCTCGGGCGCCCGCTCGGGGGCGGTGTCCGACAGGAGGGCCTCGGCCTCGGCCACCACCTCGGCGGCCTGGCGGTCCACCTCCTCGGGCGTCGGCCCCCGGCGGCGGGGCGGCCGGGGCGGCCGGGGGGGTGGG
>JBHELO010000151.1:0-41098 GCA_046263055.1 Acidimicrobiales bacterium | reverse complement strand
GGCGTAGGTGGCGTAGGCGGCCATCGCGCCGTGGGCGAAGTTGACCACGCCCGACACCCGGTGCTCGAGCACCAGCCCCAGGGCCAGGGCGGCGTACACGGCCCCGGCGCCCAGTCCGAGCACCGCGAACACGAGGTAGGGTCTGATGCTCGTCTCCCTTTCCGGCCCGTCGGAGGCTACCGACGGGCACCTGCCCTGGAGGAGCATGCCGGGACCCACTCGCCACCTCGCCGTCCTCCTCGCCGTGGCGGTGGTGGCCGTCGCCTGTACGGGAGGGGGCTCCAAGGCCAGCCGCACCAAGGCGTCGGGCTCGCCGGTGGTGGTGGGCTTCGTCAACCAGGAGAACGCCCCGGTGGGCTCGTTCCCGGAGGTCCGCACGGACGCCGAGGCGGCGGTGGCGTACGCCAACGCCGAGCTGGGGGGGGTGGGCGGCCACCCCATCCGGCTGGTGACCTGCGCCACCGACGGCACGCCGGAGTCGTCCCAGGCCTGCGCCACCAAGGTGCGCCAGGCCAACCCGGTGGCGGTCCTGGGCGGGATCGACCTGGGAGCGGCGTCGTCCATCCCGGTGCTGGCCACCGCCGGCATCCCGTACGTGGGCGCCTCGCCCACCCTGGGCGACGAGCTGACGGCCAGCGACGGCTTCATGCTCACCGGTGGGGCGGCCGCCGACCTCCTGGGCCAGGCCCAGTACGTCACCGACACGCTGCACGCCAAGAAGGTGTCCGTGCTCTACATAGACCTGCCCGGCCTGTTGAGCACCGCGATCGATGCGGCCAAGGCGGTGCTCTCCAAGAAGGGCGTCACCGACGTGCGAGCGGTGGCCGAGAAGGCGGACACGCCCGACTTCACCCCCGCCCTCAGCGCCATCAACCGGTCCAACCCCGACGCCATCGTCGCTGTGTTCCCGGCCCAGGGGTGCTCGCGCATCATGGCCGCCCGCAAGGCCCTCGCCATCAAGGCGAAGATGCTGTTCCCGGGTGCCTGCGCGGCGCAGAGCGTGATCGACGCCTCGGGCGGCGGGGCCGACGGCGTGTACTTCTCCTCCGGGTTCCTGCCCTACGACGGCACCGACCCCGACGTGGCCACGTACCTGGCCAAGCGCAAGGCCTTCGGGGCCAAGGACCCGCCGTCGGTGCTGGCCCAGGCCGGCTTCAGCGAGGTGATGTCGCTGCGGGAGGTGCTGGGCGAGGTGAAGGGCCCACTGACGCCGGAGTCGGTCACCGCCACCCTGCGCACCACCAAGGACCATCCCGGCTTCATGAGCCACACCTTCACGTGCGACCGCCAGCAGGTCTTCCTGCTCGGCGCGGTGTGCAACAACAACGTCCGCCTGCTGCAGTACGGCGGCGGGCGCTTCACCGACGTGGTCGGCGACTGGGTGAACGGCGCCGACCTGATCCGCCTTTTCACCGGGTAGCCCCTCCGGTGGGGGGGCCTCGCCCCGGCCTCCGTGTGACGGACGTCGGGCCCCGGGTCATGAGTCGGTGAGGCCTGTGGTGTGACCCTTCTCTCGCCGCTCCCCCCGCCGAGCGAGGCGCCGGTGCATGCCCGCCCGGGGGCGGGGACGTTCGGTCGCGCCGGGGCGGCGCCCCCGGGTGCCAGAATGACCGGCTTGATGGGCCCTTCCCCGTCGCGGCCGTCCACCGCTGAGGTCCAGGCGCTGGTGGCTCGGGCCCAGGCGGACGATCCCGACGCCTGGGAGACGTTGTACCGCCTGTCCTACGCCGGCCTGCTCGCCTACGCCCGGCGGCGGCTGTGGGGCGGCACCGACGCCGACGACGCGGTGAGCGAGACCTTCGCCCGTGCCTACCACCGCATCGGCGACTTCCACTGGACGGGCGGGGGGTTCACCGCCTGGCTCTTCGGCATCCTGCGCAACGTGGTGCTGGAGGCCCAACGTCGTGACCGGCGGGTCAACCCGATGACCGGTGGCAGCGAGCGGGTGGAGGACGACTGCGTCGACGGGCTGATCCTCGACGAGGAGATGGCGGCGGTGCGGGCCGCCTTCGCCACCCTGGGCCCCGACGACCAGGAGATCCTGGAGCTGCGCGTGGTCGGCGGGTTGTGCGCAGAGGAGGTCGCCGCCGTGGTCGGCAAGCGCGCCGGGGCGGTGCGCATGGCCCAGTCCCGTGCCCTGTCCCGCCTGCGGGCGGCGCTGGAGAAGGTCACCACCGGTGGCTGACGACGAGCGCCTCTTGGCCCTCCTCCAGCGGGCCCTGGCCCCCGAGGAGGTCGAGCCCCCCGACGAGCGGGTGGCGGCCGTCCGCCTGCGAGCCGGCGGCCGGGCCAGCGGGGTCGCCGAGGTCGCCCGGGTCGCCGACGACCCCTGGGCGGTGACGCCGGCCGTGTCGGCGCCGGCGCCGGCGCCCAGCTCCTCCGGCGGGCTCGCCGCTTTAGGTCCCCCCGACGGGGAGGACCCATGGGCCCTGCCCCGGCCCGGCCCGATCCCCGCTCGTGGCCGTGGCCGTGGCCGAGGAAGGGTGGCCGGGCCCCGGCCAGGCGGGCGCGCGCCCGGCGCCTCCCGGGGCGCCACTCCCGACAGTCAGCACCGGGTGGGCTGGCTGGTGGCCGGCCTGGCGGTGGCGGCCGCCGTGCTGGTGGTGGGTGCCCTCGCCGTGCCCAGCCTCGTCGGTCACCACCACGGGGCCGGCGGGGTGGCGGCCAGCGCCACCCGATCGGCCACCGACCGGCTGCGCATCGCCATCGCGTCCCAGGACCCGGTGGCGGTGGCCAAGGCCGACAGCGCGTTGCTGCGCCAGGCGCAGGGCCGGCGCCCGGCGGGCGGCGATGCGGTGGCCGGCGCCCTGTCCGCCCACTCCGACGCCCTGGCGTTCCTGCGCGACCATCCCGACCCCGCCGCCCTGTCCCAGGTGGCCACCCCGTCCACCGCTCCGCCGGTCGCCGCCGCCCCGGTGCCAACCACGACCCGGCCCGCCCCCCCGTCCACCACCACCGTCAGCGTGCCGGTGTCGGTGAGCGTGGTCGTCCCGTCCACCACCGGTCCCGCCGCCACCGTGCCCCCCGGCCCCAGGACGGTGGCCATCACCGGCGTCCACCCGCTCCTCGACGGGACGTTCTCGGTGGACTTCACCACCAGCGGGTTCACGCCCGACACCAGCGCCCGTCCCGGCACCTGGTCGGTGCGCTTCTCCTTCGACGAAGGCCAGGCACCCACCCTGTGGGCCGGTAGCTCGCCGTGGACCTTCCCCCAGGCCAACGGCATCGTCTACCAACGGGTGTGCGCCCGGGTGGCCGACGCCGCCGGGGTGGAGGACCCGGCCACCGGCGGCTGCCACCCGATCCTCTGAGCGGCCGGGAGCATTCCGGCGCGTCGCCCTCCGGTGGCCCTGCCGTCCGGGTTGACAGAACAGCGACAGGCGCATCCCCGGCTCCCCGCCGCCGGGCCCCCAGCCGCCGGCATGGGCAGGTGGTTGTTCGGGCCCTCAGCCGGTGCCGAGGGAGACGCCCAGGCTGGCCCGCAGGTCCACCGGGAGGCGGGCGGTGACGTCGGCCGGCAGGGTGCGCAGCACGTCGGGCGGGAGCTGGGCCAGCACCGACACGGGCACGCGGGCGAGCACTTCGGCCGGCAGGGTGCGCAGGGTGGCCAGCGGGAGGCGGCCCAGCACGTCCCCCGGCAGCGTGCGCAGCACATCGGGCGGCAGCTGGGCGAGGACGTCGGCGCCCAGCTGACTCACCACGTCCGCCGGCAGGGTGCGGAGGCTGGACAGTGGGAGGCGGGCCAGCACGTCGGCCGGAAGCGTGCGCAGCCTCGACAGCGGGAGGCGGGCGAGCACGTCGGCCGGGAGGGTGCGCACGGCGGCCAGCGGCAGGCGGGCCAGGGCCCCCGCCGAGAGGGACCGGACGTCGGCCACCGACGTGCCCCCGAGCCTGATGATGGGGACCGGCGCGCCGCCGGGGCTGCTGGCCGACGCCGAGGCGGCCAGGTCGGCGGCGGTGCCGGCACCGGCGTCCACGCCGGCGGCGGCCGACGCGCCCCGCCCGGAGGCGCCGGCCCGGCCCCGGGCGTCGAGGTTCAGGGGCGTCACCGCGTTCACCGCGCTCGCCACCGTGGACTGCACGGGTGCGGGCAGGACGCCGGCAGCGGCGGCCCCGGCCAGGGCAATCGACGCCGCCACCCCGATCGTTAGGGCCCGCGCCGCCACCCGCCGGCGCGCCGGGCGCACGGTGCCGGCGGCCCCCGGTGATGGCCCGGTGCCCCCCGCGGCGGCCTCCTCGGCGGGCGGCAGGGCACCATGGGGCAGGGCCCGGCCCTGGCCGCCGGGGACGACGGTCGGCGCCCACCGGTGGCCGTCGCCGGCCAGCAGCCGGGCCAGGTCGGGGCGGGGTCGGGGCGCCGGGCCCCGGCCGATGGCCCGTAGGTCGGCGACGAAGGCGGCCAGCGCCGCCAGGTCGGCGGAGGTGGTGTCGATCCGTCCGGACAGGACGGTGTCGACCTCGTGGTCGGCGAGGCTCGTCGATCGCATGTCGGGGGGGTCAACGCCGAACCCGGTCACAGGGATACGGCCTCGATGGCGAGGGTCCTCCGGACGGCGGCCAGACCCCGGTGCTGGAGGGCCTTCACCGCCCCGGGCGTCTTGCCCAGGGCAACCGCCACCTCCTCCACCGCCAGGTCGGCCACCAGCCGCAGGAGCAGCACGTCGCGTTGGTCGGGCGAGAGCAGGTCGAGGACGCGGTGGAGGCCGGCCTCGCCCACTCGGCCGAGGGCGTCGGCCGCGGTGTCGGCCGGCGCGCCGGCGTCGGCGGCCGCCTCCAGGGCCACCAGCCGGGGCCGCCGACCGTCCCTGCGGCCCTCGTCCACCAGCAGGTGGTGGGCGATGGTGAAGACCCACGACCGGAACCCGGCCTCGTCGCCGGCGAAGGCCCCGATCCGGGAGAAGACCCTGACGAAGACGTCGCTGGTCATGTCCTCGGGCTCGGCCGCCCCCCGCAGCCGGAGGTACCCGGCCACCGGCGGGGCCAGGTGGCGGTAGAGGCAGTCCAGGGCCCAGGGGGCCCGGTCGCGGGCGGCCGCCAGCACGTGCTCGAAGGGCGGGGCGATGGGCGAGTTGTACCAGACGGCGCTCGGCGCCGGCCGGCCGCAGCCCACCCGAGCTCGAAAACGCTCAGCCCACCGATCGGATATGAGAGGGTTGTCCGTCCCGGGACCTGTGCCACCTGTGGCGCCCATGCTCGGGTCAGGAACAGGCCGTCGATGACGGTCATGTCATGGTGCTAACAGGGCCCGTGCGGCCCAACCGGAGGGCGACATCGCCCGCGGTCATGGCGTGACACCCGAGGCATGTCATGGAACGCCCCGCCCCTGGCCGCCTGTCTCACGTGACAGCCGGTGACCTGCTCTCCTGCGCATATTAGGACGGTACCCGGTCACAAGCGGGGATTGTCGTGATATGGCGGGATTGGCGGGGCAGGGGCGACATCCGGGTCTCGGGTATCCGCGCCTGGCGGCGGCGCGAGCGCTAGAAATCCACAGGTTGCTCCCCTTGCCATACACACGAAGCACAACCAAGACTCCGCCCCGCCCATCCACTCGGCGCCATGATCTGGTGACCGACTCATATGAAAGAAAGCTGGGGTTCCCTGCCGATGTTCGGACGGCGATCTTCCCGCCTGACAGCCCGGGGGCGGGCCGCTGCCGGGATCGTGCTGGGCCTGCTCTTCTTGAGCGCACCCGCCATCGTGCTGGCTGCCAGCTCCGGCACCGGCTACCTCGAGGTGTGCAAGGCAGCGGCGGGGCCGGGCGTGACCGGCGCCTTCGACTTCCAGGTGGGCGGCCACACGGTGTCGGTGCCGGTCGGCGCCTGTTCGGCGCCGATCCAGCTTCCGGCGGGCACCGCCACCGTCACCGAGGCAGGGGCGTCCGGGATGGTGGTCACCGCCATCGGCACCGTGCCCGCCGCCCGCCTCGTGAGCCGGGACCTGGCCGGGCGGGCGGCCACTGTGGCCATCGCCCAGGGTGACGTGTCCACCCAGACCGTCGTCACCTTCACCAACGCCTACGAGATCGGCCAGTTGAAGGTGTGCAAGGTGGCAGGGGCGGGCGTGGCCCAGGGAACCAACTTCAGCTTCATGGTGGGTGATCACGCGGTGACGGTGCCCGCGGGGCCCGACCCCGGGGGTTTCTGCGGCCTGGCCGGGAGCTTCCCGGCGGGCACGACCGTGACCGTCACCGAACTGGCGACGGCCGCCACCCACGTGTCGTCGATCTCGGTGGTACCCCCTGACCGGGTGGCGTCGGCCGCCGACCTGGCCGCCGGACGGGTGGCGGTGGCCATGGGCCCGGGGGCCACGGAGGTCTCCTTCACCAACCAGGGCGGGTCGGGGTCCACCACCACCACCACCAGCACGACCATCCCGGGCGGCGGCGTCTCGCCCAGCTCCACCGCCCTCACGGCGACGAGCACGACGAGCACGACCATCCCCGGCGGCGGCGTCTCGCCCAGCTCCACCGCCCTCACCGCGACGAGCACGACCACGCCGGGTGGCGGCGTCTCGCCCAGCTCGACCGTGCGGACCGCCGCCAGCACCACCACCACGACGGTGCCGGGTGGCGGCGTCTCGCCCAGCTCGACGGCGGGCCCGACGACGAGCCGACCGGCAGCCGTCACCTCCTCCACCGCCCCCGGGGCCGCCACCACACCCACGTCGGGCGGATCGCCGTCGGGGCCGGCCTCGGGCGGCATCGGCACGGCGTCGACCGGCTCCGGGCAGGGGGCCCAGCTCTCGCGCACGGGTGTCTCAACCGAACGGTGGGCGTTGTGGGGCCTGGCCCTCCTCGTCGCCGGTGTGGCCCTCGTGCGCTTCGGCGGCGCCGATCCCGGCGGCCCCCGCCTGGCCGGTGCCGGCCGGTGGCGCCCGGCCGCCCGCCGGCTCCTGTCGGCCGCGGGAACGGCGCCCCAGCCGGTGCTGCGGGGTCCGGACGACCTCGACATGGTCCTCGCCGACCCGCCGTTCCTGGCCGACCGCCGCTCCCCGTCGGGCTCGGTCTCCCCCGCCGTGGGCCCCTTCGACTGGGACCGGGCCGGGCCCGCGGCCCGGCCGGCGGCCGTCGTCAGCCCGTGGCCCGATGGCTCACGTCGAGGCCGGCGGCAGCCAGGGCCCGAGTGAGCGCGACCCGGTCGGCGGCCGTCAGGCGGTCGCCGGGTCGGAAGCCCGAGCTGACGCCGAGGTCGGCACAGGCCTGCACGAGGGCCTCGTCGTAGGCGGCCAGGTCGGCCACCCACCGATCGTCGTCGTCGGCCGCCGAACGACCGCCGTCCCGCCGCCGGGCCTCCAGGCGCTCGTACAGGCCACGGAGGCGGGACGCCATGGCGTCCGCCTCGTCCTCGGCCAGGCCGGGCCCGTCGGCGCGGCCCGGGCCCGATCGGCCGGCGAGCAGCCGGGCCAGCGCCGGGGGACGCCGGCGGGAGGCACGGACGGGGGCGTCGGGCTCCTCAGCAGGCTCCGGCACCGGCCCGGGGCCCCCCGGCACCAGTGGTCGGCGCACCCCTCGTTGCGGTGGCGGCTCGGCGGTGCCGGCGGCGGCCGGCCGCGGCGGGGCGGTCCGCCGGGCGGCCAGGGCAGCCTCCAACTCCCCGACCCGCTGGCGGTGCTGGGCCACCTCGGCCCGCAGCCTGCTGGCCACACCGTCGGCCCGGGCCAGCCGCGCCCGCAGGGCGTCGATCTCCTGGCGGGCGGCGGCCAGAGCGTCCGGTGACGCGGCGATCCGGGCCTCCAGCTCGCGGATCCGCCGGCGGTGGCCGTCCAGCTCGCGGCGCGCCTCAGCCATGCGGGCCTCGGCCTCCACCACCTGGCCGCGGAGGTAGCGCGACAGACGGTCGTCGGTCGCCGGCGTGGCCGGTTCTGACGCTCGTGGCGAGCCGCGCCGGCGCTCGTCCTCCAGGTCGGCCCGCGCCTTGGCCAGGGCGGCCTCAGTCCGGGCCAGCCGGTCGGCCAGCCGCCGGCCTTCCGCCTCGGTCCCCGCCAGCCGCTCGATGGCCTCGGCCGCCCGCCGCTGGGCCTCCCCGACCTGGGAGAACATGGCCTGGAGGTCGGCGAGGGGGACGGCCACCGTGCCGGTGAACGCCACGGTGGCCACGTCGCCCCCGGTGGCCGGGAAACGGGACGTCCCCGGCCCCCTCGGTCCGGTGCGGTTCACCACGTCCGCCAGTCGGACCTCGATGCGCTCCAGCCCGCCCCGAGTGGTGGTCAGGCGGTCGGCCACCACGCCCTCCCGGCGCCACTTGCGTATCGCGCTGACCGAGCAGCCGGCCATCCTGGCGGCGTCCGCTTGGAGCACCCATTCGGGCCCCGGCGCAGCCGGGACGGCGCTGGCGCCGTCGTCCTCGCCGGACGGCCGATGGTCGGCCGGGGTGGTCGGTTCCTCGTCCAGGGCAGGCCCCGTTCGCTGGTGTTGCGAAAGCGCCGCCCGACCGCGGGCACAGGATAGCCACCGATCGGGCGGGCGCAACTGGCGGCCGCCCGGGGGCGTTCCCGCCCCGGCCGGCGGCGCCTGCTACGTGCCTTGTCACCGGCGACCCGTGGCGGGGTCATGGCAGGCGCCCAGGGCGTACGGGGCCTTCCGGAGGGGGTCCCGTGGCGGTGTGGGGCCAGGTCGGGTCAGGCCAGGGTCTGGCGGACGGCGTCGCTCAGCCCACCCGCCGACAGGTCGGCGAGGCTCACCAGGCGGGCGCCCATCCAGGCGGCCAGCTCGGCGGCCAGGCCCAGGCGAGTCGGGCCCTCCTCGGCATCGACCACGACCGAGGCCACCCCCCGCCGACGAATTGCCCCTGCCACCAGCCGGGCCGCCTCCAGGGGGTCGGTGCCCGCAGGGCCGTCGGTGGCCCGGCCGTCGGAGACCAGGACGAGCAATGGCCGGCAGGCGTCCACCTGGGCCGCCGCCCCCTCGGCCACGTCCAGGGCGGTGGCCAGCCCGGCCGCCAGCGGCGTCCGCCCGCCGGTGGGAAGGTCGACCAGGCGGGCCCGGGCCACCTCGACGCTGGCGGTGGGCCGCAGGACGACCTCCGCGCCGCGGCCCCCGAAGGTGACCAGCGCCACCCGGTCACGGCGCTGGTAGGCGTCCAGGAGCAGGCTCACCACCGCCCCCTTGGCCGCTTCCATGCGCCGAGCGGCACCCATCGAGCCCGAGGCGTCCACCGCCAGGACCACCAGGTTGGCCACCTTGGCCTCCCGGACCGCCTGCCGGACGTCGGTGGCCGCCATCGCCGGCCCGTCGGGATGAGCCACCCGGCGTACGGCTGCGGCCCGAACGGTGGCGGCCAGGGCCACCGATCCCATCGTGGGCGTGGGCTCACGGTCGCCCACCAACCGCCCCCGTGGCACCTCCCCGGGCGAGCGCCGCCCGGCGGGCCCCGACTGGGCCCGGGGCCCGCCAAGCGGCACGACGGCGGTGGCCGGGCCCGGCGCCGCCACCCGTTCGGGCCCTGCCGCTCCCGCCCTCGGCGCTCCTGCCGCCGGTGGCGATGGCGGCGGCGGCACTGCCGCCGGCGGTGGGCGGGCCTCGTCGCTCCCGGCATCACCGGGCGGGCCCGGAGGAGGTTCGCCGGCCGTCGGGCCGGCCGCGTCCAGGGCCCGCTCCAGCGTCCCCGGGTCGAGGCCCGGCTGCTCGAACGGCTGGCGCCGGCGCCGATGGGCCAGGGCCAGGTGGGCCACCCGGCGTACGTCGCCCACCTCGGCATCGGCCCGGCCCTCCAGGCCGGCCAGGGCGGCGGCCGCCCGGCACGTCGCCAAGTCGGCCCGCAGGGTCTCGGCGCCGACCTCGGCGCACAGGCCGGCCACCGTTCGCACGAGCTCGGGAGCGAGCGTGGCCGGGCGCACGGATCCCACCTGTCGGCGGAGCGCACCTTCGGCCCCGTCCCAGCGGGCGCGGAAGGCGGCGGGGTCAGCATCGAAGGCCAGCCGCCGCCCCACTGCCTCGGCCCGCCGGCCGGGGTCTTCCTCGGCGGCCACGTCCACCGACAGCCCGAAGCGGTCGAGCAGCTGCGGGCGCAACTCACCCTCCTCGGGGTTCATGGACCCCACCAGAACGAACCGGCTGGAGTGGCTGGAGGCGATGCCCTCCCGCTCCACGCGGTTCACGCCCGAGGTGGCCACGTCCAAGAGCACGTCCACCAGGTGGTCGGCCAGCAGGTTGACCTCGTCCACGTACAGGACACCGCCGTCGGCCGCCGCCAGCAGGCCGGGCCGGAAGCGCACGCCTTCGCCGGTGAGGGCGGCGGCCAGGTCGATGGAGCCGACCACCCGGTCCTCGGTGGCTCCCAGGGGCAGGTCCACGAAGGGGGCGCCCGGCGCCAGCAACCCGGCCAGGCCGCGGGCCAGCGTGGTCTTGGCCGAACCCTTGGCCCCCCGAAGGAGGACCCCGCCGATGCGAGGGTCGACGGCGGCCAGCAGCAGCGCCAGCTTGGCGTCGTCCTGCCCGACGACGGCGCTGAACGGGAACCGGTCGGGTTCGTGATGGCCGGAGCGACTCGGGACCTGGCCCGAACGGTCGGCGGTCACCGGTCCTCCTCCCAGCCTTCGGCCTCCAACAGGGCCGAGCGGAGGGTGGCCAGCGCCTCCGGCGACGCGTTCCACAGGCCCCGTTCCTCCGCCTCCAGCAGCCGTTCGGTGATGGAGCGCAGAGCCCACGGATTCGATCGCTCGAAGAACGTGCGCACCTCGGGATCGGCCACGTAGGCGGCCGTCACCCGCTCGTACATCCAGTTCTCTCCCACCCGGGCGGTGGCGTCGTAGCCGAACAGGTAGTCCACGGTGGCCGCCATCTCGAACGCGCCCTTGTAGCCGTGGCGCTGCATGGCCGCGATCCACTTGGGGTTGACCACCCGGGTGCGCACCACTCGGGCCGCCTCCTCCGAGAGAGTGCGCACCCGGGGGCGGGCGGGGTCGGACGAGTCGCCGAAGAAGGCGTGGGGCTGGCGGCCGGTGAGGGCCCGCACGGTGGCCACCATGCCGCCGTGGTCCTGGAGGTAGTCGTCGGAGTCGAAGATGTCGTGCTCGCGGTTGTCCTGGTTCTTCATGGCCACGTCGATGGCCGAGAACCGCCGGCGCATGGCGTCGGCCGCCGGCCGGCCCATGCCGCCCCGCCCGTAGGACCACCCGCCCCACGCCAGGTAGACGGCGGCCAGGTCGTCGTCGGTCCGCCAGTCGCGGGACTCGATCAGCGGCAGGATGCCCGAGCCGTAGGCACCGGGCTTGGCCCCGAAGATGCGGGGGTCGGCGGCCCCGTGGGCCCGGACGAAGTTGCCCTCCGGCGGCTCCTCGAGCCCGCCCACCAGGGCCACCGCGTCGTCCAGCAGGTGGACGAGGTTGGGGAAGGCGTCCCGGAAGAACCCGGAGATGCGCAGCGTGACGTCGATGCGGGGCCGGCCCAGCTCAGCCAGCGGCACCGCCTCCACGCCGGTGACCCGGCCCGACTCCTCGGCCCAGACCGGCCGGGCCCCGAGGAGGGCCAGGGCGCAGGCCACGTCGTCACCGGACGTGCGCATGGCCGAGGTGCCCCACACCACCAGGCCCACCGACTCCGGCGGTCGGCCCGTCTCGGCCACGTGGCGCTCGACGATGCCGTCGGCCAGCCGGCAGCCCACCTCCCAGGCCAGGGCGGAGGGGAGGGCCTTGGGGTCCACCGACCAGAAGTTGCGACCGGTGGGCAGCACGTGGGCCATGCCCCGGCTGGGGGCGCCGCTGGGGCCGGCGGGCACGTGGCGCCCGTCGAGGGCGGCCAGGGTGTTGCTCACCTCGTCGGTGGTGCGGCGCAGGGCGGGCACCAGCCGCGCCGTCACCCACGCCAGCGTGGGGTCGTCCCCGCCGCACCGCCACCCGTCGGCCTGGAGGGCGGCCAGGCGGCGGCGGCACTCGCCCTCGACGGCGTCCACGCCGTGGCGGTCGTCGCCCGCCCCCAGCTCGGCGGCCACCGTTGCCCGCAGCGACGGCACGCCGCCCTGGGGCAGGCGGGTGAGGGCCAGCACCAAGTCCAGCTCGGCGTCCCCCTCGGGGGGGCGACCGAGCACGTGCAGGCCACCCCTGATCTGGGCGTCCTTGAGCTCGCACAGGTAGGCGTCCACGTGGAGCACCAGGTCGTCGAACTCGTCGCCCTCGGGGGCGGCGGCCATGCCCAGGTCCCGGTGCAGCTCGGCCGCCACCAGCAGGTCCCAGACCTTGGCCCGGATGGCGGCCAGCTTGGAGGGGTCGAGGGCGGCCACCCGGGCGTACTCGTCGAGCAGGGACTCGAGGCGGGCCAGGTCGTCGTAGGTGTCGGCCCGCGTGAGGGGCGGGACGAGGTGGTCCACCACCACCGCGTGGGCCCGGCGCTTGGCCTGGGTGCCCTCGCCGGGGTCGTTGACCACGAACGGGTAGATCAGGGGCAGGTCGCCCAGGGCGGCGTCGGGCGCGCAGGCCGCCGACAGGCCCACGCCCTTGCCCGGCAGCCACTCCAGGGTGCCGTGCTTGCCCACGTGAACGACGGCGTCGGCCCCCCAGCCCGTCTCCAGCCACCGGTAGAAGGCCAGGTAGTGGTGGGTCGGCGGGAGATCGGGCGAGTGGTAGACGGCCACCGGGTTGTCGCCGAAGCCGCGGGGAGGCTGGACGGCCACCAGCACGTGTCCCAGGTCCATGCCCGCGAACAGCAGGTCGTTGCCGTCGCGGTACACCTGGCCCGGCGGGTCGCCCCAGGCGCCGGTGACCGCCTCCCGCAAGGCGGCGGGCAGGCCGGCGAACCACTCGGCGTACGGCCCGCTCCCCCACCGCCCGGCCGCCGTCCCCGCCTGGGCCGGGCTCAAGGCCTCCCGGTCGTAAGTGAGGGCGTCGGCCAGCTCGGCCATGAGGGTGTCGCCGTCGGGCGGGATCCGGTCCACCCGGTAGCCGGCGCCCGCCAGGGCATGGAGCAGGCCGACCACCGACGCCGGGGTGTCCAGGCCGACGGCGTTGCCGATGCGGCTGCGCTTGGTCGGGTAGGCGGAGAGGACCACGGCCACCCGGGTGTCGGCTCTGGGGCGGGCACGGAGGGCGGCCAGGCGCACCGCCAGGCCGGCCACCCGGGCGGCCCGGTCGGCCACCGTGCGGTAGGCGGTGACGGCGGCGCCCAGCTCGTCGCCGTCGTCCACCACCTCCTTGAACGAGAACGGAGGCCCGACGATGCGCCCGTCGAACTCGGGAATGGCCACGCTCATGGCCACGTCGAGGGGGCCGAGGCCGGCGGGGCTGGCCTCCCACACCGCCCGCGACGAGGTGGCGGCCACCGCCTGGACCACGGGCACGTCGAGGGCGGCCAGGGCGGAGGCGTCCCAGTCGTCGTCGTGGGCCGACCCCATGGCCAAGACGGTGGTGACGACGACGTCCACACCGCGCTCGGCCAGCAGCTCGAGGGCGGGGACCCGTCCGTCGGCGTCGGGCCGCAGGGAATAGCACCACACCGGAACCGGGGACGCGCCCCTGGCCTCGAGGGCCGAGCAGAGGTCGTCGACGAAGCTCGTGTTCCCCGACAGGAGATGGGCCCGGTAGAAGACGATGCCGATCACCGGCCGCCGGCGAGGGGCTCGCCCCGGGCCGGGGTCGGGGCCGGGCTGGGGGCGACGGGCGGTACCCCGCTCGGCGAGGCGACGGTCGGCGCCGGGGCCGGCGAGCACGCCGCAGGCGGGGACCTCGGCCGGTGGGGCGAAGCCGAACCCGCCACCGAGCACGGCGTCGGCCAGGTAGCGCAGGAACTGCTCGGTGTTGCCCAGACCGCCGGAGGCCAGGTAGGCGAAGGCGGCCGCCACCGTGGCCGCAGGGACGGTGGACAGGGCGGTCAGCTCCCCGTCGGGCGACGCCTCGCCGCCGAAGGCCAGCAGCGGCACGCCGCTGGCCAGGCACCGGGCCCGCAGCTCGTCGAACGGAGCCTCCCAGGCCCGCCGGCCGCCGAGCAGGCGCACCGCCACCACGCCCATCCCGCCGAGGGAGGGAGCGGAGTCGAGCACTGCCGGGTTGGCCGCCCGCACCGGCGGGAACCCGTCGGGGAGCCCCTCGATCACCGAGCGCAGGGCCAGGATCTCGGTGTCGGCGTTGGTCACGACGAGGATCACGCCGCCCGTCCCCTCCACCGGCGTCCTCTGGCGCAGCACGGGCGGCTCGGTCATGGCGACGGGGGCGCCTCGGCCCCCTCCTTGATCAGGGCATCCACCGCGCCGAGGTCGAGATGGGCCTCCACCATGTCCGCCAGGCGGTCGATCTGGGCCTCCCGGGCCGCCGCGAACGAGCCGCCGGCGGGCACGAAGGCCCGGCCCCGCCGGCGGGCCACGTCTGCCAGGAAGGCGGTGCGGAACCCGTCCTCCTCGAACAGGCCGTGGAGGCTCGTGCCGAGGACCCGCCCGGCGCCGTCGGCCCCTCCGGTGCCCTCGGCGACCACCGCCCCCTCGTCCTCCCGGCCGTAGGCGTCGTCCAGGGCGACCCACGGCCGGGCCCCGGCCCCCCGGGTGACCCGGCCGTGGTGGATCTCGTAGCCGCTCAGCCGCTGGCCGAGGGCCCGGCCCCGGCGCTGGCGGGTGACCTTGGCGGCGCCGAAGACGGTGGCCACGTCGAGCCATCCCAGGCCCGAGACCCGTCCTCGCGTCGACTCGAAGCCGTCCACGACGACCCGGCCCAGCATCTGGTACCCGCCGCACACCCCGAGGACGACGCTGCCCCTGTCCCGGGCGGCGGCCAAGGCGGGCTCGAACCCCCGCCCCCGGAGCCATTCCAGGTCGGCCACGGTGGCCTTGGTGCCCGGGAGGACCACCAGGTCGGGCTGGCCGAGGGCCCCCGGTTGCTCGACCAGGCGGACGTGGACGCCGGGCTCGGTGGCCAGGGCGTCCAGGTCGGTGAAGTTGGCGATGCGAGGGAAGCGGACGGCGGCCACGTCCAGGGTGTCGCCGGCCGGTGGGGCGGCGGCCGCCGGCCGGCGGCCGGACAGGGCCAGTGAGTCCTCGGCGTCGAGAGCGACGTCGTGCATGTACGGCAGCACGCCCAGGGTGGGGACGCCGCAGCGCCGCTCCAGCTCCACCAACCCGTCGCCCACCAGGGCGGGGTCGCCCCGGAGCTTGTTGATCACGAAGCCCCGCACGAGCGGGCGCAGGTCGTCGGGCAGAAGGGCCACTGTGCCGTAGAGGGCGGCGAACACGCCGCCCCGGTCGATGTCGCCCACCACCAGGGCGGGCACGCCGGCGGCCGCCGCCAGGCGCAGGTTGACGATGTCGGTCGGGAGCAGGTTGATCTCGGCCGGGCTTCCGGCCCCCTCCAGGAGCACGACGTCATACCGCCGGCGGAGGTCGGCCAGCGCCTCGAGCACCGTCGCCTGCAGGCGGGGCTTGGCCAGCTGATAGGCGGCGGCGTCCAGGTGCCCGGCAGGGCGGCCCAGGACCACCACCTGGCAGGTGCGCTCGCCGGTGGGCTTGAGCAGCACCGGGTTCATGGCCACCTCGGGCTCCACCCCGGCGGCCACCGCCTGGGTGGCCTGGGCCCGGCCGATCTCGTGGCCCGACGGGGTGACCGCCGAGTTGAGGGCCATGTTCTGGCCCTTGAAGGGTGCCACCCGCACCCCCTGGCGGTGCAGGATGCGGCACAGGGCGGTGACCAGGTGGCTCTTGCCGACGTCGCTGGCCGTGCCACAGACCATCAGGGCGCCCCTCATGGCCGCCCTCCCCGCCGGCCAGCCTGGGCGCCCGGGTGCTCGGCGGCCGGGTGCACGCCGGCGGCGTCGAGGGCGGCGGCCAGGCGGGCCAGGCCGGCGGGTGGCGGGACGGCGACCCGCGCCACGCCCGCCATCCCGAACGACCCGCAGTCCCGCACCGCCACACCCGCCGGGGCCAAGCGGGCCCGCAGCCCGGCGTGGTGCACCAGCACCCATGGGGCGTCGGCCACCGTCACCCGGAGGCCCCGCGCCCTGAGCATCTCCACCAGGTCGGCCCGCCAGGCCGCCACCTGGAGCATCCAGCCGGCCAGGTCGGCGGCGGCCAGGAGGTCGGGGAGGGCGGCGGCGGCCAGGCCGTTGACCGACCACGTGGTCTGGCGCCCGGCCAGGCGGCGGGCAGTGGCGGCGTCGGGAGCCAGGACGTACCCGGCCCGTAGGCCCGGGCAGGCCAGGACCTTGGTGAGGGAGCCGACCACCACCGCGCCGGCGTCGGCGTCGCCCCGGGTCCAGCGGCCGGTGGCCAGGGGGTAGAACGCCTCGTCCCAGACCCCGGCGGGGGTGTCGGCCGGTTCCAGGCGGCCGCTCGGGTTGTGGGGGTTGGAGCGCCACCGGGGCCCACCGCCCCGGGGGTACAGGGCGAAGTCGGGCTCGTCGACCGTGCCGCCCACCTCGGCCGCCACCAGGGCGATGGCTTCCGCGCCGCCGTTGGTGAGCAGGACCCGCTCGGCTCCCACGCCGAGGGCGACCGCCAGCGCCTCGGTGGCGGTCCGGGGGTCCGGGTAGCGGGAGACGGCGTGCAGGTGCTTGCCGACCACCTCGCCGGCGTCGGGCGCCGCCGGGTTGAGGTTCAGCGAGAGATCGAGCACCGCCCCCGGGTCGACGCCAAGGGCGGCCGCCAGCCGGGGCCCGTCGCCCCCGTGGGGCCCGGGAGGGGGGACGGCCACGGCAGTCACCGGCCCGTCCCGAGCGGTCGGCCTCCACGCCGGCGGGCCCGGGCCGCGGCCCGCCCGGCGACGCCGCCGCCGGCGAGTGCGGCGACAATGGCCAGGGACACGTCGGTGGCCAGGGCCACGGCGCGGGGAATGTCGGCGGGCTCGGCCGGGCGGCCGTTGCCGAGGGAAGGTCGGAGCTCGATCCGACCGGCGTAGCTGCTGGGGCCCCCGAGGCGCAGGCCGAGGGCGGCCGCGAACGCGGCCTCGGCCACGCCGGCGTTGGGCGACGGGTGGCGGGGGGCGTCGCGGCGCACGGCGCGCCAAACCCCGGGGCCGGATCGGGGCCGCACGGCCACCACCAGGGCGGCGGTCACCCGGGCCGGCACCCAGCCGGCGGCGTCGTCGAGGCGGGCGCTGGCCCACCCGAAGCGCCGGTAGCGGGTGCACCGGTGGCCCACCAGCGCGTCGAGGGTGTTGACCGCCCGGTACCCGAGGGCGCCGGGGGCGCCGGCCGCCGCCCCCCAGAGGGCAGGGGCCACCACCGCGTCCACCGTGTTCTCGGCCACCGACTCCACCACCGCCCTGGCCATGTCCTTCTCGTCCAGGCCGGCGGGGTCGCGGCCCACCAGGGCGGGGAGGAGGGCCCGGGCGGCGTCCAGGTCGCCGGCGTCGAGGGCCCGGCCGACGGCGCCCGCCGCCCGTACCAGGGCCCGCCCGCCCACGGCCAGGGTGGTCGCGGCCGCCGTGGAGCCCACCGCCGCGCCGGCCGCCGCCCCGAGGCCCAGGCCGGCCGCCGCATAGCCCACGCCCGGTCCCCGGTCGTCGCGCCACAGGGCCGCCTCCAGTGCGCCCATCGCCCCGCCCAGGGCCACCACCGGGTGGGCGGCCGCCGGCGGCTCGCCCACCAGGCGGTCGGCCAGCACGCCGGCGGCGGCCCCCAGCGCCCGGCGGGAGGCCGCCGCCGGCCACGGCGCGGGGCGACGGAACGATCCCCCCGGGCGGCGCCCGCCGGGCCGGTGGCCGGCCGCCGGCCTCACCACCGGATCGCCGCCACCACGAGGCCCGCCGTCTCCCCCACCAGGCCGGCGGAGCCCAGGACGTCACCCGTGAAGCCCCCCACCCGGCGGCGGGCCAGGGCGACGACCGCCGCCGCCCCGACCACCGCCGCACCGACCGCCCCCGCGCCGGCCGCTCCTCGCCCGGCGCCGGCCAGGGCCAGGGCGCCGGCCAGCCCGGCGGCCGCCAGCAAGCCGGCACCGGCCGCCCGCGGGCCGCCAGCCTCGCCGGCCAGGAAGCCGGAGGCCAGCCCGGTCGGCCGGGCGTAGGGCACGGTGCGGGCGGCCACCGCCATGGCCGTGCGGGACGCGCACCAGAGCCCGCCCAACAGCAGCGCCGAGGGGCGGACGGCGGCCAGGGCCGACCAACGGAGGAGCACCACGGCGGCTGCCGCCCCCACGCCGAAGGCGCCGGTGGCGGGGTCGGCCATCACCTCCAGGCGGCGGGCCCGGTCGAGGGGCGGGAGCAGGCCGTCGGCCGCGTCGACCAGGCCGTCCAGGTGGAGCAAACCGGTGATCCCGAGGTCGGCGGCCACCACCACGGCCGCGGCCACGCCCGGCGGCCAGGCCCGTGCCGCCAGGTGCCACGTCCCGCCCAGCGCCAGCCCGAGGGCGGCGCCCACCACCGGGAACCACCCCAGGGCGGCGGGTGACGGGGCCGCCGCCCCGCCCACCGGCGTTAGGAAGGCCAGCGCCGACCGGGCCCCGGCGGCCCCCCCCGGGCGGGACGGTGCCGCCGCCGTACCGCCGAGCGCCGGTGGCCCGCCCGTCTCCGCCGGTGACACCATCGGGCCGCTCATCGGCCGCCCTCGTGGGAGGCGCCCGCCCGCAGGGCAGCCGGCGTGGTCGGCCCGGCGTCGAGGCGGAGCACCCGCCCGGCCACCACCAGGACCACCTCGTCGGCCACCGCCGCCACCGCCTGGTTCACGATGCCCAGGGCGTCCCGAAAGCGCAGGCCTACCGCGGTGGACGGGTGCACGCCGAGCCCGGCCTCCTCCGACACCGCCACGGCGTGGCCCGGCCCCGAGAGGGCGGCACACAGACCCTCGACGTCGGCCTGAAATCCGTGGGCCTGCGCCAGCCAGGTCCCGAGGGAGTCCACCAGGGCGACGCCCGTCACCGTGCGGAGCGCCCCGGCCAGGTCGGGGCCGGCCTCGACCGTGTCCCACCCGGGCGGGCGGCGGGCCCGGTGGGCGGCAACCCGGGCGGCCATGTCGTCGTCGGCCACGACCGCGGTGGCCAGCACCGAGACCGGGCCGTCGCCGGCCAGGGCCGCCGCCCATCCTTCGGCCACCGCCGACTTGCCCGACCGCGCCCCTCCCAGGACCAGCACGATCATGGGAGGCGGCGGGCGCCCGACACCACCGAGGCGTGGACGGCCCGGGCCAGCCGCGAGCCCCACACCGACCGGGGGCCGCCGAAGGCGGAGTGGCGCCCCCCGTCGGGGCAGGCCACGCAGATGGCGTCGGTGGCGGTCCCCGTCCCGTCCACGCCGGCGTCCCACAGGGCCTGGGCCTTGGCCTCGGCAGCGGTGGCCACCGCGTTGACGAGGGCAGCGTCGGACAGGTGCTCGGGCACCATGACCACCACGTTGATGGTGCCGACCAGGCTGGCCGGGCGGGCGCCGTCGGGCGCCGCCGCCCATGTGGGGTGCTCCAGGCCGACGGTGGCCGAGGCCTCCACCCCGTCGTCGGTGGCATGGCACACGCGGCGGACGTCGGCCGCCGTCAGCATCCCCACCCCCCGACCGGGGAGGCCCAGGGAGACGCCCAGGCGGCCGAGGTGGTGGTCGGGATCCCGGCGGCCGTAGGACCGGGGCACCTGGGCGTTCACGATCCACCGGCGCAGGCCGATGCCGCCGCCGTGGGGGGCGGTGGACACGACGCGCAGGGACCCGTCGGCCCGCCACACCAGGACGGGATAGCTGCGACCGCCCTCCTGGCGAGAGCGGACCTGGAGGTCCACGACGTCGACGCGTCCTTTCCGAGTGAGCCGCCCGGGATGGTCGGCTCGAAGCCCGGCAGGCAGGTTTCCTGGCTCCCGGATCGACGCTCCCCCCGGCCTTCCCGCCCTCTCGGGCCGTGGCCACCGCGTGGGGCTCGCTCCCCGGTGACAGTTGCGGGACAGCCCCGGACTCGCACCGGGTTCCCTGCGCTGCGGGGGCGACAGTAGCCTCCCGGCCGTGACCAATGCCGAGGCGAGCGGCGCCGCCGATACCGGCCCGCCGGCCGGTGGCCGGGCCCGCTCCATCGTGCTGGTGAACACCGGCCACGGGAAGGGCAAGTCGTCGGCCGCCTTCGGCGTGATGGGACGGGGATGGGCCCGGGGATGGCGGGTCGGCGTAGTCCAGTTCGTGAAGAGCGGCAAGTGGAAGACCGGTGAGCGCAAGCTGGCCGACCACCTGGGCATCGAGTGGCACACCCTCGGCGACGGCTTCACCTGGGAGTCTTCCGACCTGGACGAGACGGCGGCCAAGGGCCGCCACGCCTGGGACGTGGCCGCCGCCAAGCTGGCGTCGGGCGACTACGACCTCCTCGTCCTCGACGAGCTGACCTACGCCGTGACCTACGGCTGGGTCCCGGTGGCCGACGTGGTGGCCGGCGTCCAGGGCCGGGCGCCCCACACAAACGTGGTGATCACCGGCCGCGACGCCCCCGACGAGCTGGTGGCGGTGGCCGACACCGTCACCGAGATGCGCAAGGTGAAGCACGCCTACGACACCGGCATCAAGGCCAAGAAGGGCATCGAGTACTGACACCCGGCGGCTTGCCGCCCGCGGATCGCGCCGTAGGCGAGCGCCGCACCACGGCTCGACCGGGCGGCGGCGGTACCATCGGCGGCGATGGCGGGCGACGAAACTCCTCCGCGCCCCCGGCGCGACCCCGGCCCGCGCGACGAGTGGGTGCGGTCGTCACTGGCCCGCCAGGAGGCGATCGTGGACGACCTGGTGGCCCGGGCCGGCCCCGCCGCCGACCCCGCCGCCGCCGCCGACGACGACGAGGAGGCCTGCCTCACCTGGCTGGCCGCCCGCCGCCAGGCGGCCAGCTTCCGCCGCCACCTGGACACGTGGACCGGCCGGGCCTTCGCCCGAACCGCCCACGACGTGGCCGACCACCACCGGGCCCTGGAGGCGGCACACGACCGGGCGGAGGACGCCCTGGCCGCCTTCGACGAGCCCACCCGGAGGGCGGCCGAGGGTCGCCTGGGGCTGCGGGTGGCGGTGATCGGCAAGGGCGGCGCCGGCAAGACGGTGATCTCGTCCACCCTGGCCCGCCTGCTGGCCCGGCGGGGCCGCCAGGTCCTCGCCGCCGACCTGGACACCAACCCCGGCATGGCGTTCAGCCTCGGCCTCCCGCCCACCGAGGCGGGGCTCCCCGACGAGGCGGTGGAGGAGCACCCGGGGGCCGCCTACGGCTGGCAGCTGGCCTCGGGGCTCACCCCCCGGGAGGTGGTCGAGCGCTTCGCCGCCGTCGCCCCCGACGGCGTGCGCTTCCTCGGCCTGGGCAAGATCGGGGACCCCGAGAAGACGGCACCCAAGCGCTCGGTGGCGGCCCTGATCCAGCTCCTGCTGGGGTTCGGCGAGCCCGGCTGGGACGTCATCGGCGACTTGGAGGCAGGGCCCACCACCCCCTTCGAGCGCTACCACGCCTTCGCCGACCACGTGGTGGTGGTGGTCGGCCCCGCCTGGCGGTCGGCCATGACCGCCCGCCGCCTGCTGCCCATGGTGGGCGAGGGCCGGGCCACCATCGTGGTGGGCAACCGGTTCCGGGACGAGCCCGACCACCGGGGCCTGGCCCCCTGCATCCGCATCCCCGACGACCCCGACGTCAGCGAGGCCGAGCGCCTCGGCCTGCCGCCGCTCGACGCCTGCCCCGACTCCCCCGCCGTCCACGCCGTCGGCCACCTGGCCGACCTGTTGCTGCAAGCCCAGGAGGTACACGCATGAGGATCGCCATCACCGGCAAGGGCGGCTCGGGCAAGAGCACGGTCGCCGGGGCGCTGGCCCGCCACCTGGCCCGGCGGGGCCACAAGGTGGTGGCGGTGGACGCCGACCCCAACCCCAACCTGGGCATCTCCCTGGGCGTGCCCCGGGAGTCGGTCGAGGCCATGCAGCCCATCCTCAACGCCCTGCTCGACAGCGGCTACACCCACGACCAGCCCCGCCCGCCGGCCGACGACCTGCTGGCCCGCTACGGCATGGAGGCCCCCGAGGGCATCCGCCTGGTGGCCACCGGCAAGATCGAGCGACCCTCCGACGCGTGCCTGTGCTGCGGGTCCCACAACACCACCCGCCAGTTCTTCTCCGAGCTGCCGGCCGACGACCGGGTGGTGGTGGCCGACCTGGAGGCCGGCCTCAACGATCTGATCTGGGCCCACCCGGGCGAGGGCGACGTGGTGCTGGCAGTGGCCGAGACCAGCGCCAAGTCGGTGGAGATCGCCCGCCGAGCGGTCGAGCTGGCGGGCGAGATGGGCGTACGCCGCATCATCGGGGTGGCCAACCGCACGGCGTCGGACGACGATGCCGCCGCGGTGGCGGCGGCGCTGGGTGTGGACACGCTACGGGTGCCCGAGGACGCCGCCGTCCTCCACGCCGACCACCTCGGGGTGGCGGGCATGGACGCCGACCCGACGTCACCGGCCATGGTGGCCGTCGGCCGGGTCGTCGACCGCATCCTGGCCGAGGGCTGAGGGCGTGCCCGCCCCCGGGGTCAGGCCTTGCCCTGGGCCCGGGCCAGCAGGCCGTCCAGGTCGGCCTGGCGGACGCCGCCGAGGAGCTTGGAGACGATGATCCCGTCCGGGTTGACCAGGAACGACTCGGGCACGCCGGACACGCCGTAGTCGAGGGCGATGCGGCCGTCGGGGTCCACCAGCATGGGCCAGTTCCCGCCGTTGCGGGCCCGGAAGTCCCGCACGTCGGACGGGGTGTCGCTGTACACGATGGCCATCACCGAGGCGTCGCCCGCCGCCTTGTGGGTCTCCGAGAAGCGCACCAGCTCGGGGTGCTCCTGGACGCAGGGCGTGCACCAGGTGGCGAAGAAGTTCACCACCACCCAGCGGCCCCGGAAGTCGGCCAGACTGGCGTGGGAGCCGTCCACCGTGGTGCCTTCGGCGGCCGGGGCCGCCTTGCCCAGCAGCGGGGACTGCACGGCCCGGCTCTGGGCCGACGGCCGAGTGGCGAGCACGGCGATGAGCATGATGACGGGCAGGGCGACGGCCACCGCGATCCACAGCACCCGCCGGGTCCGGCGCAGGGCGACCACGGACGGCGCCACCTCCACCGGCTCGTGGGGCGCGTCAACCACCGGGTCGGCGTCCTCGAGCGCCGGGGCGTCACCGGCGTCCGGGTCGGCGGGGTCGGAGCCGGGGTCGGCGGCGTCGGGGCCGGGGTCGTGGGGGTCGGCGGCCATGTCCCGCCCAGGGTAGGGCGGGGACGCCCCGAGCACCCGTCGACTGCCCCGGTGCCATCATCGCCGCCGTGCCCGCCCTCGGCCCCCGGCTCGTCGTGGCCGGCACCCACTCCGGGGTGGGGAAGACGACGGTGGCCACCGGGCTGTTGGCCGCCTTCGCCCGCCGGGGCGTGCGAGCGGCGGCGGCCAAGGTGGGGCCCGACTTCATCGACCCCGGCTACCACTCGCTGGCCACCGGTCGCCCGGGGCGCAACCTGGACGCCTGGCTGTGCGGTCCGGCCGCCGTCGCGCCGCTCGCCGCCCGGGCCGCGGCGGGCGCCGACGTCCTGGTGGTGGAAGGGGTCATGGGCCTGTTCGACGGGGCCGCCGACCGGGCCGGGCCGGCGGCCAGCACCGCCCAGGTGGCCGAGCTGCTGGGTGCGCCGGTGCTGCTGGTGGTGGACGCCGCCGGCATGAGCGGGTCGGTGGCCGCCCTGGTTCACGGCTACGCCACCTGGCGCCCGGAAATCCGCGTGGCCGGCGTCGTCCTCAACCGGGTCGGCACCGACAGCCACGAGGCCATGCTGCGCGCCGCCCTGGAGCCGGTGGGCGTGCCGGTGCTCGGCGTGCTGCGCCGCGACCCCTCCCTGCGCTGGCGCGAGCGCCACCTGGGCCTGGTCCCGGTGGTGGAGGACGAGGCGGGCCTGCGCCGGTCGCTCCACGGGCTGGCGGCGGCCACCGCCGCCGGCGTGGACCTGGCCGCCGTGGAAGCCCTGGCCCGGTCCGCCCCGCCGGCGGTCGTCGGCCCGCCGCCCGAGGCCCGCCCGTCGGGGACGACCCGAATGGCCGTGCTGGGGGGTCGGGGGTTCAGCTTCACCTACCCGGACAACCTGGAGCTGCTGGCCCAGGCCGGCGCCGAGCTGGTGATGGTCGACCCCGAGGCGGACAGCCGCCTGCCCCCCGACGTCGGCGCCCTCTACGCCGGGGGCGGGTTCCCCGAGGTCTTCGCCGCCGGCCTGGCCGCCAACCGCCCGCTGCTCGACGACGTGCACGAGCGGGTGGCGGCCGGCCTGGTGACGTGGGCCGAGTGCGGCGGCCTGCTGTGGCTGGCCCGCACCCTGGACGGCCGCCACATGGCGGGCGCCGTCCCCACCGACGGGCGCATGACGCCCCGCCTGACCATGGGTTACCGCCGGGCCGTCCTGGGCGTGGACACCCCGGTGGCGCCCGCCGGCACCGAGGTGCGCGGCCACGAGCACCACTACTCGGCGGTGGCCCCCCCGGGCGACGCCATGGTGTGGACGGGCCGGGAGGGTCGCTGGCGGGCGGGGTTCGCCTCCCCGACCCTGCTGGCGTCCTACCTGCACCTGCACCTGGGAGGGGCTCCGGCCGTGGCCGAGCGGTTGGTGGCCACCGCGGCAGCCGGTGGTGCCGGCGGCGCCCCGTCGCCCTCCTGAGGTTGGGCGGGCAGGCGAGGGCGGGCGGCCAGCGAACTACAGTCCTGTGCGCTGCGAGGTTCGGGAAGCCGGTGCGAGTCCGGCGCGACGCGTGCCACTGTGACCGGGGGTCCCCGCGGGGGCCCGCAGGGAGCCAGGCCCCGGCGCCAGCACCAGGTGACGACACGTCGGGGGACGGGATGGGCACGCTGATCGGCGTCGGGGTGGGCCCCGGCGACCCCGAGCTGGTGACGGCCCGGGCCGGTAGGGTGCTGGCCGAGGCCGACCGGGTCTTCGCCCCCGCCACCGCCCTCGACGCGGTCGGCCGGGCCGAGTCCATCGTCCGCCAGGCCTGGCCGGAGGTGGCCACCGAGCGCCTGGCCTTCGAGATGAGCGCCGGTGCGGGCCGGTCGGCCGCCCTGGCCGCCGCCGCCGACCGGGTGGTCGCTTGCCTGGACGCCGGTGAGACGGTGGCCTTCGTGACCCTCGGCGACCCCAACGTGTACAGCACCTTCCCGGCCCTGGCCCAGGCCGTGGTCGCCCTCCGCCCGGCCACCGATGTGCGGACCGTCCCCGGCATCACCGCCTTCCAGGACCTGGCGTCCCGGTCGGGCACCGTGCTGCTGGCCGGCACCGAGCACCTGCGGCTGGTCACCGCCCTCGACGGCCCCGAGGTGCTCGACGGCGTGCTCGACGATGCCACCGCCGCGGTGGTGGTCTACAAGGGCGGTCGTCACCTGCCGGCGGTGGCCAAGCGCCTGGCTGACGCCGGTCGGCTGGACGGGGCGGTGGCCGGCGAGCTGCTCGGCCTGCCCGGGGAGCGGGTCGGGCCGGCCGCCGATCTGGCCGCCGGCCCCGCCTCCTACCTGGTCACCCTGGTCGTCCCGCCCGCCGGGCGCCCGCCAGCATGATCTCGTTCGTCGGGGCCGGCCCGGGGGCGGCCGACCTGCTCACCCTGCGGGGGCGGGACCGCCTGGCCGCCGCCGACGTGGTGGTGTGGGCGTCGTCCCTCGTGCCCGCGGCGGTCCTGGCCCACGCCCGGCCGGGCGCCGGGGTGCACGACTCGGCGGCCATGACCCTGGAGGACGTGCTCGGCGTGTACGCCGCCCACCCCGACGCCGCCATCGTCCGCCTCCACTCCGGCGACCCGTCGGTGTACGGGGCCATCCAGGAGCAGGTGGACTGGTGCCGGGCCACGGGCCGGGCGTTCGAGATCGTGCCCGGAGTGTCGTCGCTGGCGGCCGCCGCCGCCGCCGTGGGTCGGGAGCTTACCGCCCCCGGGGTGGCGCAGAGCGTCGTGCTCACCCGGCTGGCGGGGCGGACGTCGGCGTCCATGCCCGAGCGCCAGTCGGTGGCCGACTACGCCGCCCATGGCGCCACCCTGGCCGTGTTCCTGTCCGCCAGTCGCCCCGTCGAGCTCCAGGAGCAGCTCCTGGGCGCGGGCAGCGGCTACCGGGCCGAGACCCCGGCGGCGGTGGTGGTGCGGGCGTCGTGGCCCGACGAGCGGGTGGTACGCACGACCGTGGGTCGCCTGGCCGACGACCTGGCCGCCACCGACGCCACCACGACGGTGCTCGTGCTCGTCGGCCCCGCCCTTGCCGACGAGCCGGTGGCCCGCAGCCACCTGTACTCCCCCACCTTCGCTCACGGTCACCGCCGCCGCTCGCTGCCCGGCACCACCACCGGGCGGCCGGCCCGACCCGGCCCCGCGTCCGCCCGGTGACCAACCTCCCCGTCCCGTTCCGAGGGCCCCGGCGCCCACCGACCGACGACGAGCCGTTCGCCGAGCGGCGTGACAGCCGAGGGCTCCGCCTGGGCTGGACCACGGGCACGTGTGCCAGCGCGGCGGCCAAGGCGGCGGCCACCGGGCTGCTGCGAGGGGCACCGCCGGCCGCCATCGACGTCGCCATCCCCGACGGCTCCCGCCACTGGTTCGAGGTGGAGTCGGCGGGCGCCACCCGCGCGGTGGTCGTGAAGGACGCGGGGGACGACCCCGACTGCACCGACGGCGCCCGTCTGACGGCGTTGGTCAAGCTGGCCGGCCGCTCCTCGGACACCAAGCTGATGGCCGGCCCTGGGGTGGGCACGGTCACCAAGGACGGCCTGGGCCTGCCCCGCGGTACTCCCGCCATCACCGACGTGCCTCGGCGAATGATCCTCGCCGCCTTGGCGGAGGTGACCGACGAGCCCCTGATGGTGACGTTCTCGGTGCCCGACGGGGAGCTGATGGCCGCCCACACGTCCAACGCCCGCCTCGGCATCCTCGGCGGGATCTCCATCCTCGGCACCACCGGCGTGGTCAAGCCCTATTCCACCGCCGCCTGGCGGGCGTCCATCGTCCAGCAGATCGAGGTGGCGGCCACCCAGGGCGAGCCGGTGGTCGTGCTGGCCACCGGGAGCCGCACCGACCGCCTGGCTATGGACCTGTACCCCAAGCTGGACGACGTCTGCTTCGTCGAGGTGGGCGACTACAGCGGCACCGCCCTGCGCAAGGCGGCGTCGCTCGGCGTGCTGCGGGCGGTGGTGGTGGGCATGGCCGGCAAGATCACCAAGCTGGCGTCGGGAGCGATGATGACCCACTTCCGGCGGTCCAAGGTGGACGGCAAGCTGCTGGCCGCCGTCGCCCGGTCGGTGGGGGCGCCGCCCGAGGTGGTGGCCGCCGCCACCGCCACCGCCACCGCCCGCCACTTCTTCGAGACCTGCCTGGCCCAGGGCACGACGGAGCCCCTGGCCCGCATCTGCGAGCTGGCCAAGGAGGCGTGCGAGGAGCACACCAAGGGGGCCCTGCCGGTGGACGTGCTGTTGGCCGACTTCGACGGCAGCCGGATCGTGGCCCGTGCCTGAGCTGCCGATCGTGGTCGTGGGCGTGGCTGGCGACGCCCTGGGCAAGGACGCCGCCCGGGCCCTCGAGGGCGCCGACCTGGTGGTGGGCGGCCGGCGCCACCTCGACGCCATGGCCCCCGCCGGTGCCCGCCGCCTCCCCTTCACCGGGGACCTGGGCGCCGCCCTCGAGGCGGTGGCCGCCGAGGCCGGCCGGGTGTGCGTGCTGGCCTCCGGCGACCCCGGGTTCTTCGGCATCGGGCGGGCCCTGGCCGCCCGCTTCGGCGCCGCCGCCCTGGAGGTCCACCCCGCGCCGTCGTCGGTGGCGCTGGCCTTCGCCCGCCTCGGCCTGCCGTGGGACGACGCGGTGGTGGTCTCCGCCCACGGCCGCCCGCTGGCCGACGCCGCCCGCCGCGCCGCGGCGGCGCCCAAGGCGGCGGTGCTGACGTCGCCCGAGTCGCCCCCCGAGGCCCTGGGCCGGGAGCTGGCCCGCCTGGGTGCCCGCCATCGGCGGGTGGCGGTCTGCAGCCGGCTGGGCGGGGGGGACGAGGCGGTGATGGAGGTGGATGGCGCCGCCGGCCTGGCCGCCGGCGAATGGGACCCGGTGTCGGTGGTCCTCCTGCTGGACGGGCCCGACGTGGCCGCCGCCCCGGCCCTGGCGTGGGGTCGCCACGCCGACGAGTTCTCCCACCGGGCGGGCATGGTCACCAAGGCCGAGGTGCGGGCGGTGGCCCTGGGCAAGCTGGCCCTGCCCCCGGCCGGCGTTCTGTGGGACGTGGGCGCCGGCAGCGGCAGCGTGGCCGTGGAGTGCGCCCGCCTGGCCCCCGCCCTGCGGGTGCTGGCGGTGGAGCGCGACCCCGACGCGGCGGGACGGGTCCGGGCCAACGCCCGGCGGGCCGCGGTGGCGGTGGAGGTGGTGGAGGGCTCGGCGCCCGTCTGCCTGGCCGGCCTCCCCGACCCCGACCGGGCGTTCGTGGGGGGCGGCGGCCTGGGCGTGCTCGACGCGGTGCTCGCCCGCCTGACCCCCGGCGGGCGGGTGGTGGCCGCCTACGCGGCGCTGGACCGGGCGGCGACCGCCGCCGGGCGTCTCGGCAACGTCGTGCAGGTCCAGGTGAGCAGGGGCGCCCCGTTGCCCGACGGCGGCGTCCGGCTGGCGGCCGAGAACCCCGTGTTCCTGGCCTGGGGGCCGGGGGTGTGAGCGGGCGGCGCGTGCTGTCGGTGTCGGTCACCGAGGCGGGACGGGCACTGGCCGCCCGCCTGCCCCATCCCGCCGTCCACGGCCGGGCGGCGGCCACCGTGACCGAGCGGTGGGCGGACGTGGACGGCTTCGTGCTGTTCGTGGCCACCGGCGCCGCGGTGCGCATCGTGGCGCCCCTCCTGGGCGCCAAGGCCACCGACCCGGCGGTGGTGTGCGTGGACGAGGCCGGCCACTTCGCAGTGGCCCTGTGCGGGGGCCACGCCGCCAGCGGGAACCACCTGTCCCGGGAGGTGGCCGACCTCCTGGGCGCCACCGCCGTCGTCACCACCGCCACCGACTCGGCGGGCGTTGTCGCCCTGGACGCCCTGCCCGGCCTCGTGGCCACCGGCGACGTCGCCGGCGTCACCACCGCCCTCCTCGACGGGCGCCGCCCGACGGTGGTCAACAAGCTGGGGTGGCCGCTCCCCCCGGCGCTGGCGGTGGACGGCCGAGGGGGGCCGGAACTGGTGGTGGTCACCGACCGCACGGTGGCGTCGGCGCCCGGCCTGGTGGCCCTCCACCCGCCATCGCTCGTGGTCGGCGTCGGCGCCACCACGGATGCCCCGGCCGACGAGGTGGCGGCCCTGGTGGCCGCCGCCCTGGCCGCCGCCGGGCTGGCCCCCGCTTCGGTGGCGGCGGTCGCCACCATCGACCGCCGGGCCGCCGATCCCGCTCTCGGCGCCCTCGGGCCGCCAGTCCGCGGCTTCCCGGCCGCCGCCCTGTCCGGGGTGGCGGTGCCGACCCCCAGCTCGGTCGTGGCCGCCGCGGTGGGCACGCCCAGCGTGGCCGAGGCCGCCGCCCTGCTGGCCGCCGGGCCCCACGCCGAGCTGGTGGTGCGCAAGCGGAGGTCGGCCCACGCCACGGTGGCGGTGGCCCGCCGCCGGCGGCCCCGGGGCCACCTGTCGGTGGTGGGCCTGGGCCCCGGCCACGCCCGCCACCGCACGCCGGCGGCGGCCACCGCCGTCCGCCACGCCGAGGTGGTCATCGGCTACGGGCCCTACGTGGCGCAGTGCGCCGACCTGGTGGGGCCCGGCCAGGAGGTCGTGAGCAGCCCCATCGGCGACGAACTGGTGCGGGCCAAGCAGGCCCTGGCCGAGGCGGCCGCCGGGCGGCGGGTGGCGCTGGTGTCCTCCGGTGATCCCGGCGTGTACGCCATGGCCAGCGTCGTCCTGGAGCTGGCTGCCGACGAGGCGCCCGACCTGGACGTTGAGGTGGTCCCCGGTGTTCCCGCCGCCCAGGCGGCGGCGGCGGTGCTGGGCGCCCCGCTGGGTCACGACCACGCGGTGATCAGCTTGTCGGACCTGCTCACCCCGTGGGCCACCATCGAGGCCCGGCTGCGGGCGGCGGCGGAGGCCGACCTGGCGGTGGTCCTGTACAACCCGCGGTCCCGGGGCCGGTCCTGGCAGCTGGACGCCGCTCGCCGGGTGCTCCTGGAGCACCGCCGCCCCGACACCCCGGTGGGCCTGGTCACCGATGCCGCCCGCCCCCGCCAGGCGGCCACGCTCACCACCCTGGCCGGCCTCGAGCCCGACGACGTGGGCATGACGACCTGCGTGGTGGTCGGGTCGTCCACCACACGGGTGGCGGCCGGGCGCATGGTCACCCCCCGGGGCTACGACGGGTGAACGCCTACACGGTGGCCATCGACGATCGGTGCACGGCGTGCGGCGCCTGCCTCGTCACCTGCCCCGAGCGGGCCCTGCTAGCTGCGCCCCGGCGCCCCCGGTCGGTGGACGCCCGCTGCACCGGCTGCCTGGCCTGCATCGAGATCTGCCCGCGCGACGCCATCGCCGTGGACGCCGCGTCCCCCGCCCCCACCGGCGAACTGGGTTCGCTCAGCAGGCGCCGGGGCATGCCAACCGAACCCGGATCGGGGGTGGGGTGGTGACCGTCGGCCCGGCGCCCAGCCGGGGGGCGGCCATCGAGGCCGAGAGCTTCCGCATCCTGGCCGACCGGGTGGACCTGTCGGGCCTCGGCCCCCTCGGCCGGGCGGTGGTGGGCCGCGTCATCCACGCCAGTGCCGACCCCGAGTACGCCACCACCATGGTGGCCGCCGAGGCCGACCTGGCCGCCGGGCTGGCCGCCCTGCGGGCGGGGACGGTGGTGGTCACCGACGTGGAGATGGTCCGCCGGGGGATCACCGGCGTCGACGCCCGCTGCTACCTGCCGCCCGCCGCCGCCGCCGGCACCCGCAGCGCGGCGGGCATGCGGCTGGCGGCCCACCGCCACCCCGAGGGTGCGGTGGTGGTCGTGGGCTGCGCGCCCACCGCCCTGGAGGAGGTGGTGCGCCTTGGCCTGGCGGGGCGCATGGCGCCCGCTCTGGTGATCGGCATGCCGGTGGGATTCGTGGGGGCGGCGGCGTCCAAGGCGGCGTTGCGGGCCAGCGGGCTGGCGGCAGTGAGCAACGTGGGGGACAAGGGCGGCAGCGCGGTGGCGGCCGCCGCCCTCAACGCCCTCGTCCGCCTGGCCCGGAGCTCCCGGTGACCACCCCCACCCCGACCGTCCCGGGGTCGCCCGCCCTGCTCCTCGTCGGCCACGGCAGCCGGTCGGCGGCCGGCGTGGCCGAGTACTGGCGGCTGGCCGGGGTGCTGGAAGCGGCCGCCCCCCACCTGGCGGTGGGGTGCGGGTTCATCGAGCTGGCCGCCCCCGACCTGGACACCGCCATCGACGGCCTGGTGGCGGCGGGCGCCACCTCGGTGGTGGCTACGCCGCTGATCCTCCTGGGCGCCGGCCATCTCAAGAACGACGGCCCCGCCGCCCTCCACCGGGGCCGCCACCGCCACCCCGGCGTGGACTTCCGCTACGCCCGGGACCTCGGGATCCACCCGCTGGTGCTGGCGGTGGCCGAGGACCGGATCCGGGCCGCGGTCGGCGACCACGAACCCTCGACGGTGGCGGTGGTGGTCGTGGGCCGGGGGTCGTCCGATCCCGACGCCAACGCCGACCTCTACAAGGTGGCGCGCCTGCTGTGGGACTCCCGAGGCCTGGAGCTGGTGGAGCCGGCGTTCGTGTCCCTGGCCCCGCCGTCGGTGGGGGCCGCCCTCGACCGCTGCCGGCGGCTGGGCGCGCAGCGGGTCGTCGTGCTCCCGTACTTGCTGTTCACCGGCGTGCTGGTGGAACGCATCCGCGCCGAGGCGGCGGCGTGGGCCGCCGCCTCTCCCGAGGTGGAGGTCCGGGCCGGTCCCCACCTCGGAGCCGACCCCCGCATCGCCGACCTCCTGCTCGACCGCTACCGGGAGGCCCTGGGCGGCGAGGCCCGCATGAACTGCGACCTCTGCGTATACCGCACCGCCCTTCCCGGCTACGAGGCGCGCGTGGGCACGCCGCTCCCGGCCGCCGCCCACGGCCATGCCCATCCTTCCCCCCGCCCCACCGCTCCGACGGAGGGGGGTGATGCAACTGGAGACCACCGCTGACCTCGCCGGGCGGCGCGTGCCACTGTGGGCCTGGCTGGTCGTGGCCCTGGCGGTGTACGCCGTCTACGCCCTGACCCTCGAGAACGGAGCCACCCTGCGCAGCGGCGGCACCGTGGTGCACGAGCTGTTCCACGACGGCCGCCACTTCCTCGGCGTGCCCTGCCACTAGCACCAAGGCCCCGAGCCACCACGGCCCGTGGGGGGTCGCCGCCCGCCGGCGACCCCCGCGGGGCTCCCTTTCAACGACTGCGACGGAAGGAGTTCCCCTGCGCCGCCTGCTACGTGACGGTGCCCTGGCCGGCCTGGCCGGAGGTGCCGCCCTGGCCCTCGTCCTCCTCCTGGCCGGGGAGGGGAGCATCGGGCGGGCCGTCGACCTCGAGCGGCGCGCCCGCCCCGGCCAGGCCGGCACCGAGACGTTCTCCCGCGGCACCCAGCAGGCGGGCGGAGCCCTGGCCGCCGTGGTGTGGGGAGTGGCACTGGGGCTGCTGGTGGCGGTGGCCTGGGTTCTCGTGCGTCGCCATCTGCGCCCGGCCGGGGAGCACCCCGACTGGCGGGCCGCCACCACCCTGGCCGGGATGGGCTTCCTCACCGTCAACGTGGTGCCGTTCCTCAAGTACCCGGCCAACCCACCGGGGGTCGGCGACCCCGCCACCATCGGCCGCCGCACGACGCTCTACCTCTTGATGCTGGCGTGGTCGGCGCTCAGCACCGCCGCCGCCTGGCGGGCTGCCCGCTGGACGTCGAGGCGAGGCTGGCCCGACCATGTCCGCCTCCCGGCGGTGGTCGGGCTCTACGCCACCCTGGTGGTCGTCGGCCTGGCCGCCCTGCCGGGCACGCCGGACGCCGTCCCCGACCCCGCCACCCTCGTGTGGCACTTCCGCCTCACCAGCCTGGCCGGCACCGGCACCTACTGGGCGGTGTGCGGCACCGCCTTCGGTTGGCTCCGCCTGGCGGCCGACGGCTGCTCCCCGTTCGCCGCCCTGCGCCCCCCGTCGCCGACGGAGGTGGCGGCCGACACCTGAGGTCCACGGCCGGCGCGGACGGGGGCCTCGAAGGGCAGCTCGTAGAGTTCCGCCCGTGGCCCGCGCCGCCATCTTCGACTTCTACGGCACCCTGGCCCGGGCCGTCCGCTGGGGCGACCCGGTGGCCGACGTGCTCGCCGCCCGCGGGCATCGCCTGGATGACGCCGCCTACGAGGCTTGGCAGGCCGAGGTCTACGACGGGATGGAGCACCACGCCCACTCCACCAGCCGCCGGACCTACCTGGCCTGGGAGCGCGAGCGCCTGCGGCGACTGGCCACCGCCTCGGGCGTCGGGCCGGCCGACGTGGAGGAGCTGGCGGCCGACCTCCACCACGCCATCCGCGACTTCCGCCTGGCCGCCTACGACGAGGTGCCGGCCGTGCTCGGTGCCCTTCGGGACCGGGGCGTGGTGGTGGCCGTGTGCTCCAACTGGACGTGGGACCTGGGCGCCGCCCTGGAGCAGTCGGGCCTCACCGGCGCCGCCGACCAGGTGGTGACGTCGGCCCAGGTTGGCGTGCGCAAGCCCCACCCCCGCATCTTCGAGCTCACCGCCGAGCGCTGCGGGGTGGCGCCCGCCGACGCGGTGTTCGTGGGCGACACCTGGTACCCCGACGTGGAGGGGTCGTTGGCCGCCGGCATGCGGCCGGTACACGTCTGGCGGCGCGGCGACGACCACGTGATGGCCCCCCCGCCGCCGCTGCCCGACGGCGTGGCCCGGGTCGACGACCTGTGGGGCGTGCTCGACCTGGTCTGACGGGACGCCTCGGGAGCCGGTCAGCCGGCCAGGAACGACAGCCGCACCCTGCGGTGGGGGTTGTCGTCGTTCAGGTCCACCACCACCACGCTCTGCCACGTGCCGAGCAGGGGCCGCCCGCCGGCCACCGGGATGCTCAACGACGGGCTGACGAGCACGGGGAGCAGGTGGTCGGCCCCGTGGCCGGGCGACCCGTGGCGGTGGCGCCACCGGTCGTCGCGCGGGATCAGGTCGCCCAGCAGGCGCTCGAGGTCGACCTCCGACCCCGATCCCGTTTCCATGAGGGCCACCCCGGCGGTGGCGTGGGGCACGAACACGTGCACCAGGCCGTCCCCTCGTGAACGGCAGAAGTCGCCCACCTGGCCGGTGATGTCGGTGACCCGGGAGCGGGAGGTGTCGAGGGAGAGCTCGGTGGTGTCCATGTCGGGCCCTCAGTTCATCGTCGGGTCGGCGGGGAAGTTGACGAGGAGGGCGAGGGTGCCACCCTGGCGGCGCAGGACCGCCGCCCACAGGTCGGTGGGTTGGGGCGACAGGGCGTCACCCGGGAGGGCGTCCAGCACGTACCACGCCCCCGCCTCCACCTCGCCCTCCACCTGGCCCGGGCCCCATCCGGCGTAGCCGGCGAAGACCCGGATGTGGGCCGGCGGGCGCGCCAGCTCGGCCGGGTCGCGCTCGAGGTCCACCGAGCAGAGACCGTCGAACAGGGGCTGGCATCCCTCGTGGCCGCCGCCGCCGGGCCGGCCCAGGCAGATGGCGGCCGACGGCGCCACCGGGCCGCCCACGAACACCACGTGGGGCGCGGCGGCCAGGGCGTCCCAGCGGGGCAGCGCCTCGAAAAGGTCGGTGCCCGACGGGCGGTTGAGGACGACGCCCAGGGCCCCGTCGTCGCCGTGCTCGAGGACCAGCACCACCGTGCGCTCGAAGTTGGGGTCGCGCATGGCAGGCGACGCCACCAGCAGCCGCCCCGTCAAGGGTCGCTCGCTCATGCCCGATGATGCCTCGCCCGCCGCCGGGCCGGGAACACGGTGGACGGCTCGGGCCGACGAACCCCGCCGCCCAACGCGGCGACCCGCCGGGCTCAGCCCGGCGGATCGTCGGTGCCTGGGGTCAGGTGCCTGGGGTCAGGTGACGGTGTCGGCCGGGCGGGCGGCGGCCCCGCCCCGGGTGCGGCGGCGGAGCTCGAGGGCGCCCAGGAGCAGGAGCCCACCCAGAACCAGGTAGCGGGAGTCACCGCCGGTCGCGGCCAGGTTGCCGGCCTGGACCTCCGGTCCCCGGAGGGTGATGGCGCCGGTCAGGGCGACGTTGTTGAAGATGCCGCTCCCCGTGATGTCGGTCCCGGCCGCCCCACCGGTGCAGTTGCCCAGGTTGGCGGTGACGTTGGCGATGTCCTGCAGGACGCCGGTGCCGCCCACCACGTGGCCGACCACAGTGAGCACGATTGGTGGGTCGCCCCGGTGATACGTGCCCAGGTTGTCCCAGGTGACGGTGTTGCCACTGATAACGCCGCCGTGGTCGGCGCTCACCAGCGTGAAGCGGGGATTGCCGCTCAGCACCGAGTGGGTGTCGGTGGCCTTGATGTTGAGCAGGTCGCAGTCGATGAGCCGGGCGAAGAAGGCGGGGTCGGACGGGATGCTGATCGTCCAGGTCACGTCCTCACCGGCATGGGCCGGGTTGGGCGTGGCCGCCTTGGCGACTGGGATGTTGCAGTGGACGCCGCCGGCCGGCACCTGGACGGCGGCCTCAGTGTGCCCGATGCCGAGGTCGAGGAGGTTGACGTTGAGGAGCGACGCCTGGACGCGGCCGACGGCGTCGGCCGCCCCGGAGACGGTGGTGCCGTCCGGCGAGCCCGGGAACACGCCGCCCGAGCCGGCCAGCAGCGAGCCGGGCGTGCCCAGCACGTGGGGGGGCGCCCCGAGGCTGATGTTGATGTTGGCGACGCCGGGGAGATTGATCGGGATGTTGATCCCGCCACTCCCGAACGTGACCGGGGCGACCAGCGGAACGCCGCCGACCAGCACGGTGATCTGCGGGGGGGTCGGGAACTCGATCCTGGCGCCGCCCGGCTTGCCCGTGGCGATGGCCCGCATGACGATCGGCCCGCCCACCTCGATGGTCACGGCGCCGCCCAGCAGGCTGATGGGGGCGATCAGCTGGTGGGTCTCGCTCACCACGCCGAACGTGCCGTCACCGTTGGGGATCAGGTAGGTGAAGGTGCGGGACTCGGACACGTTGTTGGCGGCCACGTTGGTGGAGACGGCGGCCGCCGCCCCGGTACCGACCAACTGGAGGTTGGAGGCGTACCCCCGGCCGAAGCTCATGGGCTGGCCGAGGGTGCAGGTGGCCGGGTCGAACACGGCCTGGGCCTGGCCCCGCAGGAGGGAGGCGCTGGCGATGGGCGCCAGGTTGAGGGCGACGTCCCGGGTGATGAGGGCGGTGGGCGGTGGGGCGGCCGCCTCCACCAGCGCCGCCAAGTGGAGCTGGTTGACGTCGGTGGCCTGGGGCGTGGGCGTGACCAGGCCGACGTCCAGGGCGACACCGCGGCCGTAGCTGTTCTTGCCGGCCAGGGGGGGCTGCACGGCCTGGCCGAACTCGTCGTTGATCGTGTTGCTGATCCCGGTGGAGTTGACCGAGGCCCCGGCGAAGGCGGCGTGGACGCCGGCCACGGTGGTTCCGCCGAGGTTCAACGCGTTCACGCTGAGGGCGGTGCCGTCGCCGTAGGCGGCGAAGGGCTGCGCCGTCACCAGCTGGGCGCCGGCCGGCGTGGGGCCGATGGCGAGTAGCGCCCCAGCCGAGGCCAGCATCACCGTGAGCAGGACCGAGACCCGAGTCCTCACCGACGTCACTCCCTTGTCTGCCCGCCGGAGCGGGCCGTCGCACATCGGCCCGATGTTCCGGGCCCCTGACAATGACGAGACGATTGAGAACCGGTGCCGCCTGCGGAGCCAGCCCCGAGGCGCACACATAGTGGGAGTCGTCCCGCGATTGGCGAACAGTAGCAAAGCTCTTGTCGAGGATGGCGAACCTCCTGCCCGCGTCACATCGGCGGCGTCACATCTGCGGCGTCACAGGCCGCCGGTAGCCTGGCCCGGCGGCCATGGCTCCGTCCTCCCCCTCGCCGGGCGCCGTCCCGGTCGTGCGCATCCGCCTCGCCGGCCGGGTCGAGGTGGTCGATGCCGGCGGGCGGTCGACGTCGGCCGGGCTGGGTCGCCTGGGTCGCGTCGCCCTTGCCTACCTGGTCACCCAACGCCACCGCCCAGTGCCGCGCCACGACCTGGCCGAGGTCCTCTGGGAGGAGGACCTGCCCCGGTCCTGGGAGACGTCGCTGCGGGGCCTGGTGTCCCGGCTTCGGGGCGTGCTGGCGGAGGCCGGCGTGGGTCCGGGCGCGCTGGTCACCGCGTCCTCGACCTACTCCCTGGTGCTCCCGCCCGGCACGTCGGTGGACCTGGAGGAGGCGGCCGCCGCCCTTGCCCGGGCCCGGGCGGCCCTCGACGCCGGCCACCCGGCGGCGGCCGCCGCCGACGCCGCCACCGCCGCCGAGATGGCCGCCCGGCCCTTCCTGGCCGACGCCGGGGGCCGGTGGGTCGAGCACCGCCAGGCCGAGCTGCGCGACCTGCGGCTGCGGGCCCTGGAGCTGGTGGCCGAGGCGGCGGTGGCGGCCGGCCAGGTGCCCGACGCGGTGGCGGCGGCCGAGGAGGCGGTCTCGCTCGAGCCCCTTCGGGAGTCCGCCTCCGTGCGGCTGATGGCGGCCCACGCCGCCGCCGGCAACCGGGGCGAGGCCCTGCGGGCCTACGAGCGCTGCCGGCGCACCCTCGCCGAGGAGCTGGGGGTCCACCCCTCACCGCCCACCGAAGCCGCCTACCTGGCCCTCCTCGGGGCCGAGGCGGCACCGGCGCCCCCTTCCCCGGGGTCCGACCCCGGCGCCAGCCTCGAGGCCCTGGGCCGGCCCCTGTCCCGCTTCGTGGGCCGCCACGACGACGTGGCCGAGGTGGCGGCGATGTTGGCCTCGGCCCGGCTGGTGACCCTCGTCGGCCCCGGTGGCGTGGGCAAGACCCGCCTGGCCGCCGAGGTCGTGGCCGCCGCCGGGAACGAGGCATTGGGGCGGGTCCACGTGGCTCCCCTGGCCGGCGTGACTGACAGCGGCCTGGTGGCCGGGCGGGTGCTGGCCGCCGCCGGAGGGCGTGAGCAGGCGGGGGCGGACGCCACCGCGGCCCTGGTCGAGGCGCTGGCCGAGGCCCCCGCCCTCGTGGTCCTCGACAACTGCGAGCACGTCGTCGACGGGGTGGCGCCCCTCGTCGACCGTCTCCTTCGAGCCGTGCCGACCGCGGCCGTGCTGGCCACCAGCCGCCAGCCCCTGGGGGTGCCGGGCGAGGCCATCCGGCCGGTGGCGCCGCTGGGCGTGCCCGGCCCCGGCGACCGCACGGCGGCCGCCGTGGCCCGCTCGGAGGCGGCCCAGCTGCTGGCCGCCCGAGTGGCAGCGGTCCGGCCCGGGTGGTCGCTGACCGACGTGGAGGCGGAGGCCGCGGCCCGCATCTGCCGCCGCCTCGACGGCCTGCCGCTGGCCCTGGAGCTGGCCGCCGCCCGGGCCCGGGCCCTCTCCCTCGCCGACATCGCCGACCGCCTCGACGACCGGTTCCGATTCCTCACCGGCGGCCCGCGGACGGTGGCCACCCGCCACCAGGCGCTGCGGGCGGCGGTGGACGGGAGCTGGGAGGGCCTCGGCCCCCACGAGCAGGCCACGTTCTCCCGCCTGTCGACCTTCGCCGGCGGCTTCGACCTCGAGGCCGCCGAACGGGTGGCCGCCGGCCCACCGGTGGCCGCCGGCGACGTCGTGGGCCTGGTGGCGGGGCTGGTGAACAAGTCCCTCGTGGTCGCCGACGTGGGCGCCGGGCCGGGCCGGTACCGGCTCCTGGAGACCCTCCGCCACTACGCCGCCGACCGCCTGGCCGAGCGCGGGGAGACCGACACGGTGGCCGCCCGCCACCTGGCCTGGGCCACCGCCCTGGCCGAGGACGCCGAGGCCGGCCTGGACGGTCCCGACCCGGCCGCCGCCCTCCGCCGCCTGGAGGTGGAGCACGACAACCTGCGGGCCGCGCTGGCCCGAGCGGCGACGCGCGACCCGGGGGCCGCCCTGGCCCTGGCCGCCTCCCTCGGGCGGTTCTGGGAGCTCCGGGGCCACCTGTCAGAGGGCCGGACCTGGCTGGACGCGGCCCTCACCGCGGCCGTCGACGCCGGGCCCGCCCAGCGGGCCGCCGCTCTCACCGCGGCCGCCGTCCTGGCCGGCCGCCAGGGGGACGCGGCCGCCGCCCGTGCCCGCCACGAGGAGGCGCTCGTGATCCGGCGGGCCCTGGGGGACGAGGCGGGGATCGCCGTCGCCCTCCACGGCCTCGGGAACCTGGCCGCCCAAGGGGGCCGGCTGGACGAGGCTCGGCGCCTGTTCGCCGACAGCCTGGCCGCCGGGCGCGCCCTCCCCAGCCTCCCGGTGATCGTGGCGTCGCTCTCCAACCTGGGCTGGGTGGCCCACCGGGCGGGCGACGCCATGGCGGCCCGTGCCGCCTGGCAGGAGGGCTTGGCCGCGTGCCGGAGCACCGGCGACCACCGGGGCGTGGCCGTCCTCCTGGCCGACCTGGCCGAGCTGGCGCTGGCCGGCGGCGACCACGCCGGGGCACGCCTCGCGGCGGCCGAGAGCCTGGCCCTGCGGCGTGGGCTGGGCGACCGCCCGGGAGTCGCCGACTCCCTCGCCACGCTGGGCCGGGTGGCGCTGGAGGAGGGCCACACCGCCGAGGCCCGCCGCCTTCTCGACGAGAGCGTGGCCCTGCGCCGGGACCTGGGCGACCGGCCGGGGCTGGCCGAGGGGCTGGCCGACCGGGGCGAGGTGGCCCGGGTGGACGGTGACCTGGCCGAGGCCCGGGCCCTGCTCGACGAGGCGGTGGACACCGCGCTGGACCTGGGTGACGCCCACTGCGCCACCCGGGCCCGGCTGCGCCTGGGCGTCGTGTCCCTGGCCGCCGGTGACCCGGCGGGCGCGGTGGGCGCACTGGAGGCCGCCCGACCGCCACCCGGCGGGCGGCCCGACGCAGCCGCCGCCGAGTGGCTGGAGGGCCTCGCCGCCGTCGCCGCCAGCGGGGGCGGCCACCGCCGGTCGGCCCGCCTGCTGGGAGCGGCAGCCGCCACCCGGGCGGCGGTGGGCAGGCCCGTCCCCCCGTACCGGTCGGCGGGCCTGGCGGCGCTGCGCGCCGCCGGGCGCGCCGCCCTGGGGGACGACCGGTGGGGAGCCGCCTTCGAGGCGGGGCGGGCGGCCCCCGACCCGGTGGGCGCCGCCGACCTCGCCCTCGACGACGAGGCGTGACGCCCGAGCGCGACGTGGTGGTGGTGGGCGGCGGCCACAACGGCCTGGTGGCGGCCTGCTACCTGGCCCGTGCCGGGTGCGACGTCGCCGTTCTGGAGGCCCTCGACCGGCCCGGCGGCGGGTCCCGCACCGAGGAGACCGTTCCCGGGTACCGGTTCGACCTCCACTCGGTGGCCCACAACATGATCAACATGACCGACATCCCGGTCGAGCTCGACCTGGAGGGAGCCGGCCTGCGCTACCAGGAGATGGACCCCTTCTCCGTCGCCGTGCACGCCGACGGCCGGCGGGTGCGGTTTTTCCGGTCGATCGCCGACACCGTCGACTCCATCGCCGAGTCCGACCCCGCCGAGGCGGCCGCCTACCGGGCCTTCATGGACCAGGCCGTCCCGGTGGTCGACGCCATCCTCCCTGCGGTCCGGGGCCGGATGTCCTGGCGCGAGGCCCCGGGACGGCTGGGGGCCGTCGTCCGGGCCCTCCGGCACCGCCCGGCCGACACCGTGCGCGACGTGATGGGACCGTACGAGTCGCTGCTACGACGGCGCCTGCCCAGTGACCTCACCCGTGGCCCGGTCGCCGCCTTCGCCGCCCACGCCGCCTCCGGCCCGTCGGTGCCGGGCGGTGCTCTCTTCGCCTTCTGGCAGGCCGCCTACCACCGCTTCGGGCAGTGGCATGCCCATGGGGGGGCCCAAGGACTGGTCGACGCCCTCGTCACGCGCCTGGATGCGCTGGGCGGCGAAGTGCGCTGCGCCGCGCCGGTGGCCCGGATCGAGGCGCCTGGGGGGCGCGTCGCCGCGGTGGTGACTGAGGACGATGAGCGCATCACCGCCCGGTCCGTCGTGACCGCCCTCGATCCCCGCACTGCGCTGCTGCAACTGCTCGACCCGCCCCTGGGCGGCCAGGCGGGGGTCGACCTGTCGGCCGCCCGCCGGGGCAACGTGGTGCAGGCCGTGGTCCACGTGGCCGCCGACCGGCTCCCCCCCTATCCGGCCGGGCGGCCCGGGGACTGGAACGGCCTCCAGAGCTACGTCGACC
>JBHELO010000150.1:0-14461 GCA_046263055.1 Acidimicrobiales bacterium | reverse complement strand
CCCCCGCTGCGGATGCTGCCAGCGGACCAACGCCTCCACCCCGACGATCCGGTCGGTGTCGAGCGCCACCTTGGGCTGGAAGTGCAGCCGCAACTCGCCGTCAGTAAGGGCCCGCCTCAGAGCCGGTTCCGCCTCGTCCCGTTGGCTGTCGCCCGTCAAAGGTCCTGCTCGAACAGGACGTGGGCCACCCTGTCGTCCCACCCGGCTCGCGTTCCCCCTTCGAAACAGTTGTAAACGAAGACGAGGCCTACATGTTTCGACGACGGATTCCGCGCTCCATCACCCTCAACCGAAGGGAGTCGCGCCCCTTCCCCCCCTCCGACCACCGGCAAGGTGGCGGTGAAGGTGATCAACGACTACGGCGACGAGGTCGTCAGGTCATCGACGTCTGAGCGTCTTCCTGACGCTCGAAACGCCGGTTCGATGGAGTCCTTCCGCCTTCCCCCTTAGTGGTCTTCACGGCCGATCTTGAACGTGTCGCCCGCCACTTCGAGCAGGTGGCCGAGGAGGAGCGAGGCGTCGAGGACTACCTCCGCCGCTATGACCGCCGAGGCGTCCGGGCGTCTCGCACCGACGACGCTTCCCGGGGCTGTCACCGCCGGACCTGCGACTGCCACCACCTCGTCCACCACGCCGACGGCGGCGCCACCGCCGGTCCAGCCCGGACCACCCAAGCCGCCGGAGGCACCGGTTCTGGTCACCGGGGCCTGGCACCAGGAAATACCGGGACGGGCCTGGTCGTTTCTCTTGCTGTGCCCGGTGTGACGCCGGTCGCATGCGACGATCCGCCAGTTCCTACTCGAGAGGCTTGCACCGTGTCCGTTCCCCTGTCACTCCTCGATCTGGCCACCACCGGTAGGGGCGAGACCGCGGCCGAGAGCTTGGAGGGATCGGTCGCCCTGGCCCAGGGCGCCGAGCGCCAGGGGTACCGGCGCGTCTGGTACGCCGAGCACCACAACATCCCCGGCATATCGTCCTCGGCCACCAGTGTGCTCATCGCCCACGTGGCGGCCAACACCCGGTCCATCCGTCTCGGGGCGGGTGGGGTCATGCTGCCCAACCACTCGCCGCTCGTGATCGCCGAGCAGTTCGGCATGCTCGCCACCCTGCATCCCGGCCGCATAGACCTCGGCCTCGGGCGGGCACCGGGCAGTGACCAGAACACCGTGCGGGCCCTGCGTCGGGACCCGTTCGCCGCCGATCGCTTCCCCCGGGACGTCCAGGAGCTGAAGGGGTACCTGACGGGGCCGACCCTGGTTCCCGGGGTCAACGCCTATCCCGGGATGGGCACCAAAGTACCGCTGTACATCCTCGGCTCGTCGCTGTTCGGGGCGACGCTGGCGGCCGCCCTCGGCCTGCCGTACGGCTTTGCCTCCCACTTCTCGCCGGACGCGCTCGAGGACGCCGTGGCGACGTATCGCCGGGAGTTTCGGCCCTCGGCGCAGCTGGACCGGCCCTACGTGATCGCCGGCGTCAACGTCATCGCGGCCGACACCAGCGCGGCGGCACAGGAGCAGTTCGCCGAGGTCAGGCGCCGCCGCGTCGCCCTTCTCCTCGGCGCCGCCGGGTGTTCGGACGAGGAAGCCGACATGCTGCTCGCATCGGCGCGAGGTCAGCGGCTCGTGCAGATGATGCGGTACTCGGCGGTCGGCGACCCCGCCGAGGTCAAGAAGTACCTTGACGGCTTCGCCACCCACGCCGACGCCGACGAGCTCATCGTCGCCCATGCCTCGCCCACCGTCGAGGCCCGCCTGCGGTCGTCCGCCCTGCTGGCCGACGTCAGCCGGCTGCTCGCCGCGTAAGGCCCCCTCGACCGTCGGTCAGGATGATCGCCCTTCCCCGGGGCCGTGACATTCTCCACGCGCCGCCAGGAAGCGAGACCGCGCCACGCCCATCGCGAGGTACTGTCATCGCTGGCCGGCCGGGGTATCCGGCTGCCGGTGGGCTCCGTCCGGTCCACAGGTGCCAAGGCGGGGTAGGCCATCGTCCACGGCATCGACAAGTCCATAGCGACCTGAGGCGAGTCGGCGACAGCCGGCCCGCTGGCGGGCCGCCAAACGCAACCAGGAGGATCCGACACCTGTGAAACTTCAACGCGCACTCGGCCTGGCGTCTGGGGGTGCACTGCTGCTGCTGGGCACGGTAGCGGTGAGCCCGGCGTCGGCCGCCACCGAGACGGTGACGTGCGGTGAGCACATCACCCACAGCCTCACGGTGGCCAACGACATCGGGCCCTGCGTTGGCACCGACGGACTCGACGTCGTCGCCAACGGCATCACGCTCGATCTCGGTGGCCACACCGTCACCGGTGGTACTCGGACCAACACGTCGACCCACGAGTACGTCGGGATCAACCTCATGGGCGTGAACGGGGTCACGGTTCGGAGCGGCACGGTGACAGGGTTCGACGCCGGCGTGGCCGACAACGGCGGGTCCAACAACACCATCACCAGCCTGAACGTGCACGACAACGTGAACCACTCGACGCAGACCGGCGCCCAGAACGTGTGCAACTACGGCGACGGCATACTGCTCGACAACGCCACCGGCGACCGGGTCACGGGCAACCAGTCCACGGCCAACGGCCCCTTCTCGGGCATCGCCCTGATCGAGGCGTCCAAGAACAACACGGTGAGCAACAACTACGTCGCCAACAACAACGTGGCGAACATCCTGCCGAACGGCGACGACGGTCCGTGCGGACCGTTCCAGGAGAACGGCAACGTGGGCCGGCCGTTCCAGGACATCGGCATCCGTGTGGAGGGCCCGGGGGCGGACAACAACACCGTGTCCGGCAACGTGGTGAACAACAACATGCTGAACGGCATCAGCATCCACGGCTACGTGTGCCACCCGCCGGGCGGCTTCTTCCCCCCCCAGCCCAACAACACGGGGAACACCGTCACCCGCAACAGCGTGAGCGGCAACGGGTTCAATCCCGAGGGCAACCAGGACGGCATCGCCATCCTGGTCCAGGGCCCGCCCAACGTGGTGTGCCCGGCGTTCGGCAACACCATCACGTACAACGTGTCCACCGCCAACGCCCGCTACGGCGTATACGGCGGCGGGCGTGACACCCACGACAACAACATCAGCTACAACGTCGTCCGCAACAACCTGCAGGACGGCGTGCACCTCGATGGGCCCAGCGGCGCACCGTCGTGCGGCCCGGGCACGATGGTCAGCCCGTGCCCCGGCGCCATCAACAACACGTTGATCGGCAACATCGGCTCCGGCAACGCCCAGTTCGACGGCTTCGACGGCAACCCCGCCTGTGACAACAACCTGTGGCAGGCGAACCGCTTCGGCACCGTGAACCAGGCCTGTGTCGCCGCCGGCGGCGGGACGGGCACCGTCACCGGTACCTGACGCCCCGCCGGCCTTCCGGCTCCGAGCCACGATCGGCCCCGTCCACCCGGACGGGGCCGATCCGCGCCTGGCGGCCCGAGGAAGCTCGTCCGGTGGCCTCCGCGCCTCCGGCTCCGCGCCTCCGCCTCCGCCCCTCCGCCTCCTCCCCTCCGCCTCCTCGGCCCTCCCGCTGCTCCTGCCGGCGGCTCAGCCCGGTACGGCGGCCAGGAACCGGGCGGCCAGCGGCGCCGCCACGCGCCCGCCCACGCCACCGCCCTCCACCAGGACGGCGAAGGCCAGGGAGCCTCGGAACCCGATGAACCAGGCGTGGGTGGCGTTGGGATCGGGGCCGCCGAACTCGGCGGTGCCCGTCTTCCCGCTCACCGCCGGGCCGGGGACGGCGGCAGCCGTGCCGGTTCCGGTCCGCACCACCTCGCCCATGAGGCCGCGCAGGGCGCCGGCCACGCCGGCGTCGAGGGCGCGGGCCGGTCCCGGTGGGTCCCCGGCGAGCAGGCGGGGCGGGCGCCACTGGCCCGACGCCACCGCTGCTGCCACCGTCGCCATCTGCAGGGGGCTGGCCACCACCCGCCCCTGGCCGATGGCCTCCGACGCCTTGTCGGCGGAGTCGACGGGGGCCGGGACGCGGCCCCCGGCGGCCGCCAGGTGCAGGTCGACCGGGCTCCCGAAGCCGAAGGTGGCGGCCGCCTGCTCCAGGGCCCCGGAGGCGAGCTTGGTCGAGAGGCCGACGAACGCGGTGTTGCAGGACTGGGCGAAGGCAGCGCGCAACGTCGTCGCCCCGAGCGCCTCGCCCTCGAAGTTCTTGAAGCTCTGCCCTCCCACGGTGGCGGTCGGCGGGCAGGCCACCGGCGTGTCGGGGCCGACGCCCGTCTGCAGCAGGGCGGCGGTGGTGACGACCTTGAACGTCGACCCCGGCGGGTAGCTGCCGTCGAGCGCCCGGTCGAAGGGCTGGTCCAGCGGGCGGCTGACGACGGCGCGCAGCTCGCCGGACCCTGCGTCCACCGCCACCAGCGCCGCCGGCTGGGCCACGCCGGCCAGCGCCGACTCGGCCGCCTGCTGCACGGTGGCGTCGAGGGTGGTGCGGACCGGCTGAGGGGCGACGCCGGGGAACCGGAACAGGGTCCGGCCGGCGGCGCCGGTGGCGTCCACCACGTGGACGTCCCCCGACGGCCGGCCCGCCAGCTGGCGCTCGTAGGCCGACTCCAGGCCCGACAGCCCGACCTGGTCGCCGGTCACGTAGGGCGCGCCCAGCTGTGAGAGGCGCTCGGCCGTGGCCTCGCCGACCTGGCCCAGGACGTGGGCCGCCAAGCCGCTCGACGGTGAGACCCGGCCGGTGGTGCGGTGGAAGAAGACGCCGGGCACCGGTTCCAGGGCGGCCCGCACCTGCGTGAAGCGGTCCACCGCCAGGGTGGCGACGGGCACGAAGAAGTTGGGGCGCACGCCGGTTGCGTGCAGCGCCGCCGTCACTGTTGCGGGGTCGACGCCGAGCTGGCCGTGCAGCGCCGCCACCGCCTGGCCCTCGTCCTTGATGCGGTCGGGCTCCAGCCCCACCAGCACGACATCGGTGGTGGCGGCGAGGGGCGCATCACCGACGCCGAGGATGGCGGCCCGAGGCGCCCAGGTGCGGGTACGGGCGAAGCGCTGGCCGGCCACCAGCTCCGGGTGCAGCGACGACGGCGACCACTGGACCCGCCAACCCTCGCCGCGGTGCACGAGGTGCAGCGTCCCGCCGTAGTGCCACGGGCCGAGACCGGCCAGCTCGAGGTCGGCGGTGAAGGCGGCGTCCACCCCACCACCGGCCCGGCGCTGGGGACCGGGGGTGAAGCGTGCCGACCCGATCTGGAGGTCGCGCTTCATGGCCGTCACCGCGCTGGCCAGCTCCGGCGGCGGGCGGTCGACGACGGCCGCCATCGCCCCCGGGTCGAACGCCTGCCAGGCGCGCAGGTAGGTCGTCACCTCGGGGCCGGCCAGGCCCGACCGGCGTCTGAGGACCACGACCCCGACGCCGGCGGCGCCCACCACGGCGACGACCACCGCCCCGATCACCCACCGTCGGGCCCCGCCCATGGTTCGCACCAGCCCATCATCGCCCGGCCCGGCGGCGGGATACCGGACGGTCCGTCCCCGCCGGGTGCCGGGTGCCGGGTGCCGCGCGCCGAGCGCCGGATGCCGGGCGCACTGGCGCGCGGGCGGGATGCGGGTAGGGTCGGCGCCCACCGCACCGCGGCGCGGTGCACCGAGGCCGGCCGGGAACCGGCCCCAGGAACGTGCCGACCCAGGTCGGCAGGGGGGAGTGGGAATGCTCGCCACGCAGGCCAGGCCCGCAGAGGGCGACGCACGCGCCCCGTCCGCCGCCACCTCCCGGCACCGCCCGGTGCCGGTGGTGATCCGACGCCGCCGGGTGCTCGGCGTCCTGGCCGGCGGCGCCGGAGCCTGTGCGGTGTTCGCCGACGCCGGGGCTTCGACCGTGCTGTGGTGGGTCGCGGCCGCCCTCGTCGCCCTCGCCGCCGGGTACCTGGCGCTGGTCGCCCACGTCCGTCACCTGCACTTCACGCGGGAGATGGCGCTGGCGTTCGGCACCGCCAACCTGGGCCCCGACCTCGACTGGAAGCACTTCCAGCGTGACGCCCGCCTCGCCAGCCACAACCGGGCCGACCCCGCCGGCGCCCCGGTGGAGGTCCGCAACACGGCGCTCGGGCTGGTCCTCCTGTCCTACGCCCTGGGCTGGCTGCTCACCCCGGTGGTGGCCCTTCTCCGCCTGGCCAAGGGGGACCTGTCCGCCCTCCGGCGCCACGGCGTGGTCGACAGGATCGTGCGGCTCCAGCAGTTCGGCCGCTCGCAGTCCCTGCGCCTGCTCACGGTGGGAGCGGCGGCGACGGTGGGCATCACGACGGTGAGCGGGGCCACCGCCGGTGCGGTGACCGGCCCTCGGCCGGCGGCCGCCGCCCCGGCGGCCCCGGGGGCGTCCCGATCGGCGTCGGCCACCACCTACACCGTCCGCCGCGGTGACACCCTGACCTCCATCGCCGCCCGCCACGGCACCACCGTGGCCGCCCTGGTCGCCGCCAACCACCTTGCCCACCCGGACCTCATTTACCCGGGCCAGGTCGTGGTCCTGGCCGGCGGGGGGGCGGCCGTCGCCGCGGGGTCCTCGGCCCCGGCCACCACCTACACCGTCCGCGCCGGTGACACCCTGACCTCCATCGCCGCCCGCCACCGCACCACCGTGGCCGCCCTCGTCACCGCCAACCGAGTCGCCGATCCCGACCGTATCTACGCCGGGCAGGTCCTCACCCTGGCGGGCGGCGGGGTCGTCGCCGCCGCGGTGACACCTGCCGCCGTACCGGTGCCCGTGCCGACGCCGGCGCCGGCACCGAGGGGGGCCGGCCTGCCCCTTCCCCAGAGCTACCTTCGGGGCGGCACCGTCGACCAGGGGGTGGACTACGGGGCCCCCGGGGGGACGCCGCTCTACGCCATGGGGGCGGGCACGATCATCCGCGAGGGCATGTCGGGGTTCGGGCCGAACGCCCCCGTGCTGCAGATCACCAGCGGGCCGCTGGCCGGGAGGACCGTCTACTACGGCCACTCGGGGCCCGACCTGGTGCCGGTCGGCGCCCACGTCGCCGCCGGCCAGCAGATCTCCATCGTCGGCTACGGCATCGTGGGGATCTCCACCGCACCCCATCTCGAGGTCGGCTTCTACCCGCCGGGCACCATGCACGCCGGCCAGGCCATGCTCGACTACATCGACGGCGTGGTCGGGCACTCCACCGGCCGGTAGAGGGACCTCCCGCAGCCCCGGGTGGTGGGGCTCAGGCGGTACGGACCCAGACGCAGGTGTAGCGCGGGGGTTGGCCCTGGTTGCGGGCCACGCACGTCAGGGGGCGGGGAGCCGGCGACGGGGCGACCGCCACCCTGGCCTCCAGCCGGCGGCCGTCGGCGGCCGCGAACCGCACGTCCACCAGCCCGGGCCCGACCTGGTGGCGGCCGATGGGGACGAGGTCGCCCACTCCCACCAACCCGGTGGCGGCCCGGACGTGCCAGTCGGCGGCCTGCACGACGAGGGGATCGCCGGCCCGGCCCCGGTAGTGCTCGAGCTGGATGCGCCCGGCCCGGTGGGCGTCCACCGCCCGCCGGGCGTCGTCGGGACCGAGGCGCCCGAAGTACAGGCCGTCGGGAAGGGCCACCACGTTGCCGGCGAAGCGGTCGCCCCCCACGTGGGAGCACTCCCACACCGCCTCGCCGCCGGGGTCGAGGAGCGCCCGCACCACGGGACGCCCGAGCTGGGCGCAGCACGGGTCGTGGCGGCCGTTGGTGCACACGAGGTACAGGGCGCCCTCGTGAGGCAAGCCGAAGCCGAGGCGTTGGCCGGCGGCCAGCCGGGCCAGGTCGATGGCGGCCAGCTCCGACGGGTCGGCCAGCGTCCGCCGCTCGACCCACGTGCGGCCCCGGACGGCGTGGATCACGAAGCAGCGCCGGCCGGCCGCCTCCGAGCGGTCGGCGCGGTCCGGACGCCGCACCAGCAGCACCCGCACGCCATGGCGGCTGGCGCCCCGGACCAGCGGGCCGGCCACCTCGGCGGCCAGATCGCTCTGCGTCACCGCCTCCGCTCCCCACGGGCCGGGCTGCTCGACCAGCACCCAGCTGCGCACGATGGAGGCGGTGGCGTGGAGGTCCTCGCCCAGGTCGCGGGAGATGGCCGAGCAGCGGGGCTCGCTCACCCGGCCTGCACCCCGGGCCCCCGGCCGGCGGTCAGTCGACCATCTCGAGGAGCCCCTCGCGCACCAGGCGGCGCACCAGCACCAACCGGCTGGGCCCGTCCAGGCGGTCAGACAGGTCGGCCACCGCAAAGGGCTCCTCCCCGGCGGCGATGTCGCCCAGAACGGGCGCCAGGGCGGCGGGCATCCGCAGCTCCCGGTCGCCCAACAGCACCGAGACGCCGGAGTTTCCGCCACCGCCGTCCCTGCCGGCGCCCCGTCCTCCGTCCCGGCCGGGGCCGCCGCCGCTCCCGCCGTCGCTCCCGGCGGTGCCCGCCACCGCCGCCTCGGGGCCGCCGCCAAGCGGCCCCCCGCCCATCCCCGCTGCGAGCACTCGGCACACGGTGCCCTCCCGGCGCCGCACCCGGGTCCGGTCGGAGATCTCGTCGAGGGCCAGGAGCTGGGCCAGCTGGCCGGCCAGCAACGGCGGGCGGGCGGACCAGAAGCGGCGGCTGAGGGTGACGGCCACCGCCCGGGCGTCCACGGTGTCCAGCCAGTCCCGCAGCTGTTTCACCACCTGCTCGACGTCGGCGGCCAGGGCGCCGTCGTCCTCCGCCCACCCGGGGGCCAGCGCAGCGCGGAAGGCCGCGTCGTCGGCGGCGCCGGCCATGGCCAGGCGCACCACGTCGTGGCGGGTGGTCGTGTTCACCCCGATGGTCAGGTGGGCGGACAGCTCCTCTTGGGCGGCGGCCGAGTGGAGGAACCCGCGGGGCACGTACAGGCAGTCACCGGCTCCCAGGTCGGCGGTGAGGCACGGCACGCCCGGCTCGCCCCCCGAGGCCTCCAGCCGGCCGGCCGTCCAGGGCTGGGACGGCAGGGGGTCGGCGAGGACCGGCGGGCGGATCTCCCAGGCCTTGCGCCCCGCCAGCTGGAGCACGAACACGTCGTGGGTGTCGTAGTGCACGCCCAGCCCCCGGGATTGGGGCGGCGTCACGTAGGCGTTGGCCTGCACGGCATGGGTGAGCTCCCGTTCCAGCGAGCGGCAGAACCGGGCCAGCGGCGCCCACTGTCGCTGGAGGCCCTGGAGCACGATGGTGGCGCCGCCCGCCAGCTCCTCGAAGACGCGCCGGGGATCGACCATTCCCGACACCGGCCGGCCGCCGACCTGCGCAGTGCGGGTGTAGCGCCCGGCGTCCAGGGGCCGGCCGTCGCGCACCAGCCGCAACGACGGCAGCCGGGGCGACGTGGACGACACCAGATGGTCCACGTCGGCCAGGGAGAACAGGTCGGCGAAGGCCGACCGGTCGGCGCCCCGCCGGTGCAGCGGGGCGCGAGCCCAGTGGCGGTCGAGGAAGCCCTCGGCGTCCCCGACGCAGCGCGCCAGGCTGGTCATGGCCGGGACGCCAGCTGCCGATCCCTAGGAGTCGGTACCGTCGGCGTCGGACGAATCCTTGCCGTCGGCGTCGGACGTGTCGGTGGTGTCGGTGCCGTCGGCGTCGGACGTGTCGGTGGTGTCGGTGCCGTCCGCGTCGGAGGTGTCGGTGCTGTCGGTGCCGTCCGCGTCGGACGTGTCGGTGGTGTCGGACGTGTCAGGGTCGGCGGCCAGGCGGGGGTTGGCGGGGCCGACGGTCGTGATGTCGGCGTCGGTGAGGCCGGAGATGGTCGTGGTCATGGCGCGGACTCTACCCGTCGCCCGCCGGCCCCCTGCGGTGGCCGCAAGGGGGCCCGGACCGGCTAGGAGTCGCCCGAGACGGCGTCGCGCACCTTGTCCATGACCGCCGCCGCCGCGCCGCCGACGATGTTGCCGGGCGGGGTGTTGGGGGCGTTGGGGTGAGGGTGGGTGGGCGCCATCTTCTTGGCCGACTCCAACTTGGCGCCCATCTCCCGCAGCTCGTCCTGGCTCGTCGCCGCCCGCAGCTCGGGGAAGAGCTCGCCCTCCTCCTCCTCCACGTGGTGGCGGACGTCGGCGATCAGGGTGGTGAGCAGCTGCTGGCGCTCGGCGGGGTCGTCGGTGCGCTCGATGGCGGCCAGGGTGTCCTTGACCTGCTGGTGCTCCTCGATGGACTCCTCCACCTTGGAGTCGCCGTCGACCAGCGACCGGCGCATGGCCGGGTAGAGGATCTGCTCCTCGATGGCGGCGTGGATCGACAGCTCGCGCGTGACGTCGCGCACCGCGCTGTCCCGCTGCTCGCCCTCGGGCAGGGACTCGATCTGGCTGAAGAGCTGCTCGGTCTCGAGGTGGTCGGCGATGAGGACCTGGACGGCGTCCTGCTGGGTCGTGGTGTCGCTGGGGGCCATGGTGGGACCGCCTTCACAGAGAGAGGGGTGCATGCCGGGCCGGCGCCCGTACGGCGAGGCTCGCGTGAGCGGCGCCGAAGCACCGGCGGCTCGGCTCGCGGTTGAACCACGACCACCATCCCCGCTCGGGCGCCCGACCAAACGGCAGCGGGTCGCTCGGGCGGGAGCCCCCGTCGCCCACCCCTGTGGCTGCTGTGGCTGATGTTGCTACTGTTGCGACGGCGTCGAGGGGGGCCTCCGAGGAGGCGTTGGTGATGCGCAAGGCAACGGCGTGGGCCGGAGCGGTCGCGCTGGGGGTCTCGGTGGTTTCCATCGGTCCCGCCGGGGCGGACGTGACCTACAGGGTGCGGCCGGGCGACACCCTGACGTCGGTGGCCGCCCGCCTGGGCGTGACGCCGGCCCGGCTGGCAGCCGCCAACGCCATCCCCGATCCCGACCACGTCCGGGCCGGGCTGGTCCTGACACTTTCGTCGGGTTCCTACCGGGTGCGTCGCGGCGACACGCTGTCGGGGATCGCCCCCATGCTCGGGATCTCGGAGTCCAGCCTGGCGGCGGCCAACCGGCTGCCCGACCCCGACCTGATCATGGCCGGCTCGACGTTGGTCCTCCCGCGGCCGGCGGCCGCTGCCCGCGCCCCGTTGGCCTCCCCGGCGGCGGCTGCCCCGAGGACCACCGCCTCACCCTCGCCCCCCCCGGAAGCGGCCACCGTGGCGGTGCCGTGGCGGTGCCCGGTGGCGGGCTCGCACTTCGTGGACGACTTCGGGTACGTGCGCCTGGACGGCACGCCGCACCAGGGGGTGGACGTCTTCGCGCCCGGAGGCACCCCCGTGGTGGCGCCGGTGGGTGGCATGGTGGCCGAGTACCCCAACACCCTGGGCGGCAAGGCGTTCCAGCTGTGGGGGAGGGACGGCAACCGGTACTACGGGGCCCACCTCAGCGCCTACGGCCACACCGGGTGGGTCACGGCGGGGACGGTCATCGGCTACGTCGGCAACACCGGCGACGCCGTCGGGGGCCCCACCCACCTGCACTTCGAGCTCCACCCCGGTGGTGGGCCGGCGGCCAGTCCCTACCCGTTCCTGGCCCAGGCCTGCCGCTAGCCGGAGCCCGCCACCGGGGACGCCGGCGGCCCGGGTCGGGCGAGCCGGCGGACGGGGCGGTCGGGGGTCCCGCTCAGCCCTCGTCGTCGACGGCCAGGATGCCGGCGGCGGCCGCCAACGCGGTGGCCAGCCCGGCGGCCCGCTCGGCCACCGCCGCCAGGTACACGGCGGCCCCCGGGTGGTCGAGAGGCGGTGGGCCGAGGGAGCGCAACAAGGCGCCGGGATCGGCGGCGGGCGCCACCTCGGCGGGGGCGGCGGGCCGGGGGGCCACCCGCCAGAAGTCGGCGGGACTGGTGCCGTTGGCCCCGCCGCTGCCGCCGGCGCCGCCACCGCTGCCACCGCCGCGGGCGCCACCACCGCCGCCGCGGGCGCCACCACCGCCGCCGGCGCCGGTGCCGGTGCCGCCACCACCGGTCACGCCGCTGCGGGGCCGGCGCCTGGGGTTGCGCCGCCCGGCGGTCACGCCGCCGCCTCCTCTCCGGCCGGCGGGGCGTCCTCGGGCTCGGCGGTGAGGAGGGTGCCGGGCCGCAGGCCGAGGGCCACCCGGAGCTGGTCGGGGTCGAGGTCGGCCAGCGAGCTGGACTTGGGCAGCACCAGGTCGGCGATGTGGCGCTTGCCGGCCACCACGTCCTCCACCCGCTCGTCCACCGTGCCCGGGCACACCAGGCGGTGGGACACGACGGTGCGCTCCTGGCCCAGCCGCCACGCCCGGTCCCGGGCCTGGTCCTCCACCGCCGGGTTCCACCACCGGTCGTAGAGCACGACGTGGCTGGCGGCGGTCAGGTTGAGCCCGGTGCCGCCCGCCTTGAGCGACAGCACCAGGGCGCCCGGCCCCTGCCGGCCCCCCTGGAACTCCTCCACCAGGCGGTCCCGGGCACCCCGGGACAGCCCGCCGTGGTAGCAGCCGATGGGCATGCCGGTGCGCTCGGAGAGGTGGCCGGCCAGCTGCACGCCCCACTCGGCGAAGTGGGTGAAGACCAGCAGCTTCTCGCCCGCCTCGAATACCGACTCCACGATCTCTTCCAGGCGGGCCAGCTTGCCGGACCGGCCGGCCAGCGGTCGGCCGTCGTGCTGGTAGGCGGCGGGGTGGTCGCAGATCTGCTTCAGGGCGGTGATGGCGGCCAGCACGTCGCCCTGGCGGCGGTCCTCCTCGGGTGCCGCCGCCAGGCGGTCGAGCACCGCCTGGTAGAGACCGACCTGCTCGGGCGTCATGGTGCAGTGGTCGAGCTGGTCGATCTTGTCGGGGAGCTCGGCCGCCACCTCGGGCTCGGCCTTGGTGCGGCGGAACAGCAGGATGCCGTTCAGGGCCCGCAGCGCCCCCTCGGCCCGTGCCGCGGCGTCGCCCCCCTTGGCCGACAGCGCCCCTACGAACGCCGAGCGGGCTCCGACCAGTCCCGGGTTGGTGAAGTCGAGGATGGCCCACAGGTCGCCCAGGCCGTTCTCCACCGGCGTGCCGGTCAGCGCCACCCGGCTGGCGGCGGGGATGAGGCGGAGCTGCTGGGCGGCCTCGCTGGCCGGGTTCTTCACCGCTTGCGCCTCGTCGAGCACGATCCGGCCCCACGCCTCGCGCTCCAGGGCCTCCACGTCGCGCACCGCGGTGCCGTACGTGGTGATGACCACGTCGGCTCCGGCCACCTCGTCGGCGAACTCGGCTACCGAGGCGCGCGAGGACCCGTGGTGCACGACCACCCGCAGCCCGGGCGTGAAGCGGGCCGCCTCGGCCGCCCAGTTGCCCACCACCGCAGTGGGCGCCACCACCAGGGTGGGCCCGCCGCCGGCGGCCACCGAGCGGGCGATGTGGGCCAGCATGGTGGGCGTCTTGCCCAGGCCCATGTCCAGGGCCAGGCAGCCGCCCAGGCCGGCGCCGTCCAGGAAGCCGAGCCAGGCCAGGGCCTCCAGCTGGTAGCTGCGCAGCGTGCCCACGAACCCGTCGGGCACGGTGACGTCGGACGCCGACGCCGCCCGGGTGCGGGCCAGCAGGTCGACGGCCCACCCGTGGCCGCCCACGGTGGTGCCGCCGGCCAGGGGCGAGTCCTCGAGCCCGATGGCGTGGCGGAGCACCTCGGCGCCGCTCATGCGGGTGCGGGTGGCGCGCTCGGCCAGGGCGGCGGCCGCCTCGTTGAGGTCGACGCGGTCCAGCTCCACCCAGCGCCCGCGGGAGTGGATGAGGGGGCGGGCCTCGGCGGCCAGGCGACGGATGTCCTCGGCCGTCAGCTCCACGTCGTCGAACACCGCCGACCACCGCACGCTGGCGAGCTGGGCGGCACCGACCATGGTGGCGTCCACCGGCTCGGCGGTGAGCCGCAGCGACGGGCGGGGCCGGCGCCGGGAGAGGCCGGGCACCCGGACGTCGAAGCCGGCGGCGGCCAGGGCGGGGCCGGTGACGCCCATGAGCTCGAACGCCTCGTCCTGGCTGAGCACGACCTCGCCCCGCCGCTTGCCGCCCGGCCGGTTGAGCACCGGCAGGAGCCGCTCCAGGCGAGCCGCGTCGTCGGCCAGGTGCCGCTTCGAATGGCCGTCCACCAGGGCGACCTCGAGGGGGACGAGGGTGCCCTCCTGGCCGGGCCCGAGGACGGACAGGAACCAGGCCCCGCCCTTGTCGGGGGGGTCGAGCTGGACGACGAGGCGGGCGTCGACGGCGCCCGACACCGGCGCCACCCACCGCTCCAGGCGGTCGGCCAGCGACGCCCCTAGGCGCGTGGGGGCGGAGAACGGGGTGCCGTCCAGTGTCGTCAGCATCGTCTCCGCCACGTCCGCCGCAGTGCGCACCACCGGCGGGGCGGCCGGCAGCTCCAGGCGGCGGCCGGCGTCGCGGCCCACTGCGTCCACCACCGCCTCGAGCACGGCGGTGGTGAGGGCGCGGGCGTCGGCCCGGCCGGCCAGGGCGGCCACCGGCGGGGGCATGGACCGGCTCAGGGCGTCCAGCTCGGAGCGCTCCACCAGCGCCGGCGCCCACCGGACCGAGTACGTGGACGTCCCACCGCCGCCCGCCGCCCCGCC
>JBHELO010000149.1:0-17908 GCA_046263055.1 Acidimicrobiales bacterium | reverse complement strand
ATCTGCACGACGGTGGCCGAGGCCCGCGACGACCTGGCCGCCTCCATCAAGGAGCTGGCGGTGCTCACCGACGCCCGGGGCCTGGCCCTCATGTGCTCGGGATCGCACCCGTTCTCGGACTGGCACGACCAGCACGTCAGCCCCAATCCCCGCTACCACACACTGGTGGACGAGATGGCGTGGGTGGCCCGGCGGCTGCAGATCTTCGGCGTGCACTTCCACGTCGGCGTGCGCTCGGCCGAGAAGGCCATTGCCATCGCCAACGCCCTCAACGCCTACATCCCGCACTTCCTGGCCCTGTCGGCGTCCAGCCCGTTCTGGGCGGGCCGGGACACGGGGATGGCGTCCAGCCGCACCACGGTGTTCGAGAGCCTGCCCACTGCCGGCCTGCCCTACCAGCTGTCGGGCTGGGCGGAGTTCGAGGAGTTCATGGGCACTCTGGTGGCGGCCCGGGCCATCAAGGGCATCCGCGAGGTGTGGTGGGACATCCGCCCCCATCCCGACTTCGGCACCATCGAGCTGCGCATCTGCGACGGCATCCCCACCCTGCACGAGGTGGCGGCTCTGGCCGCCCTGGCCCAGTGCCTGGTGGAGTGGCTGGACGGCCGCCTCGACGCCGGGGAGACGCTCCCCGTGCCCCGTGAGTGGGTCGTGCGCCAGAACAAGTGGCGGGCCGCCCGCCACGGCCTGGAGGCGGACGTCATCGATGGCGACGACGGCCGCCTGGCGTCCCTGCGCGCGTCGGTCCGCGATCTTGTGGCCGAACTGGCGCCGGTGGCCGCCCGGCTGGAGTGCGCCGAGGAGCTGGCCGCCAACCTGGCCACCTTGGACGCCGGCCCCAGCTACCACCGACAGCGCCGGGTGGTGGCCGCCGGCGGGACGCTGGCCGACGTGGTGGACGCCTTGGTGGCCGAGTTCGAGAGCCAGCGCCCGGCTGCCGGCTGAGAGGCCGGGGACACGACGATGGCCGACGACCTCACGCTGGCCGACCTGGAGGCGCTGCTGGAGACGGGGCGGGCGCTGAGCGAGGAGGTGGAGCTGAAGACCCTGCTCGACCGCATCCTCGAGCAGGCCTGCCTGCTCACCGACTCGCCCGACGCCAGCGTGCTCCTGCACGACCCGTCGCGCGACGTGCTCTATTTCGCCGCCGTCAGCGGGGCCAACGCCGCCACCCTCCTCGACTCGTGGGGCTTCGCCAGCGACCGGGCGGTGCCCATCTCCTCCAGCGTGGCCGGCAAGGTGTTCACGACCGGCGAGCCCCTGGTGGTGGACTCCGTGGAGGGCGAGGACGACCACTTCGGCGGCGTCGATCGCGACACCCGGGCCGAGACCCGCTCCCTCGTGTGCCTGCCGCTGCGGGTCGGCGCCCGCCGCCTGGGCGTGGTGCAGCTCCTAAACAAGCGCACCGGCAACTACGCCTCTCGCGACCTCGTGCTGCTCGAGCACCTGGCCCGCCAGGCGGCGGTGGCCATTCGCAATGCCCAGCTCTTCGACGACCTGCTGTCGCACATGGGGCTCTACGGCTTGCGGGCGCCGGGAGTGGGCCCTGCCGAGCTCCTCGACGAGCTGCGGCGCCCGCCCCATCCCGAGGTGCTTAGCGTCCTGGTGGCCGACATGCGCAACTACACCAAGCTCTCCCAGGTGCTGGAGCGGCCGGAGCAGACCTTCGACCGCCTCGACGAGTTCCTCGGCCTGCTGGCCCGCTCGGTGCTGGCCAACGGCGGCGTGGTGAACAAGTTCCTGGGCGACGGCGTGCTCGCCTTCTTTCGCGATGCCGACCACAGCACCCGGGCCGTCACCTGCGCGTTCGACATCGTCAAGGGCTTCGGCCCGCTGCGGGACGCCTGGGACGAGGCCAGCAACACGCCGCTCGGGTTCCTCGACGTGGGCGTGGCCGTCACCACCGACTCGGTCGTCCTCGGGGCGGTGGGCACGTCCCGGGTGCGCGACTTCACGGCCATGGGCACCGCCGTCACCCTGGCCACGTCTCTGGCCGACCGGGCCCGCGACGGCAAGCGGGTCCTCGTCGACCGCCAGACGCTGCGCCAGGCCCGCCGCGTGGTGGCCGCCTACGACGGGCCGGAGGTGATCGACGTCGGCAGTCCCGGTGAGCACGGGCGGTCGTTCGAGTACTTCGTGCTCCGCCTGCCCGAGGGTGACGGCCCGGCGCCCGCCGGCCCGCCGCCCGGGGGCCGCCGGGCCACCGACCGCCCACCCGACGTGTTCGTGAGCTACAGCCACAAGGACGCCCGGTGGCTGGACAGGCTGCGCACCCACCTCAAGCCCTACGTGCGCAGTGGCCGGGTCACGGTGTGGGACGACGGCGCCATCGGCGCCGGCGACGAGTGGTTCCCGACCATCGGGGCCGCACTGGCGTCGGCAAAGGTGGCGGTGCTGCTGGTCAGCCCCAACTTCCTGGCCTCCGACTTCATCGCCGAGCACGAGCTCCTGCCGCTGCTGTCGGCCGCCCGGGAGGAGGGCAAGCGCATCCTGTGGGTCCCGGTCAGCGAGAGCGCATGGCGCGAGACCGACATCCGCCGCTTCCAGGCGGTTGGGGATGCCGCCCACCCGCTGGACTCCCTCGACGAGGCCGAGTGCAACCGGGTCCTAGTGGAGATCTGCCGCACGATCGTGGGCGCTCCCGAGCTGGCCTGACCCTCGGCCGGCGCCAACGGCGTGGCGGCCGGTACCCTGGCCGCGGTGGCCGACACCGGGGCGCCGACGGCAACCGGCGGTCCTCCCGTCGACCCCGGCGGCGGGCCCCGCATCGACCACTTGGTGGTCCTCATGCTGGAGAACCACTCCTTCGACCACCTCCTGGGGTTCCTCCGCCACCCGGCCGCCGGGTTCGACGGCCTGACGCCCGGGCGCTTCTCCAACCCCGACGGGCAGGGTGTGGCGGTCCCGGTGAGCGCCGACGGTGTGCCGTGGGGCGTCGACCCCGACCACAGCCACGAGGGAGCGCTGGCCCAGATCGGCCGGGCCGGAGACGTGGCCACCAACGGCGGGTTCGTGCGCAGCTACGAGACGGTGGCCGGTCCCGGCGAGGGCGGCGTGATTATGCGCTGCCTCGACCCCGACGTCCACTGCCCGGCCCTCGCCACCCTGGCCCGCGAGTTCGCCCTGTGCACGGGCTGGTTCAGCTCGCTGCCGGGCGAGACGTGGCCCAACCGCAACTTCGCCCACGCCGCCACCTCGGGTGGCACCGTGAACATCGAGGGCGGGCTCTACTACGACCGCACCATCTTCGAGCTGCTGGGCAAGCACAAGGCCACCTGGCGCATCTACTACGACGGCACCCCCGAGGTGTGGTGCTACCCGCGCCTGTGGCGGCCCACCACGTTCGTGGACTTCCTCCTGCGCCGCCGGTCCCGCATCGGCAACTGGTTCGAGTCCGTGCAGTTCGCCGACCACGCCCGCCGGGGCGACCTGGCCACCTACTCGTTCATCGAGCCCGCCCACAACGGCTTCTACAGCCCAGCGGGTGCCCCCCGGCGCACCAACAGCCAGCATCCCCACAACAACGCGGAGACCGACGACGACTTCCGGGCCGGCGACGCCCTCATCGCCTCCGTCTACGAGTCCCTGCGGGCCAACCCCGACCTGTTCGCCAGGACCCTGCTGGTCGTCACCTACGACGAGCATGGCGGGCTGTACGACCACGTCCGCCCGCCCGCCACCTTCCCGCCCGCCGACCACAGCTGGCGGGGGCTGACCCGCAGGCTCGGGGCCTGGCTGCGGGCTCTGGCCGACCGGCGTGCCCACCGGCCCACCAGCCCGCGCTTCGACTTCCGCCGCCTCGGCGTCCGGGTCCCCACGGTCCTGGTGTCACCGTGGATCGCACCCCACACCCTCGTCCCCGAGGTGCTGGAGCACGCCAGCCTGCCGGCCACCCTGCGCGCCCTGTTCGCCCCCGACGCCGCGCCCCTCACCAACCGCGATCGCCACGCCGCCACCTTCGCGGCGGTGGTCGCCGGGTCGGGCCTGGCCCGCCCCCGGCCGGCGCCCGGCCACGCCGAGCCCGGAGGCCCGCCGCCCGTCCCCGACCTGGGCGGCCTGGCCGCCGACCGCCCCGGCGGAGGCGCGCCCCTGGCCGCTCCCTCACCCGGGGCCGTTCCCTCGCCCGGCCCGCCCGCCGCACCGGGCACTTCGGCGTCGCCGGTGGCCACCGGCGCGGTGGACCGGGAGCTGGTGGCCCTGGCTGCCCGGGTGGAGGCCAAGTTGCGCCGCCACCCCACCACGGTGGCCGCCCGCCGGCGGGCGGCCAGGGCCGGCGCCACCGAAGCGCTGGCCGCCCGCACCGGCGAGGTCTTCCCGGCCGACCAGGCGGTGAGCCTGTTCCGGGCCTCGGCCAAGACCGCCCGCCGCCGCCCGGTCACCCGCCCCCCGGGCTGACCGAGCCGCCTCCCGTCAGCGCCCGGTCTCGTCCAGGGCCTGGCGCAGGGACTCCAGCTCGCCGACCACGCCGTCGACCGCGGTGCCGAGGGACGCCACGTCGCCGGCGTCGCCGGCCTGGAGGGACAGCTCCAAGGCTCGGGCCACCGCCTCGTCCAGGCGGGCGTCCACCAGGGCCAGGCGGTCCCGGGCGCCGGCCGTCACCGCCGCCAGCCGCTCGGCTGACGCCAGCTGGTTGCCCAGGGCCTCGATGGTGGCGGCCAGCTCGGGTCGCCCCGGGGTGGCCGCCAGGTCGGCCCGGCAGCGCTCCAGGCGCGCCTGCACGCCGCGGGCGTCCATCTCCGCGACCGCCCGGTCGAGGGCGTCGGCCCGCTTGGCCACCCGCCAGGCCTCGGACGCGCCGGTGGCCACCCGGGCGGCCAGCTCCGACAGGCGGTCGCGCAGGGGGCCGGGGTCGGTGGTGGCCACCGCCCGCTCGAAGCGGTCGCGGGCGGCCACCGCGCTGCGCACGAAGCCGCGCCACGGCTCGGCCACCGCCGACGGGTCGATGCGCTCGGCCCGGGGACGGCGGGGAAGGCCGAGGGCCACCCGGCCCGCCCAGCACGCCAACCCCACCACCGCGGCGGCGGCCAGGGGGGCGCCCGCCAGGATGGCCACCGACGCCCCGACACCGGCGGCCAGCACCGCCGAGGGGGCGGTGACGGCCCGGGCGGTGGCCGGTGTGCGGTAGCGCGAGGGAAGGTGGTCGACCACCGTCAGAAGTTGGAGATGACCTGGGCCAGCACGGTGGAGATGGTGGTCGGGTTGGTGGCGTCGTAGGCCTTGGCGTTGGTGGCCTCGGCGATGCGGTTGAGGGTGGCCAGGTCGGCGTCCTTGCCGTAGGCGATCGGGAACACCCGCACCGGCCGGGTGGACTGGCCCTCGCTGCCGGCCCGCAGGGTGGCCAGCAGGGCCTCCACGTCGGTGTTGCGGGGGTCCTCGTTCTTGCCGTCGGTAAGCAGCACCACGGCGTTGATGCGGGCCGGGTCGTAGCTGTCGCGGATCAGGGTGTAGCTGTCGGCGGTGGCCGTGTAGAGCGGCGTCCCCTGCTCGGGGATCAGGGAGCGGATCTTCGTGGCCAGCGCCTCCCGCGAGCTGCCGATGGGGCCGATGGGCACCAGGTCCACGTAGTCGGTGGGCGGGGCCCGGCTGGCCCCGGTGGTGAAGATGCGCAGGCCCACCTGGTCGTCGTCCTTGAACTGCCCGAGGGCGTCCACGGCCGCCTGCTTCGCCAGGTCGAGCTTGGTGTGGCCGGCGGCGTCGGCGGCGTCGCCCATGGACCCGGACACGTCCAGCACGAGCAGCACCCGGGCGCCCTTGCGCTGCTGGGCCCAGAGCTGGATCACCCGCACCAGGACGGGCGGGTCGGGTAGGCCGAGGACGTTCTGGGGCTGGTTCGGGTCGACGCCGTTGGCGGCGACGATGGGCGGCCCGGTGGCCACCTTGGGGTTGCCGGGGCGGAACCCGAAGGCCACCACCCGCTGCTGGTTCTCGGGCCTGAGCACGAACTGCTCGAACAGGTGGGCCGCCGCCTTGGCCTTGTCGGTCACCCACGGGGCGTCGAGGACGATGAACGGGCTGTCGGAGAAGAGTGTCCCCTCCTTCGGGTAGATCGCCACCAGGGGGACCCGGGGCGGCTTGGGCTGTTCGCCGGGGTCGAGGATGCCGTCGGGGTTGCCGGCGTTGTAGTCGATGACGGACTTCTCCTCCACCGCCACCGCCGACGCGTAGGTGAGCGACGTGCCCCGGGCGTCGTTGCGGTACCAGGCGTTGAGGAAGGTCAGGGTCGTGTCGCCGTAGTGCACGACGGACGACTCGACGGCCCGGGCAAAGGCATCCACCTCGGGCCTGGCCAGGTCCTCGGCGGTCAGGTCCCTCGTCTTGCCGGTGGCCGCGTAGTACTCGGCGATGGTGGCTGACAGGGCGCTGGTCGAGAAGTTGGGGTTGGTCTTGCCCAGGCGGAACGGCCCCCACTCCGGGTGCCCCTTGGCGCCCCACCCGGCCGGGTCCTGGGCCAGCTTGAGGATGTCGGCGTAGCCGATGGGCGCCTGGGGCCAGCCCAGGGCCTCGGCCATGGGTCGGGGCATGGCGATCACCAGCGGCGTCACCTGGATGGAGGTGGCCGCCGGCCCACCGGCTGCGCCGCCCGCCGCCACCGCGGCCATGGCCGGCTGGCCGGCGGTGCGCAGCTGCTCGTCGAGCACCCCGCCCCAGGCGCTCGACGCCGGCGACCACACCACCGGCCGGGTGCCGTTGGTGGCCTCGTCCGGCCACCCGGCGGCCAGGAGCTGCTCGGCCGCCCCCGACGACGTGTTGCGCAGGCGCACGAACGCACAGGTGCCGCCCGACGTGGCCGCCGCCGACCCGTTGAAGCGCCGGGCCAGGTCGGTGAGCAGGTCGAACTTCTCGGGCGACGACACCATGTCCACCGCCGTGCAGCCTTTGGGCACCGCTGAGGTTCCGGGCGACGCCGAGCCCGAACCCCGGTTGGAGCTGGTGAGCGTGCAGGCCGAGGCGACAACTGCGATGGCGACCGCCACCATCAGCGGTCCGGACCACCGGCCACGGGTTCGGCGTCCGGTCATCGGCCCGTCACGCCGTGCCACTGGGAGCGCAGGGCGTCGAGCAGGCCGGCCGGTGGCAGGCCGGCGGCGGTCGGCAGGGCCGGGCGATCGGGGACGCCGGCGGCCAGCGGCTCCCCGTCCACCCGCCACCCGGCGGCGGCCAGCGCCGCCCGCCCGGGCCGGCCGGCGGCCACGTCCCGCAGGGAGGAGGCGGCGCCGCCCCCCGGCCCGGTGGCCAGCACGACGTCCGCCGTGGCCATGGGTGCAGGGTAGAGGAGGTCGACGCTGTCCCGCCGGGCGGAGGTGGCCAGCAGCGGGGCGGCCTCGGCCTCGGTGGTGGCGGCGGCGTCGAAGGTGGCAGGCCCGGTGACGAGCATCGTCTGCAGGGGCGAGGCGGCGGGAGCCGGCACCGCCCGCTCCAGGCCGCCGAACCAGCGCTGGAAGCCGTCGTCCTCCAGGTCGGCGGTGGACACCGCCGCCCGCCCGAACCAGGCGGCCACCGCCTGGCCCACCACCAGGAGGCCGACGGCGGTCGACGCCGGCGAGGTGTGGCCCGGCTTCACGTCGCCCCACTCCGGGTGGCCGGCCACCGCCTGCCACCCCCCGGGCGTGCCCGCCGCCTCGCCCAGGCACGTCCAGCCCAGACCGCCCGGCCCGCAACGGGGGGCGAGGGCGGCGGCCCGGTCCTTCCACACCGCCAGGACCAGGGGCGAGCGGGCGACGGTGGGACGGGGCCCGGCGAAGAGCGCGGGTAGGGCGTGCGACTGGCGTTCCTGGTCCACCAGGTCGGGCCAGGCGGCGGGCGCCAGCCAGCCGTCGAGCCCGCTGTCGACGGTGGTCGTCGTGGCCAGGCGGTCGGCGGTGACGCCCGCCGGTTCCACGGTGACCTTGACCCGGCTGTCGCCGGTGGCCAGGCGGGCGCACGCCGCCTCCAGCTCGCTGGCGCACGTCAGGCGGAGCACCTGGGACCGCTCGGCGCTGCGGCGGTCGAGCCGCGACCGCAGGGCGAGGGAGCCGGCCACCATGGCGGCAGCCCCGACCACCGCGAGCACCCGGCGCACCCGGCGAGCGTAGGCCCGGCCGTCACCCGTTCCGGCGGCGCCGTGCCGGGCGCCGCCGGACGGGCGTCAGGCCCCGGTCACCTCAGGTCATCAGGTCGGGTCAGGGCAGCTCGCAGCTGGCGGTGGTCCCGTCGCGGCAGGTGTCGGTCCCGGTGCCGCCCGACAGCTGGTTGGTGCCGGTGCCGCCGTACAGGGCGTCGTCGCCGTCGCCGCCCACGACCTGGTCGTCGCCCTGCTGGCCGTCGAGCACGTCGTTGCCGGCGCCCCCCGAGATCATGTCGTTGCCGGAACCCGCGAACACGGTGTCGTTGCCGTCGCCCGCCGAGATCTGGTCGTTGCCGGCGAAGGCGAAGATCAGGTCGTCACCTCCGAGACCTGCGATCCTGTCGTTGCCCGCGGTGCCGCAGATCACGTCCGGGCCGTCGGTACCGGTGAGGATGCCGTTGGCGTCGGGCGTGAACACCGTGCACGTGTCCACCCGGAGGAAGGCGGCGCCGCCGCCCGGGAAGGGGTTGACGATGGTCTGGATGGTGATCGAGTGGTTGCCGGCGGGCAGGAGGAAGCTCTCGTGGCTGTAGCCGATGTCGTGGACGGCGACGTCGGGGTCGGACGTGGTGCCGGCCACACCGCACGAGGAGTCGACGGGCACCGACGAGGTGGTCCCGATCGCGACGCCGTTGTCGAACACCTGGAACTGGTCACCCTTGCAGAAGGCGTCGGTAACGGTGACCACCGACGGGGCCGCCGCTGAATAGGTGAACGGGCCCTCGGCGTCGAAGGGCGTGCCCCCGCCCGGCCACGAGAAGGACTGGAAGCCCGACCCTGGGGTGATGGGCGGGTCGTCGGCGACCGCGGGCGGGTGCGGGCCGTTGGTGGCCGGGGAAGGGGTGGCCTGGGCCACCCCGGGTGCCAGCCACGCCGACGTGGCCAGCACGAGCATCGTCAGGGTGGCCGGGGCGAGGGCCCGGAGGGATGCTCTGGCGGTCATGCTGCCTCCATCGAGAGAGCGCGTGGGCGGCGACGCTAGGCCGTGACGGCCACCGGGGCAACGAAGGACGGCGCCCCGAGATCGCCGGCGGGTCGGCCGCCCCCGGTAACCTCGGGTTCGTGACGCTCACACCGCTCGAGGATCTGGGCCGCCGGGCCAAGGCCGCCTCCCGGGCCCTGGCCACCGCCCCCCCCGCAGCCAAGGACGCCGCCTTGGCCGCCGCCGCCGACCTCCTCGTGCAGCGCGCCGACGAGGTGCTGGCCGCCAACGCCACCGACGTGGCCCGGGCCCAGGAGGGCGGCGCCGGCGCCGCGGTGGTCGACCGCCTGCGCCTCTCGACGTCGCGGGTGGAGGCCATGGCCGACGGGCTACGCCAGGTGGCCTCTCTTCCCGATCCCGTCGGCTCGGTCGACGAGGGCTGGGTCCGGCCCAACGGCCTGCGCATCCAGAAGGTGCGGGTGCCCCTCGGCGTGGTTGCCGTCGTGTACGAGAACCGCCCCAACGTCACCAGCGACGCCTTCGGCCTGTGCCTCAAGGCCGGCAACGCCGCCTTCCTGCGGGGCTCCTCGGCCGCCCTCGCGTCCAACCAGGCGGTGGCCTCGGCCCTCCGGGAAGGGGTGGCCAAGGCCGGCCTCCCGGCTGACGCCCTGGTGCTGGTGGAGGACACCTCCCACGAGGCGGCGGTGGAGCTCATGCGCCTCCGGGAGTGGGTGGACTGCCTCGTCCCCCGGGGCGGGCCGTCACTCATCGCCTCCGTGCTGGAGCACGCCACCGTGCCCTACGTCATCGACGGCGACGGCAACTGCCACGTGTACGTGGACGAGGCCGCCGACCTGGCCCAGGCCCTCGACATCGTCGTCAACGCCAAGACGTCCCGCCCGTCGGTGTGCAACGCCGCGGAGTCACTGGTGGTGCACCAGGCGGTGGCGGCCGACTTCCTGCCCCGGGCGGCGGCCGCCCTGGACGGCGTCGAGCTGGTGGGCGACGAGGCGGCTCGCGCCATCGTGGGCCCCGAGCGCATGGCCCCGGCCACCGAGGACGACTTCGCCTCCGAGTTCCTGGCCCTGAAGCTGTCGGTGGCGGTGGTGCCGTCGCTCGACGCCGCCATCGCCCACGTCAACCGTTTCGGCAGCGGCCACACCGAGGCCATCGGCACTCGTGACCTGGCGTCGGCCCGCCGCTTCACCACCGAGGTGGACGCCGCCGCGGTGGTGGTCAACGCCTCCACCCGGTTCACCGACGGCGAGCAGTTCGGATTCGGGGGAGAGATCGGCATCAGCACCCAGAAGCTCCACGCCCGGGGGCCGATGGGCCTGCGGGAGCTGACCACCACCAAGTACGTGATCAGCGGCGACGGCCAGGTCCGCACCTGAGCTGATGGGGGAGCGGTTCGCCTCGGCCGACGAGGTTCGGGGGGGCCTCCGGTCGGTCGGGTACCTGGCCGACGACGCCATGGCCTCGGTGGTCTTCCTGGCTGACCGGCTGGACAAGCCGGTGCTGGTGGAGGGGCCGGCCGGGACCGGCAAGACCGAGCTGGCCAAGTCGGTGGCGGCCATGGCCGGCAGCCGGCTCATCCGGTTGCAGTGCTACGAAGGCCTCGACGAGGCCAAGGTCCTCTACGAGTGGAACTACCGCAAGCAGCTCCTGCGCATCCAGGCCGAGGGCGCCGGCAGCCGGTCGTGGGACGACGTCGAGGCCGACGTGTTCAGCCCGGACTTCCTCCTCGACCGGCCCCTCCTGCAGGCCATCCGGGCCGATGACCCGGTGGTGCTGCTGGTGGACGAGGTCGACCGCCTGGAGGTGGAGACCGAGGCCCTGCTGCTCGAAGTGCTGTCCGACTGGCAGGTGTCGGTCCCCGAGCTGGGCACGGTGGCGGCCACCCGCATCCCCCTCGTGTTCCTCACGTCCAACAACACCCGTGACCTGTCCGAGGCCCTCAAGCGGCGCTGCCTGTTCCTCCACGTGGACTACCCCAGCCCCGATCGCGAGCGCGACGTCGTCCGGGCCCGGGTGCCGGGGATCGCCGAGCACCTTGCCGACCAGGTGGCCCGCGTCGTCCACTCCATCCGCGGCCTCGACCTCACCAAGGCGCCCTCGGTGTCCGAGACCCTCGACTGGGCCCGCACCCTCGTCCTGCTGGGCGTCACCGAGGTGGACACCCCGACGGTGCTGTCCACGCTTCACGTGCTTCTCAAACACCAGCGGGACGTGGGCGTGGCGGCGCGGGAGCTGTCCCGCCCCTCGGGTTAGCGGCCCGGTGATCGACGCCGTCACCGGCTTCGTGGCCGAGCTCCGGAGCGCCGGGCTCCCGGTGTCGCTCACCGAGTCGGTGGACGCGGTGGCCGGCCTGCGCCACCTCGACCTCGCCGACCGCCCCGCGGTACGGGCCGCCCTGGCCGCCACCCTGGTGAAGCGCCAGGAGCACCGTCCCGCCTTCGACGCCCTGTTCGACCTGTGGTTCCCCCCGGTCGGCCGCCCCGGTGGCGGCGGGGCGCCGGGCGTGGGTGCCTGGGCCGACCTCGACGCCCTCGGCGACGACGCCCTGGTGGCCCTGGTGGCGGAGGTGCTGACGGCCGACGATCCCGCCCCGCTGGCCGCGCTGGCCGCCCAGGCGGTGGCCCGCTTCTCGGGCATGGCCGCCGGGCGGCACCTGGGCTCGGCCTGGCACGTCCACCGGGCGTGGCGGGCGCTGGACGTGGACGGCGCCCTGGCCCGCCTGGTGGGCGCGGCTTCCCTGACGGAGGGTGACGCCGACCCGCTGGCCGGGCGGCTGGCGGCCGGCGAACGCCGGGCCCGGGCCGACCGCCTGCGGGTGGAGGTGGAGGCCGAGGTCACCCGACGGCTGGTCGCCGAGCGGGGGGCCATCGCGGTGGGGCGGGCCGGACGCCGGCCGCTTCCCGAGGACGTGGACTTCATGCACGCGTCCCGCGAGGAGCTGGCCGCCCTCCGCCGGTCGCTCCAGCCGCTGGCCCGCCGCCTGGGAGTGCGGCTGGCCCGTCGCCGCCGCCACCGCCGCCGGGGGGCGCTCGACTTCCGGGCCACCGCCCGACACTCGCTGTCCTACGGCGGCGTGCCCGCCGAGCCCCGCTTCCGCCACCGCCGCCCCGTCAAGCCGGAGCTCGTGGTGGTGGCCGACGTCTCCGGCTCGGTTGCCGCCTTCGCCCGCTTCACCCTCCAGCTGGTGTACGCCCTCTCCGCCCAGTTCACCCGGGTCCGGTCGTTCGTGTTCGTCGACGGTGTGGACGAGGTGACGTCGCTCCTGGCCGGCGCCGACGACCTGGACGAGGCGGTGCGGCGGGTCAACGCCGAGGCCGACGTGGTGTGGGCCGAGGGCCACTCGGACTACGGGCAGGCCCTGGCCGCCTTCGCCGGGCGCTGGGGCGGCGAGCTCACGCCCCGCACGACGGTCGTCGTCCTGGGCGACGCCCGCAGCAACTACCACGACCCGGCGCCGGCGGCGGTGGCCGAGATCGCCCGTCGGTCCCGCCACCTGTGGTGGCTCAACCCCGAGCCGAGGTCCTACTGGGACACCGGCGATTCGGTGATGGCCGCCTACGCCCCCTCCTGCGACGGCGTGTTCGAGTGCCGCAACCTCCGCCAGCTCCAGCACTTCGTGGAGCAGCTGGCATAGCCGCCCCGGGCCCGTCAACGAGGTCAGGCACCGGCGGCATCGCCGGCGGGGCGTAGTCCGTTCGGCCCAGGGAAAGGCCCGTTCGGGGGATTGCCGGGGCGGTGGGCATCGGGCATCCTCATCGCGAACCCCCGCGCCCAGCGGACGGCGGGGTCCACACGTCGGGTCGCAGGGGAGGCAGTGCGCATGGATCGGAACACGGCACGGGCGGTGGCGGTGATGGCGGTGCCGGTGGCGCTCGGCCTGGCGGCGTGCGGAGGGCCGACCAAGTCGTCGCTGGTGGGCAAGGCCGACACCATCTGCCGCACCACCAACCTCAACGCCACGTCCAAGAAGCCCACGAGCTACCCGGAGTTGGCGGATTCCGCCAGGTCGTTGGCCACTGCCACCGACGACCAGGTGGCCAAGCTCCAGAAGCTCTCCGTCCCGGGTGGCGACAAGGCCACCGTGAGCGCCGTGTTCGGTGCCATCGGCGGGGTGGCGGCGGCCGCCCACCGCTTGCAGGACACCGCCGCCAAGGTGGACGACAAAGCCACTGCGGGTGCCGCCGACGACGCCAACACCAGCGCCAAAGACGCCGCCGACAAGGCCAAGGCCTACGGGTTCACCTCGTGCGGCACGGGCACCCAATCCGCCGTCACCCCCGTGTTCGACGGGGCCCGCGACATCGTGAAGTCGGCCTTCGTGGCCAAGGCGGAGGCCATCTGCAAAGACGCCAACAAAAAGAGTGACGCCGTGAGGAAGCCGTCGACGAGTGACCTGCGCAGCTTCGGCCGCTACTTGGACACCATCCAGCCCATCTACACCAAGGCGACGGCCGACCTGCACGCGCTGGCGGTGCCACCGGGCGACGAGGCGGCGGTGAGCGACATGCTGGCGGCCCTCGAGGCCCAGGTCGCCAAGGCCAACGACGTCGGTGCGGCGGCCAAGGCCAACGACCGCGCCAAGGCCCTCGCCGCCCTCGACGAGGTCAACGTCCTGACCACCGCGGCCAACGCCAAGGCCGACGCCTACGGCGTGCGTGCCTGCGGGAGCGGCTCCATCACGTCCTGACGGTCACGGGGAAGCCACCTGCGCGGTCGCCGGGCACCTGCCAGCGGATCCTCACGTAGGACTGCACAGGTAGGTTTCGCCTGGACCCGAGCCTCCCGGTCTGGCCGGGCCCGCCGGCCGGCCCGCCGGGAGGCGGGAGCGAGGACGACAGCGTTGGTCAGTCGAGGGGCGATGGCGGTGGCCGCGGCGGCCACCGCCGGGGCGTTGCTGCGCAGCCCCCGGGCCGCTCCCGGCCTCCACCTGGTGCTGCTGGTGGTGGCCTTCGCCGCTCTCGGCGCCATGGTGGTGGCCGAGCACCGCCGGCGGCGGCTCGGGCGGCGGCTGGTCCTCGCCGCCAGCGGGGCCCTGCTGGTGCTGGCCGTGGTGGTGCCGCCCACCGAGTCGGCCGACGTGTGGTCCTACGCCATGTACGGGCGCATGGTGGCCACCTACCACGTCAGCCCCTACCGCCACCTGCCCGCCGAGTACCGCACCGACCCCATCGGTCGCCGGGTGCCCGCCTTCTGGGTGACCTCGAGATCGGTCTACGGGCCCGCCTTCACCGCCGTCTCGGCCGCGGGGATGGCGGTGGCGGGGACGTCGCCCCTGGCCGCCCGGCTGTTCTTCCAGGGGCTGGCGGCGCTGGCCGTGGCCGTCGCCCTGGTCGTGGTGGACCGCCGCTCCCGCGACCCGGTGGCCGTGGCCCTGCTCGGCGTCAACCCGGTGGTGGTGGTGGGCGTGGTCAACGGCGCCCACAACGACGCCCTGGTGGGCCTGGCCGTCCTGGGCGGGGCCCTCCTGGTGGCCGCCCGGCGCCCGGTGTGGGCGGGCGCCGCCCTGGCCGCCGGCGCCCTCGTGAAGGTGGCCGCCCTGCTGCCGCTGGGCGGGCTGGTCGCGTGGGTGTGGTGGCATCACGGCCGGCGCCCGGCCGCGGTGCTGGCCGCCACCGCCGGCGCTGTCGGCCTGGCCGGGCTGGGCCTGGGCGGGGGCACATCCGTGGTCAGCGCCCTGGGCGACGCCAGTGCCCGGGTGAACGGCGGCTCGGTGTGGGCCGCCCCGCTCCGGTGGCTGGCGGGGACTGGAACCGCCACCGCGGCCACCGACGGGCGGGCCCTGGCCTGGGTGGGGACGGCGCTGGCGGTCGGGCTGCTGGCCGTGCTGGCCCGGCGCCGGCCGGAGGCGGAGGGGCCGGTGCTGGTGGCGGGGGCGGCGGTGGTGGCCTACCTGCTCGTCGGTACCTACGTGCTGCCCTGGTACCTGGCGTGGGGCCTGCCGGTGCTGGCCCTGGCCTGGCGGTGGCGGGTGGGGTGGCTGGCCCTCCTCCAGGCCGCCGTGCTGGAGCTGGGGACCGCCCGGCCCGCCACCTCGGCGCTGCCCGAGCCCCTGGTCCGCCACGGCGCCCTGTCGCACCTGCAGACCGACATCTACCAGGTGGCGGCGCCCCTGCTCGAGGTGGCGCTGGTGGCCGTGGTGGTGGCGGCCATGGTCCGCCGGCTGCGAGCGGCGCCAGCGGCCACTGCCGCCGGCGACGAGGGTCATCCCCGGAGGAGCTCGGCCACCTCGAAGGCCAGGTCCAGGGACTGACGGGCGTTGAGGCGGGGGTCACAGATGCTCGTGTACTTCTCGGACAGGTGGTGGTCGAGCACCGCGCTGCTGCCGCCCAGGCACTCGGTGACGTCGTCGCCGGTGAGCTCCACGTGCACGCCGCCGGGCCACGACCCCTCGGCCCGGTGGACGGCGAAGAACCCCCGGATCTCGGCCAGGATGTCGTGGAAGTGGCGGGTCTTGCGGCCGCCCGAGGCCTGCACGGTGTTGCCGTGCATGGGGTCGCACACCCACACCACCGGGTGGCCGGCGTCCCCGACGGCCCGGACCAGCGGCGGCAGCACCTCCTCCACCCGGTCCGCGCCCAGGCGGGTGATGAGCGAGAGGCGGCCCGGCACCCGAGCCGGGTTCAGCACCTGGCACAGGCCCACGGCCTGCTCGGGCGTGGTGGACGGCCCCAGCTTGGCCGCCACCGGGTTGTCCACGCCGGTGAGGAACGAGACGTGGGCACCGTCGAGGCGCCGGGTCCGCTCACCCACCCACAGCAGGTGGGCCGAGCAGTCGTACCAGGAGCCGGTGAGGGAGTCCTGGCGGGTCAGGGCCTCCTCGTAGCCCAGGAGCAGGGCCTCGTGGCACGTCCACACGTCCACCTGGTGGATGGTGGCCTCGGTGGACAGGTCGATCCCGCAGGCGGCCATGAACCGCAGCGCCCGCTCGATCTCGTTGGCGATCCGCTTGTAGCGCTGGCCCTCGCTGCTGGCGTGCACGAACTCCTGGTTCCACACGTGGACCTTGGTGAGGTCGGCGAAGCCACCCTTGGTGAAGGCCCGCAGCAGGTTCATGGTGGAGGCCGACTGGTGGTACGCCTGGAGCAGGCGCTCGGGGTCGGCCACCCGCGCCTCGGCGGTGGGGGCCTCGCCGTTCACCATGTGGCCCCGGAACGAGGGGATGACCGTGCCCGCCACCGTCTCGGTGGGCGACGACCGGGGCTTGGCGAACTGCCCGGCGATGCGGCCCATCTTCACCACCGGCAGGCCGGCCCCGTAGGTGAGCACCACCGCCATCTGCAGGATCACCTTGAGCTTGTCGCGCAGCGAGTCGGCCGACGCGTCGAAGGACTCGGCGCAGTCGCCGGCCTGGAGCACGAAGGCCTGGCCGTCGGCCACCGCCGCCAGCCTGGTGGTGAGGGTCCGCACCTCCTCGGCGAAGACCAGCGGCGGGTTGGCGGCGATGCGGGCCAGCACGCCGGCCAGGGCGGCCGGGTCGGGCCACTCCGGCTGCTGGTCGGCCGGCAACGACCGCCAGCCGCCCGGGGTCCAGGTCGGGGCGCCGCCCGTGGCGGCGTCGGCGTCGGCGGCGGCGGCGGTGGTGGTGGTGGTGGTGGTGGGAAGGGTGGTCATGCGCAGGACAGTGTGGGCCCGAGGAAACGGTCCCGTCACCTCGGTTTCCGCACCCGAGCGTATCGCCTGGCCCTACGATCGCCGGCCGACGCCATGGCCCTGGTCGACGAACGCGCCGAGACGCGCCCCGGGGCGCCTGCGTGCCCAGGCGCATGAACGACGGGCCCGAGCGCCTGGGGGTGCTGGGGGGCACGTTCGATCCCGTGCACTTGGGGCACCTGGTGGCGGCAGTCAACGTCCGGTGCGCCCTCGGGCTCGACCGGCTCCTGCTGGTGGTGGCCAACCAGCCCTGGCAGAAGGCCGACCGTCTCGTCACCCCGGCGGCCGACCGCCTGGCCATGGTGGCCGCCGCGGTGGCCGGCCACGACGGCCTGGAGGCCAGCGACGTGGAGATCGCCAGGGGCGGCGACTCCTACACGGCCGACACGATGCGGGCCCTGGCCGACGAGTCGCCCGACCGGGAGCTGTTCCTCGTGGTCGGTGCCGACGTGGCCGCCGAGCTGCCCACGTGGCGGCGGACGGAGGAGACCGCCGCCCTCGCCACCCTGGTGGTGGTCAACCGCCCGGGCGCTCCCGACGTGGACCCCGGCCCCGGCTGGCGCACGGCACGGGTGGACATCCCGGGCCTGGAGGTCTCCGCCTCCGACCTGCGGGCCCGGGCTGCTGCCGGCCTGCCCCTGGACTTCCTGGTGCCGGCGGGGGCGATCGACGTCATCCGTCGCCGGGGTCTGTACGCTGAGGGCAGATGAGGACGGCTGCTGTCCCGGGTCCCGCCAGCCGGTGGCCCCCCCCTGCCGTCCCGCAGCGGCCGTGACGGCGCCCGTACCGCACCCGGCCCCGGTGGCCGCACCGTCTCCGATCGGAGGGATCCCCACGAACACCCAGTACGAACGCGAGCTGGAGCAGGTCCGCACGTGGGCCCGGGAGGCGGCGCGCGCCGCCGACGCCAAGGGCGGCGACCACACCGTGATCCTGGAGGTGGGCGCGGTGCTCGCCATCACCGACGCGTTCGTGATCACCAGCGGCCGCAACTCCCGCCAGGTGCGCACCATGGCCGACGAGGTGGAGGCCCGGGTCAAGGGGACCGGCGGCCCGTCGCCGCTGCGCACCGAGGGCCGGGAGGAGGCCGAGTGGGTGCTGCTCGACTACGGCGACTTCGTGGTCCACGTGTTCCTGGACGAGACCCGCACGTACTACGACCTCGAGCGCCTCTGGTCGGACGCCCCCCGCCTGTCCTGGGAGGAAGCCCCCGT